>DAISIZ010000040.1:0-16138 GCA_036821745.1 Aurantibacter sp. | reverse complement strand
TTCGCACTTAATTTGTTGTACAGTTGCATGCTATACTAAGTTTTTAAGGTTAAAGATTCTATATGGCTTTCTATTTAAAAACCATTTATTTTAGACTGCAAAGGTATTGATTTATATGAGATTAGCAAGAATACATACTATAACACAATTAATAAGCGTTCTTTGGGAATAATAATAGTCTAGCAAATGCATAAAAGCACTTATTTAATCGTTTTAATTTTAACTCCATTCTTGTGGTGTAACTCACAAGAAACCATTGTCTCTCTTGAAGAACAACACAACATCCCGTTATCTACGCCAGAAGAGGATATTATATACTTTAAAGACACAAGTCATACACTAGACAAATACGTAGGTACATGGACCTATAAAGATAAGTCTAAATTTTTAGAAATAACAATAACTAAAGCAATCCATAGAGCTAAAGGCATACCTGGTATTTACAACGATAATGATTTTGAAGATGAACTTAGAGTTAAAATAATCTACAAGATAAATGGCGTAGAAATATTTAATTCTCCTAGGGAAATTTATGGAAACACAATAATTAGCCCTAATAAAGTTAGATTAATCTATAACGAACCAGCGTTAACCAAATGCGAAAAAAAGATACATGCAAACCTAACCTTAAGCTACACTAATATTAAAAATGAAAAATTAATTTGGTCTAGAGTAAATAGTAAAATGCTGGATTGCAGGACTTATCCTTGTCCAGATGGAAGCCTCAAAAGAACTTCAAACTTTATTATTCCAAAAGATTTAATCTTACTGAAACAGTAAGTTTAGTAACTTACTAAAAACAAGCTGATAACACATCAAAATTCAAAGCAAAAAAAAGTCCCTTACAACTTTTGCAAGGGACTTTTAATAGACTAACTCGTGATTAATTTTTAAATTAAATGTTTAAAAATTTTACGAGTTATCCTCCATCGGCTTTACAGCTACTATTTAATAAAATAGAGACTGAAACGCCTAATATTGTTGTATGTATGATTTTTATTAAAAATCTCATGGTTAATAATTGATTTATATAGAACTGGTTATCCTAATAAGGTGAAAATTTCTTTTTCATAGCAATAATTCCCCTATTTGTTAAATAGATGCAGTAATTTTAAAAAGGTTGCGTGAAGAATTAAAAAAAATAAAATATGGCGTATTTTAGCCTAACATTATTATATATAAAAATATGAGCAACGATAAAGAAAAGGAAGCTAAATTAAAAGCGTTAAAGCTTACTTTAGATAAATTAGATAAAGCCTACGGAAAAGGAACCGTAATGAAAATGAGTGATGCAGCTGTGGTAGATGTGGAAGCTATACCTACAGGATCTTTAGGTTTAGATATTGCTTTAGGCGTTGGCGGTTACCCAAGAGGTCGTGTTATAGAAATTTACGGACCAGAATCTTCAGGTAAAACAACGTTAACCTTACATGCTATTGCCGAAGCACAAAAAGCTGGTGGTATTGCTGCTTTTATTGATGCAGAACACGCTTTTGACCGTTTTTATGCTGAAAAATTAGGTGTAGATATTGATAACTTAATTATTTCTCAGCCAGATAATGGAGAGCAAGCTTTAGAAATTGCCGATAACTTAATTCGTTCTGGTGCTATTGATATTGTTGTTATTGATTCTGTTGCTGCGTTAACACCAAAAAGTGAAATTGAAGGTGAAATGGGAGACTCTAAAATGGGACTTCATGCACGTTTAATGTCGCAAGCCTTACGTAAATTAACCGCTTCAATTAGTAAAACAAATTGTACCGTAATATTCATTAACCAATTACGTGAAAAAATTGGGGTTATGTTTGGAAATCCAGAAACAACAACTGGTGGTAATGCACTTAAATTTTACGCATCGGTACGTTTAGATATTAGACGATCTACACAAATTAAAGATAGCTCAGGTGAAGTTTTAGGGAACAAAACTAGAGTAAAAGTCGTTAAGAATAAAGTTGCACCACCATTTAGAATGGCAGAGTTTGACATTATGTATGGTACTGGAGTTTCTAAAGTAGGTGAAATTTTAGATGTTGCTGTAGAAATGGAGATTGTTAAAAAGAGTGGTTCATGGTTTAGTTACCAAGACACTAAATTAGGACAAGGTCGTGATGCAGTTAAAAATATGATTAAAGACAATCCGGAATTATTTGATGAACTGGAAGAAAAAATTAAAGTCGCTTTAAAAGAAGCTAAAGAAGAATAACAAAAATCCCGACTAAGTCGGGATTTTTTTTGCTAGCTACGCAACCTTTTGTATTTTTCTGTATCTTATTATTATGAAACGTATTAAACGCGCCAAAAATATTGTTATAGTCTGCCTAGCTATGTTAACTTTTTCATGCAGTAAAAGTGACGATTCTGGAATTGGTTACCAAACCTTATTATCTGTTGTAAGTGCAGAATTACCTGATAGCACAACGGTAAATAGCAGACACGCTATTAAAATAATGTATAACAAGCCTACTAATTGCCATATTTATACCGATATGTATTACATAAATGAAGGCAACCAAAGTACTATGGCAGTAATTAGCACATATACCGAAAACACAGCCAATTGCTTAACCATAAATGAAATTGCAGAAGCTTCATTTAAATTTGAACCAAAAACGATTGGAACACACAAGTTTAGATTTTGGCAAGGTAAGGATGCTAGCAATGTAGATCAATATATAGATTATGAAGTAGAAGTCACCAATTAACAAAAACTAACTATTAGTGAGTCTAGAGCAACTCATACTTGATTGTAAGAACAACAATACTAAAGCACAAGGCGAATTATACAAACTCTTTTCAGGGAAGTTATTTTCGGTTTGCTTAAAGTATTCAAGAAGTCATGCCGAAGCTCAAGATAATTTACAAGATGCTTTTTTAACTATTTTCGGAAAAATAAATCAGTTTAAAAATAAAGGTTCTTTTGAAGGTTGGTTAAAACGAGTTACCATAAATACCACTTTACAACGCTACAGGAAAACATCGGTTTTTCAGATTGTAAATGAAGAACAAATAGAAGACAAAACCATCGCTGTAGACGATGAGGACGCAGAAGATATTCCATTAGATTTTTTACTGGAATGTATTCAAAAACTACCAGACCGTTATAGGCTGGTTTTTAACCTTTATGTTATGGATGATTATTCGCATAAAGATATTAGTGATTTACTTAACATTAGTGTAGGTACATCTAAATCCAACCTTAATAGAGCTCGAGCTATATTAAAAGAATGGGTTAACGCATACAAAGAACAACTAAATACTCATAATTTATAATGAGCAATAAAAAACATATCGATCGTCTTTTTCAAGAGAAATTTAAAGATTTCGAAGTCCAACCAGACGCTAAAGTTTGGCAAAACATTGAAAAACAATTAGAAAGCAATTCTGCAACACCTAAAGTTATACCACTTTGGCTAAAAATATCAGCTATTGCTAGCGTATTAATTATTGGACTAACAGCAGGTTTACTTATTAAATCTTCACAAAACAACGAGTCTACAAACAATAGTATTGTTAACAATAATGCAAAAAGTAACGCTACAACAGAAACTTCAGAATTCAACACAAGCTCTAATACATCAAATAAAAATTCAACTAAAAAAGGAACTACAACAAACAGCATAGAGAATAACTTAAACAGGTTTGCTAATAGTAAAACACAAAATAGTGCTCATAAAAATAATTCTAATGTTAGCATAAACAATACCTCTACAAACACTATTAATAAAAATAGTGACAACTACAGTTTAGCTGGAAACGAAAAAAACAACTCTAAAAACAACTCTAAAAACAACTCTAAAAACAATCAAAAGAGTACTTCAAACAATACTTATAACACTAACAAACAACAAATTGTTAATAGTTATAAAGTTGGACAATCAGGGCAAAAACATTTAAATAACAACGCTCAAAATCATTATGCTAATCAGGTTACAAGTACTAACAAAAATCAATCTACTGCATCTGTAAAAACCATCAAAAACACCAGTAGCAAACAAAATTCTTCTAACTACTATAGTTCTAACAATACAAACTCAAGCCTACAAAACTCACAAGAAACTAAGGCAAGAACCAATAGTATTTTAGACACTGAAAAACTTTCTTTAGCTATCATTAAAGATTCTTTAGCATCACAAGATCTTATTACTATAGATGACAAAGGCATTGAGCGTGCTATTGAAGATTATGATAAACTTATTAAAAAAGAACAAATTGTAAATCGTTGGGCAATAACACCAAACATTGCACCTGTTTATTATAACTCTATGGGTAAAGGTTCTCAATTTGGTAGTCAGTTCACAAATAATAAAAAGTCTGGAGAAACAAATACGAGTTATGGTCTAAATGTTGGTTATGCTCTAACAAAAAACATTACAATACGCTCAGGAATTAATAAACTTAATTTAAGCTATGATACCGATGATGTAATTGTTTTTGAAAGCATAAGCGACACACCAACTAAACCTTTAGAAAACATAGATTTCTACACGTTACCTAACAGACAAGGTTTATCTGTAATTAGTACAGACAATCTAGCAGTCCAGCAAGTTAGCCGAAATTTAGATTATAATGCTGCTCTAAGTCAGCGTATTAATTATTTAGAATTCCCACTAGAAATAGAATATAAACTAAATAAAAGTCGATTTGGCTTAAATATAATCGGAGGATTTAGTACTTTTGTTCTAGAAAATAACAAAGTTGTTTCCGAATTTGATGGCTTTAAAACCGAAGTTGGTGAAGCAAATAACATTAACAATTTAAGCTTTAGTGCTAATTTAGGACTAGGTATCAATTATAAATTTACAAAGCAATTTGTTTATAATTTAGAGCCAACTTTTAAATATCAAGTTAATGGTTTTTCAAATACATACGGAAAATTCAACCCTTATATTATTGGTGTATATACAGGATTTAGTTACAAATTTTAGTTTTAGGTTTTTAAGTTGGTTAGACTTTTACTATTAAACTAGATCTTATCATCAATAAAAAAGGCAGCTCTCTCGAGCTGCCTTTTACTTTTTACTATAATTTCTTAATTGCTGCCTTATTACAGCTTCCGTTTGTGTCTTTAAATCTTTAGTATCTTTCGCCTCTAATAGTTTTGTTGGAATAAATTGATGCATTTTAACACGCATCTTACCCGGGCTTCCACTAAAAAAAGTATATGAAAAACGCTTTTTATTATCCCCAAAAGTTAAAGGTACAATTGGTATATTATGGTTTATAGCTAAACGAAAAGCACCATCTTTAAAAGGTGATAAATCAATATGTTCTTCAGGAACTAACCCTTCAGGAAAAATACAAATACTTAAGCCTTGATTTAAACGTTTTTGAGCTCTTAAAAAAACAGCTTGCCTACTTTTAGGATTATTTCTGTCTACTAAAATAGAACTACGCCTATAGAAAAAACCAAAAACAGGAATCTTAGCCAATTCAGCCTTACCAACAAATACAAACGGATTTTTAACCGAAACTAACATTAACATAATGTCTGTCATACTAGTATGATTAGCTACAAACATGTAGCTTTTATTTATATCGGTGGTTTCGTCGCGAGAAATTTTCACTTTAAACCCCATAAAAATTAAAATGAAACGCGCCCAAATACGAGCTAACTTAAAGAAATATGGATACCAAGACTCTTTTATAAGCGAACAAATTAATAGTAGCGACATCACCAAAATAGGAATAGCCATTACAATGTAAAACCATATTCTATAGACTAACCAAAACGGGTATTTTAATAATTTCATAGAAAACCAAAACTAACTAATTTATTTTAAACAAAGGTTTATAGGTTTAGGCTTTTATTATACCTTTGTTAGCTAAAGTTATAATTACAATGTCAAGAGTACTTACCGGAATTCAAAGCACAGGAACACCACATTTAGGGAACATTTTAGGCGCCTTAATTCCTGCTATAGAAATGGCAAACAATCCTAAAAACGAATCGTTTTTATTTATTGCAGATATGCATTCGTTAACTCAGATTAAAGATGCCAAATTATTACGCAACAACACGTATTCTACAGCTGCCGTTTGGTTAGCCTTTGGTTTAGACATTGAAAAAACGGTGTTTTACAGACAGAGTGATATTCCTCAAGTCACAGAATTAAACTGGTATTTAAGCTGTTTTTTTCCTTACCAACGCCTAACCTTAGCCCATAGTTTTAAGGATAAAGCCGATAGACTTGAAGATGTAAATGCAGGTTTATTTACTTATCCTATGCTTATGGCTGCCGATATTTTAGCTTACGATGCCGAAATTATCCCAGTTGGAAAAGACCAATTACAACATATTGAAATGACACGTGATGTAGCGTCTCGTTTTCATGCTAAATTAGGCGATACTTTTGTGTTACCAACCGCTAAAATACAAGAGGAAACTAAGTTAATTCCTGGTACTGATGGCTCTAAAATGAGTAAGAGTAAAAATAACTTTATTGATATTTTCTTACCTGAAAAGAAATTACGCAAACAAATAATGGGTATTGCAACCGACAGTACACCTTTAGAAGCCCCTAAAGATTGGAATACGTGTAACTGTTTTGCATTATATAATTTATTGGCTTCCGCCGAAGAAATTACGACTATGAAAGCCAATTACGAAAACGGTAATTATGGTTACGGTCATGCTAAACAAGCTTTATATGAGTTAATTTTAACCAAGTTTGAAACAGAGCGCGAACGCTACAACCATTACATGGCAAATCTTAACGAAATTGATGATGCTTTAGCAAAAGGTGCCGAAAAAGCAAGTGTAGTTTGTAATAGTGTTATTAAACGTGTAAGAGAAAAAGTAGGTTACTAAACATTGCTTTATTCACACTTGAATTTCAACAAAAAAAGAAAACAAAACACTCAAAACCAATAAATTACATAAACAAAAAAAACAAAAAAGCCTTTTCTTAAAAGAGTTGGCTTTTTAAGTTTAAAAAACAAAGTGATTACTATATTTTAATCTATATTTGCGTCAACTAACTTTTAAATTAAAATGAAAATGAAAAATTTTTTATCAAAAACGCTAATTATTGCATGTCTATTTCTAAGTAGCATAGCCAATGCACAAGACCCTTTATTAGGAGAAATTAAAATGTTTGCAGGGAATTTTGCACCTAGAGGCTGGGCTTTTTGTGACGGGCAACTACTACCAATAAGTCAAAACTCGGCTTTATTTAGCATTTTAGGAACTACTTATGGTGGTGATGGTAGAACAACATTTGGTTTACCTGACTTAAGAGGTCGTGTAGCTATTCACCCAGGAAATGGGCCAGGATTATCTAATTACAACTTAGGACAAGCTGGCGGTCAAGAAACAGTAACCTTAACTACAGCGCAATTACCAAGTCATTCTCATACAGTAAATGCAACATCAGAAAGTGGAGATACCAATGCACCTTCTGGAGGACTTTTATCTAACACTGGTGCTTATGATAATGAATACAAAGCTTCAGGAACTGTAGTACCTATGAAAAGTAATATGATTAATAATACTGGAGGGAGCCAACCTGTACAAATCAGACAACCATACCGTACAGTAAATTACATTATTGCACTAATAGGTATTTACCCTTCAAGATCTTAATATTTCTAACCATTTAAAATCAACTACCTATGAAATATTTTTATATACTAATTTGCTTAGTATTTACACAGCAAAATTTTGCACAAATACAATATTCTGGTTGCTCAGGAGCAATAGCTGGACCTTACCCTTTTACTCTAAATAGCGCAGGTACAACTCTTGACGGTGGTATAACAAGAAACACCTACCAAAGTGCTTTACCTGGACCATCTTGTGGTGCTGGTGTTTGTGCTTTTAGAATCATCTGGAATACCACTAGCGATCGTTGGGAAATAGAAGGAACTTTTAATGGAGGTGGTAGTTATAATTTACTTTATTACAACACATCTACATCTCAACCAAACCCACCTAGTACAAGTTTAGGTGCTTGGGTTGACGGATCGGGTGGAACTTGCTCTGGATCTGGTAATTCAATTACCACGCTTACAGGTGACGTACAAAGTATGACATTAAATACTACAGCAGAAATTTTTACTGAGAGTAAATTAAGTATTTCTCCTAATCCAGCTAACGATTACGTAAGTATTGTTAGCAATAAAGAAACTATTGAAAGTGTTTCGATATTTAATTTATTAGGAAAAAGAGTCATAACTGCTAAAAATAATTTTGATGCTATTAACTTAACACAATTACAAGCTAATTTATACCTAATTAAAGTTACTACTACCAATGGAAATGTAGTCACTAAAAAACTAATTAAAAACTAATACGTTTTTACACTAATTTATCCAAAAAGCCAATTCTTTAAGAATTGGCTTTTTTTTATGAGATAAAAATGATTAGAGCTCTAACGATTAGTTGAATACTGTTATAAATTTATTTCAATTCAAACATTTAATTTTATTCAGGAGATACCTGCCTGCGCAGGTATTTGTTATATCAATTCAAACAGCTTACCAGGCAAAGGTCTTAAAACACCTTTTAATTCCATAGTCACTAATATACCTGCTAATTTATAAGTTGGTAGTTTACATTCAATAGCGATTAGATCTAACAGCTCTTTGTCTTTATCTTTAAGGAAATTGTATACCAACTTTTCATCGTCAGTGAGCTCTACAAACAACTGTTTTTGTACCACTGGCTTTTTAGTGTCTTCTAATTGCCAATTTAACATATATGGCACATCTAAAGGTGTAGATAACAAGTAAGCTTTTTGCTGTTTTATTAAATTATTACAACCTTCACTTTGGGAATCGGTAGTTCGTCCTGGAACTGCAAACACATCACGATTATAAGAATTTGCTATATCGGCAGTAACTAAACTACCACCTTTTTTAGCAGACTCTATCACAATAGTCGCTTGGCTTATTCCTGCAATAATGCGGTTACGTTTTAAAAAGTTGTTTCTATCAAAGGTTGCGCTACTCCAAAAATCGGTTAGAAATCCACCATTTTTTTCAACATCTACCATATACTTTTTATGCACTTTAGGATAAATCTGATTCATACCATGTGCCAAACAACCTATGGTTTGCAACTTATGTTTTAAAGCGGCTTTGTGAGACGTAATATCAGTTCCGTAGGCAAAACCAGAAACTATTATAGGATTGTAAACCGCTAACTCTTCAACTAAACGCTCACAAAAGGCAATACCGCTCGTCGTGATTTTTCGTGCACCAACAATACTAATTATGTGTGGTTGCTTTAAATTAATATGTCCAGTTTCAAACAATACCAAAGGTGCGTCAATGCAATGTTTTAAACGTTCTGGATACGCTTTATCTGTAAAATAATGTGTTTTGATATGGCTTTCTTCAATAAAACGAAGTTCTTTTTCAGCTTCAATTAAATGATTCTTATCATATAAATTACTAATGATAACTTCACCAATACCATCAATTTTTAATAAGTTTTGTCGCTTTTCTTTTAAGACAGCTTCGGCACTTCCGCAGTGCGAAATGAGTTTTTTGGCAGTCACATCGCCTATTTTTGCCACGTGTTGCAAGGCTAAAACGTGTAATAACTCATTTTTTTTCATAGATATCTTATTGATTTTTAGTCAAAAAAGCCACAGAATTTCGGACTGTTAATAACTAATATACAAGAAATTTCAATCTGTTTGGAAAAAGCATAACTTTGTTTATATGCAACTACAGAATTACATCAGCGATTTATTATACCGTTACGACTGTGTTATCGTACCAGAATTTGGTGCGTTTGTAACACAACGTGTTTCGGCCGAAGTTAATACCACTAACCATACGTTTGTAGCGCCTAAAAAAGCGTTATTATTTAACGAACAAATTAAAAACAACGATGGGTTATTAGCGCAATACATTGCCGATGTTGAAAAAATTCCTTTTGAAGCTGCTGTTGCTAAAATTGCTTCGCAAGTACAACGTTACAAGTCACAATTAATTGAAGGCGAAACGCTTCAATTTAAAAATATTGGCGCTTGTGTTTTTAATGCCGATTCTAAAGTTGAATTTACACCAAGTTATGCCGTTAACTATTTAACAGCTTCTTTTGGATTAACGTCTTTTAATACCAATGCTATTGGAAGAACTGTTGCTACTCCAACCGAAGAAACTGCTGTAAAACCAATTACTGTTGTTGCATCACAACCAACTAATTACAGAACGTATTTAAAATATGCTGCTGTTGGTTTAATTGCTTTAACACTTGGCGGTATGGTTGCTGGAAAACACTATAACGATCAAATTATTTCGCAAAATGAAGTGGCTATAGAAGAAGCTAACAACGAAATTGAAGCAAAAATTCAAGAAGCTACTTTTGTAATTTCTAACCCGTTGCCATCAGTGACGTTTTCTTTAGACAAAACACCAACAGGACCTTTTCATATTGTCGCTGGTGCTTTTAGAGTTGAAGAAAATGCAGCAAAGAAAATTGCACAACTTAGAGCTAAAGGTTTTAAAGCGCATAAAATTGGCGTTAATAAATACGGTTTACACGAAGTCGCTTACAATAGTTTTGATACCAGAATTGATGCAAGAAAAGCATTAAAAGATATTAAAACGAATGAAAACAAAGCCGCTTGGCTTTTAGTGAAATCGGTAGATTAATACGGCTTATTTAGTTTATTAAATTTTTTGTTAAATACGAATTTAACCGTTTGAGTTGCCTTATTTTTGTGGCAAATTTTAAAAACCATGAACCCTCGTAAAGCAAGCCAATCGCTAACCATATTAACCGATATGGTTTTACCAAGTGAAACAAACCCATTAAATAACCTTTTTGGAGGTGAATTATTAGCGCGTATGGATCGTGCAGCAAGTATTAGTGCAAGACGTCACTCAAGACGAATTGTAGTAACAGCTTCTGTAAACCACGTGGCTTTTAATAAATCTGTGCCTTTAGGAAGTGTTGTTACCGTAGAAGCTAAAGTGTCTCGTGCCTTTAAAACCTCTATGGAAGTTTATATGGATGTTTGGGTAGAAGATCGTGAATCTGGTATTAAAAGTAAGGCAAACGAGGCTATTTATACGTTTGTTGCTGTAGATGAAACTGGACAACCGGTTTTAATCCCTGCTTTAGAACCAGAAACTGAATTAGATAAAAAACGTTTTGAAGGCGCTTTAAGACGTAAACAATTAAGTTTAGTTTTAGCTGGAAAAATGAAAGCAAATGATGCGACTGAATTAAAAGCCTTATTTATGGGTGAATAATTCGCTTAATTATATTAAAATAAAAACTCCAAATTAATAAGTTTTAAGCGTACTAATTTGGAGTTTTTTGTTTCTTATTCCTAACGGAAACAAATAGAATTATTTAGATTCTTGGCTGCACAAGAATTTACATCTTATAAATCCAATAGGCTGGATTTTGCGTTGTGCTATTCTTAAAAATACTGAATCTTAGAATGGTTTCTCCAGAAATAGTGTTGGTAAAAATAGAACCAATATTTTGCTTAGTTTTTACTTTATCGCCTTCTTTTACAAAAACCGATTTGAGATTTGTATAAGAACTCACATAACTACCGTGTTGGATTAATACTGAAATACTTCCACGTTTAGCTTTTTGTACCGATAAAACTTCACCACTAAAAACAGCGCGTACTTTTACGCCTTGTTTAGTCGCAATTCGAACACCGTTACTTTGTATGGTAATACTCCTATCTATTGGCGATGGTTGTTTTCCATAACGTACTTTTACCACACCTTTTTCTACTGGCCAAGGTAATTTCCCCTTGTTAGCTAAAAAGCTTGCTGCTAATTTTTTAGTTTCAGCAGTAAGTGCAAATTCTTCAGTTTTACCCGGTTTTTTTCCAGATTTCTTAGCCGATTTTTTACGTGATTTAGCAATGGCACGTCTAATAATATCTTTAATTTGATTATCGATTTTAGCAACTTGACTCTGCTTCTTTTTTATTTCAGCTTTGTACTTGTCTAAATCTTTTTGAATTAAGGCAATGACTTTTTGTTGCTCTTCCACGTCTTTTTCTAAATCGGCTTGAGCGATGCGGTTTTCTTTTATTAAAATATCTTTAGTTTTCTTTTGTTCTATTAAAGATGCATTAACCGTTTTTAACTCTTCGGTTTTAACCGAAATGTCTTCACCTTGCTTTTTCTGGTAATCGCTATACTGATTAATGTATTGTAAGCGTTTATAAGCTTGTTTAAAGTCGTTTGCCGATAATAAGAACATAATACGACTTTGCTTATTTTTGTTCTTGTAAGACTTTACAATTAGCTTAGAATAGCTGTCTTTTAAAATTTCTAACTCGTTGTTTAAGTCCGAAATTTTAGTTTGGTTCTTACTAATTTCTCGTGTTGATAAATTAGCCTGCTCGTTGGTGACTTTTATTAAATTTTGACGGACACTAATCTTATAGTTTAAGTCTTCAATTACAGTAGCCTGTGACTTTTTCTTGTTAGTGTTAGAGGTTAATAAATCGTTTATTTTATTAATCTCACGACGCAATTCTAAACGACGGTTTTCTAACTGGTCTCTTTTACTTTTTTGAGCCGAAGCTAAAAAGGTAAAACCCACTAAAAAAAGGATGCAAAGACTATGTTTTAAGCTATTCATTTATAATTTAATTTCGTCAAAACCCGATGGGATTTTAAAAGGGAATTTTAGTTTACGGTTCAAATCTAAGCTTTTTAATTCTAAATTAATTTGAATTTCGCTTTCAGCTTCAACCGCTAAGACTTTAATGTTTTGTGGTATAACCAATTTTTCTACCTTTTGATAATCTAAATAATCAATTTGTAAAATACGTTTTTCCTTTTCTTGTGTGATTTGTTGCGAATTGGCTTTAAAATGTTTTGGATTCATCAGAAAGAAAATTTCAAACATAGCTTGTTGCTGTTTTGGCATTAAAATGTAAGAATTGTCTGCTACTGAACTGCTGTATGTTTTTTCATCTAAATCAAAAACCGTTTCACCTAATAAGATATTTTGAAGTTTATTAAAATCTAATTCTGTACCTACAATTTTACTTAGGTAAGCGAAATCACCATCAAAATAAGAGTTGTCTAATTTGTTGTAAAACGCCACATGAGTTGGAGTTACCAAAGCTTTTACAATACCAAGCTTACTAATCCAAATGGTTTTATCTTTTTCCCAACGTAAAGAGACACCAAAACTCTTACTATTGTCACCTTGAATGGTTTCAATTTTAAGTTTTCCTACTAAAGTTTTAAAATCGGTTTTATTGGCTTTTATAGTTTTAATAAGCTGTTTCGTGCTTACTTTTTTATTTGCAGTTGCCGAACCTGTTATGGTTTTAGAGCTTCCGCAAGCCATTAATAACAATCCTAAAATAGCGCCAAGATAGATTGGCTTTAAACGTAACCTCATAATTAATAGTTTATAGCTTACTTGCTTTAGTTTTAAACGCTTTTGCTTTGTCTAAATTGTTTAAAGCCGTGTGAGCTTGACTTAATTGCAAATAGAAATCCTTTTCCATCTTTGCGTCTTCAATAATGTAATCAATACCCATATCTAAGGTATCAATCGCTTCTTTAGGACGATTCAAAGCGTTTAATGTTACACCGTTTAGTAAATATAAAATAGGTTGCGCCGGATAAATCTCTATACCTTCATCGCTTAATTTTAAAGCATCTTCATATTGATTTGTTTCAATTTGAAGTAATAAAATTTGCTTGATTAGGCTAAAGTTTTGATTTTCGGTTGTGTAGGCCTTTTTGTAATATTCTAAGGCTTTTAGTTTGTCGCCTTTTTTGTGGTAATAATTTCCTAAATCTAAATTACTTTTCCCTGTAGAAACTGATGCGGTTGCTTCTAACAAATCGGCTTCGTACTTAGGATTTTTAGCCACAAACTTTACAAAATCTGATAATACTTTAGTCTTACTTGTTGGATCTATTTTGTCGGTAGACAAGACTGTTTTCATTGAGTTAACCGCATTATCAGTTTCATTTTTATCTAAATAAAACTTGTATAATGCTAAATGTACCAACTTAGAATCTGGTTTCATTTGTAATAACTCTTTAGCAGTTTTAAAGGCTTTTTCAGTCTCGTTATTTTCGCTTAAACGGTAAATTAATTTTAAGTAATTACTCTCGTCTTGAGGTTTGTTTTTAATCTTAGCTTCAATATTACCAATTAAAGCTTTTTGGTTTCCTGTAAGCTTGTAAATTCTATTTCGAAGCGCTTCACGTTCACGAGTTACACCAAAATTAGCATCTAATTCGTCTAACACCTTTAAAGCATTATCGTAGTCTTTGGTTTGTGCATAAATATTGGCTAAATCTTCCTTGTATTTAGGCTGATATTTTACCAATTCCTTAATGGTATTAACTGCTTCGTCGTAATTTTTCTGTTGAATATAAACGTAATACAATTCATCTAAAACCCAAACATTACCAGGTTTTAATTCCAAAGCTTGTTTTAAAGCGTCTATAGCTAAATCGAAATTTTTAAGCTGATTATAATTTTTACCCAACTCAAAATATAAGGTCGCTTCTTTAGAATTTAAATTGATACATTTTTGAAGATACTCAATCGCTTTATCGTAGTTTTCAATTCCTTTTTGCTTTAAAGCTTCGTAGAAATAGCTTTGAAATTCATTAGAATAATCTTCTAAATCGTCTGTTGGAATTTTATTGAAATCTATTTGCGCCGTTACAATAAACGGACTCCATAGAAACGCTAAAAGCAATAAAATGTAAGTATGTTTTTTCATAAGTGCTTAACGGTTGTTTGCGTTGTAACTTCAATAATTATTCCACTATTATGAGGAATTTGCTATTTGGTATTTCCTTCTTAAATATACCTACAAGGTTTTTGAAACCTTGCAGAATTAAGTTCTTTACTTAAATGATTTTAATACTAAATAATCTTTTTACTTTCCTGCAAGGTCTTTTTTTGACCTTGTAGGTGTTCTCTTTTAAGCTTAGAGATTCCTGCCTGCGCAGGAATTATTCCATATTCGTGTAATCTCCAATGCTAATTTTGGTAAACTCACCGTTATATTTAACGTGATTTCCTATCATAGCTTCGGTTAATTTTGCGTTTTTTATTTGACTGTTGTTTTGGATTAAACTGTGGTTAATCTCCACATTTTCTAACACACAATCCTTTCCAATAGATACGTTTGGTCCAACGGTTGTGTTTTTTAACACCACGTTTTCGCCAATCATACAAGGCTCAATAATTTTAGAGTTTTCTAAAACCACAGAATCTGCAATCATTGTTTCTTCGCCATCAGATTTTATAAAACCTAACATTTTTGTATTCGTGTCTAAAGTCACATTTTTATTACCACAATCCATCCATTCGTCAACGGTTCCGGTTTTAATCAACTTATCTAACGAAGATTTCACGATAGAAAACGGCGAACGTATTGCACAATTAGTCATTGCAAAACACGAACGCGCAGATTGGACAGAAGTTGAAGTGCTTTCTGAAACTGCTCGTGGTGAAGGCGGATTTGGAAGTACAGGAGTAAAATAAAACGAATAGAAGAAATGAATCCAAACAGGCTTGATATAAGCTTAAATTGGAATTTCGATTTTAGTAAATTAAGAGAATAGACTTTAGTTTATTCAGAATATAAAAAACACCTGCCTGCGCAGGCATTAGTATGAAAATAATAGTACCAATGGCTGGTCGTGGTTCACGACTTCGCCCACATAGTTTAACCGTACCAAAACCTTTAATTCCAGTTGCTGGACAACCTATTGTTCACCGTTTGGTAAAGGATATTGTTAAAGTTTTAAATCAGCCTGTAGAAGAAATTGCCTTTATTTTAGGTGATCCAGCTTGGTTTGGCGACGATGTTGTAAACAGTTTAACTGCTTTAGCCGAAGGTTTAGGAGCCAAAGCAAGTATTTACAGACAAGACCAACCTTTAGGAACAGGTCACGCTATTATGTGCGCTAAAGAATCATTATCTGGACCAGCAGTAATTGCTTATGCCGATACTTTAATTCGTGCCAGTTTTAATTTAGATCCTAAAGCCGATGCCGTAATTTGGACTAAAAAAGTAGCAAACCCAGAAGCTTATGGTGTTGTAAAATTAAATGAGCAAGAACATATTGTAGAGTTAGTAGAAAAGCCAGAAAGCTTTGTAAGTAACCAAGCCGTAATTGGAATTTACTATTTTAAAGATGTTGAAGTTTTAAAAGG
>DAISIZ010000039.1:2612-16198 GCA_036821745.1 Aurantibacter sp. | reverse complement strand
TGAAAATTGTTAATAGGATTACATAATTTTTAAAAAAGTATATATTTGATGAGATATAATTTAAAAAATTAACTTGTGAGTTATAAAGCCTTTAATTACGATAAGAAAAATTTAGGTAGCGATACTTTACTTCATATATATAAAAGTATGTTGAAACCTCGTTTAATCGAGGAGAAGATGCTTATTCTTTTAAGACAGGGAAAAATCAGTAAATGGTTTGCAGGTATTGGTCAAGAAGCCATTTCTGTAGGAGTTACATTAGCTATGAAACGGGAAGAATATATCCTGCCAATGCACCGTAATTTAGGGGTTTTTACGACCAGAAAAATTCCGTTACCGCGTTTATTCTCTCAATGGCAAGGAAAAGCCAATGGTTTTACCAATGGTCGCGATAGAAGTTTTCATTTTGGAACTCAAGATTATAATATTGTTGGAATGATTTCTCATTTAGGACCACAATTTGGGGTTGCCGATGGGATTGCTTTAGCCAGCAAGTTAAAAGACAAAAAACAAGTAACGACTGTGTTTACCGGCGAGGGAGGAACAAGCGAAGGCGATATTCACGAAGCTTTAAATGTGGCTTCTGTTTGGCAGTTACCTGTATTATTTTGCATTGAAAATAACGGTTATGGTTTATCTACACCAACCAGCGAGCAGTACAATTGTAAAGATTTAGCCGATCGTGCTTTGGGTTACGGAATGGAATCGCATATTATTGAAGGAAATAACATTTTAGAGGTTTATACTAAAATCACAGAAATAACGGATTCTATTAGAGAAAATCCAAGACCTGTTTTAGTCGAATTTAAGACCTTTAGAATGCGTGGTCACGAGGAAGCAAGTGGTACAAAATACGTTCCGCAGGAGTTAATGGACGAATGGGAGAAAAAAGACCCTGTTAAAAATTTCAAGCAATTCTTGTTGGATGAAAAAGTACTAACGGAAACTATTGATGACATTTTTAGAGCTGAAATTTTAGAAGAAATTAATAGTGGTTTAGAAATCGCTTACGCAGAAGAAATCATCACACCTAATTTAACTAAAGAATTAAGTGATGTGCATGAACCATTTACATATCAAGAGGTTACTAAAAACAGCATAACAGAAGAATTACGTTTAGTTGATGCCATTCACGAAGGTTTAAAACAAAGTATGGAGCAACACGACGACTTGGTAATTATGGGGCAAGATGTTGCCGATTATGGTGGTGTTTTTAAAATCACCGATGGTTTTATGGAAGCTTTTGGAAAAGACCGCGTAAGAAATACACCTATTTGTGAATCGGCTATTGTAGAAACAGCAATGGGACTTTCGATAGCAGGAATAAAAAGTGTGGTAGAACTTCAGTTTGCCGATTTTGTAAGCTCTGGTTTTAATCCTATTGTTAACTATTTAGCGAAATCGTATTACCGTTGGGGACAAAATGCAAACATCACTTTGCGTATGCCTTGTGGTGCAGGCGTTGGCGCAGGACCATTTCATAGTCAAACTAATGAAGCTTGGTTTACTAAAACACCAGGTTTAAAAGTGGTTTATCCTGCATTTCCATCAGACGCGAAAGGTTTATTAGCCACAGCAATTAACGATCCAAATCCAGTGTTGTTTTACGAACACAAAGCTTTATACAGAAGTATTAGGCAAGACGTTCCTACGGATTATTTCACCTTACCATTTGGTAAAGCGTCGTTATTAAAAGAAGGCGAAAATATTACGATTATTACTTATGGCGCAGGTGTTCATTGGGCTTTGGATACTTTGGAGGAACATCCAAACATCTCAGCCGATTTAATTGATTTACGCTCATTACAACCATTAGATACCGAAGCGATTTACAATTCGGTTAGAAAGACAGGTAAAGCAATTATTTTACAAGAAGATTCTTTGTTTGGTGGTATTGCAAGTGATATTTCGGCGTTAATTATGGAAGAATGTTTTGAACATTTAGACGCACCAGTAAAACGTGTGGCAAGTTTAGAAACGCCAATTCCTTTTGCGAAACAATTGGAAGATCAATATCTATCTAAAGGTCGTTTTGAAGCCGAATTATTAGCGCTTTTAGACTATTAAAGTCAAAAAACCTTTAAATATTTACTAAGAAGACGTTTTAAAACGTCTTTTTTTAGTATTTATACTTATCGATTACTGTAAGGTATGGTTTTTGCTTTGACTAAACCAGTACTTAAAATCTGTATTATGAATAAATTATTAGCGGTTATACTATTTTGTTTGGTGTTTTCATTAGGAAACGCACAAATTGACCGTAGTAATAATTCGTTTGCAATTCCTGCGGAAGACGTAAAAGATACTAAGGCAGACAATAGTTTAAAGATAAAACCTTCCAAAAAAGCATCTAACGAAGTTAAAAAAGATGATTCAAGTGACGAAGATTTCATTTCAAACGAAGTATACAAACCAAAGCCTTTGCCAAAGAAAAAGGCAGAACAGTTTACTTTAATAGAAAAGAATAAGTTTAAAAATCCAGCACAGCAATTCACTAAAAGCTTAAAACGTCAATTAAAATTAGAAGAAGACCGCGAACGTAAGAATAATGGGAGCACAGTCAATCAATTTTTAGGACAATATTCAACATCGGCTAAAATAGTTAATATCATTTATCGCGATCACGGCGCACAAGACGGCGATATGATTCGTGTTTATGTGAATGAAAAAATCGTGGTTTCTCGCGTAATGTTGACCAATCAAGTCAATGGTTTGAATTTGGTTTTAGACCAAGGTATTAACAAAATTGACTTTTATGCTTTAAATCAAGGTTCAGCAGGACCAAACACAGCAGAGTTTCGAATTTTAGACGAAAAAGGCGATGTCATTTCTGCCAATCAATGGAATTTGGCTACAGGTGTTAAGGCAACCGTTATTCTTTTAAAAGAGGATGAATCGGTAAAGCTTAAATCAAAATAATAAAGTTTACATAATTTTTTTGTAAATTTGTAAAAAGTAGTGGATTGAATCTTCATTTACACTACATTCATTTAATTCACTATAAAATAAATAATGGCAAAGTCGCAACAGACATTCAACAAATTAGAAAAAGAGAAGAAGCGTTTAAAAAAGCGTGAGGAAAAGTTAAAAAAGAAAAATGCTCGTAAAGCAGAAGCTAAGGAAAACCCACAAGGAATTCAATTTGCTTACGTAGATTTTAATGGAAATTTAGTTGATACGCCACCAGATCCAGAAGATAAAGTAGAATACGAAGCAGAGAACATCGTTTTAGGTGTGCCTAAAAAAGAAGATTTACCAGAGCCAGATCCAATCCGTAAAGGAAAAGTATCTTTCTTTGATACGTCTAAAGGTTTCGGTTTTATTATTGATGCTGAAGACAGTGAAAAGTATTTCTGTCACGTTTCTGGTTTAATTGATGAAATCGCTGAAAACGATAAAGTACAGTTCGAATTAGAAAAAGGGATGAAAGGTTTAAATGCCGTTCGTGTTAAGAAAATCTAATTAGAATTAATTCTATATTTAAAAAGCTCAATTTGAAATTCAAATTGAGCTTTTTTATTTTCATTATGTTATAAGAGGAAAATCAATTAAAGAATTATTATTAGCGTATAACACAAATAGTTATCGACTGCGCTCGAACGGACATTTTAGTTAATTATATAACTTAAATCTAATTTTTACTTTTTAGATAGTTCCACTAACGTCTAAAGACTAAAAACACCTAAATTCGTCCTAAACTATTATACAATTTAGCTTTTGTGATTAAATATTTAGTTTTCAAACTATTTACTTTAATCTTAGCGTTTATTAAGCTCTTTTCACGTTTATTCACTAAAAATATAGCACTTTCTCCTAAATCGAACTTTCTTTCTTCAGCTTTTAATAAAGCTTCATAATTAATGGTTATCGTTTTAATTAAATCAACTTGATTTTTATAGTTGTCAACTTGAAATGTTAAGGCTTTAACTTTATTGGCAATACCTAATCTTACATTCTCAGTATCAAATTTAATAGCCTCTAACTTAAGTTTAGCTATTTTTAAATCACCACGTTCCTTTCTTAGAAATAACGGAAAAGCAACACCTATTTTAGCTTTGTAATTTGCATTATAGAAACTATTTGCAACATCTGGTGTTTGTGTGATAAAATTATAAGCGATATCTATTTTGGGTAATAGCTTGTTTGCTTTTAGTTTTCTGTCTATCTGCAAAGCTTCTGTTTTATAGTTTAAAGCTTGAATTTTGGGATGTGACTCAATAGTTAATTCCTCATTTTTAATCGCTAATATTTTGTTAAACACATCATCTAAAACTTCAATAGGAGCGATAACACTATTAATTTCCTGTGGCACATTATTCAACCATAAATAGTTTGAAACACTAAGTCGCGCTTTATTAAGTTCAATTTTAGCTTGCTCTAATTCTAACTTTCTATTATCTACGGTAATTAAGGCTTCTAAGCTATCAACTGGCGCTTTTTCGCCAACCACAACTTGTCTTTTAATACCATTAAATCTGAATTTCGCATTATCTAAAAAGTCTTCATAAACTTTTAAATTTTGATACGCTTTATTCCAGTTAAAATAGGTTAGTGAAGCTTCATAAAGAATCTGGTTGACTAACAACTCACGTTCCGCTATAGTTTGATTTTGGTAAGCTCTTGCCTTTTTTAAATCGGCCATACGTTTATTAATTAATAAACCTTGACCTAACGACGCCGAAACTCCAGCATTAAATAAACCATTATTTGGTACATTATTTTCCAAATTAAGAAATACACCAGAATTATCTTCGAAACCAGCTTGCAACTCGACACCAAACCACGTTGGAACTTTTAGTTTTGCATTAAACTGATCGTAATACGTTTTGTCTTTAAATTCCTTTGTGTTAAAATCACCATTTACTTTAGGATCAAAACCACCACGTGCTTTTAATAGTTTAGCAACACCTTCATCAATTTTTAAATTCGCTTGTTTTACAATAGGATGTTCTGCTTTAATCAAATTAATATAGCCACTAAAACTTAAACCGTTATCCAAAGATTCTGTTTGTGAAAACACTAAGAAAGGTAGCATTAGAAAAAATAAATATCTCATAATTACTTTTTTGATGATTTATCTTTAGTTGAATAAGGCTTATAATAGTTAGGCGGAAAGCCACTTAGTTTTCGCCATAATTCGAACCAAATAGGTACATCTTCCAACAAGCCAATGGTTTTTGCACCTGAACCAACTCTAACTGCTGTTGGCCACTCGTGGTCATTTTTGTCTGGTGCTAATAAAATTCTGAATTTTCCATTTGGACTAATAAAATTTTCAATAGCAACGACTTTTGCGCCGTAAGTTCCATAACTTACGTTAGGCCAACCGCTAAATACAATTGCTGGCCAACCATCAAACTGTACACGAAAGGTTTCATTTAAATGAACTAAGGGTAAATCTATTGGATTTACGTAGGTTTCTATGGCAACATCATAATTTGAAGGCATAATACCAACTAACTTTTCACCAGCTTTAAACGTTTCACCTAAACCAGTTTTAATAGCTTTATTGATGTAACCGTTTTGTGGCGCAGTAATGTAAAGTAAGTTGCTTCTTAACTGATAATTAGAATTCTGATTTTCCAATTTAGTCACTTGGGCTTCAGCTTCATATTGGTTAGATTCTGCTGTAAACTTAGCACTTTGTGACTTTGCTATTTTATCATCAAATTCAGCTTTAATTCGATTTAATTCGACTAAAGTATTTAAATATTTATTTTCTTGAGCCGTCACTTTTGCTTGTGCTTTCTGAAATTTTAAACGTTTTTCCTCAACATCTTTGGTTGCTTTTAAACCTTCTTTTGCTAACGTTTGAATTCGGTTAAATTGTGTCTTTGCTATTTTTAAATTGGTTTGTTCGGCAACTAAATCGGTACTATCGCTAATCACTTTTAATTTGGCTTGTTGAATTTTTAAACGACGCGAAGCTATTAAGGCAGACACCTGATTGTTTAAAGCGCCTATTTTAGACTGATAAGAATTTACAGAAGCCGATTTAGCTTGTATTTGCTGATTGGTTCGCTCCACTAATTTAGGATCGAAATAATCACTTTTAACTTCCGAAATATGTAAAATAGTGTCACCTTTTTTAACGAAATCACCTTCACGAACAAACCATTTCTCAATACGACCAGGAATAACTGATTGTACCGTTTGTGGTCTTTGGTCTGGTGTTAGCGTAGTGACAGAACCAGAACTTGTGATGTTTTGTGTCCAAGGTAAAAACAAGGTCACAATAAAAATGACACCAAAAACTTTAAGTAAGCGGTCAAATATTTTATAATGCCTTTTATGAAAGGCTTTTTGATAAGCTTTATAATTATTAAGCTTAACATCTGGTCCGACTGAATTATCTGAAATATTAAGCATATTTTATTGAATTTGTCCTTTGTCTAAGGTTAATATTCTTGAACATTTACTTTGCCAAGCCTTGTTTTTACTCACTACAACTAATGACCATTGGTGTTTGTCTTGAGTTAAATAATTAATAATCTGTAATGCTTCGTTATCTTCAAATTGATCTAACGGATCTTTTAATAACAAAAGCTTAGGTTGTTTTAAAACGGCTCTCGCTAATAGTATTTTCTTAATATTGGTGTTAGATATACGTTTTCCTTCAGGATAAATAATGGTTTCCAATCCATCAGTTTGTTCTTTTACAAACTGTGTTAAGCCTAAGTTTTTTATAACATTGTCAATAGCTTCGTTAGAAATATTGGGATTATTGAACGTTAAATTTGATTTTATAGAACCTTCAAAAGGGGTTTCTTCACTTAAAACCTGCCCAACTAAACCACGGTAACTGTTTATATTTATGCCTGTAAAAGCTAAATCGTTAATGTTAATCTTTCCCTTTGTTGGCTCAATAATACCTGCAATCGCTTTCAATAAAGTTGATTTCCCAGAATTGTGTCCACCTTGAATCAAAATAGAATCTTGTGGTTGTATTCTAAAATTAATGCCATTAAGAATAGGCTCATCTCTATCAGGAACGGTATAGTAAAAGTTATCTAATTCTACATTTAACGAAGAAGCCTCCGCTATGTTTTTTCCACCTTGATGCTCTAATTCTTTATCTGATACTTGACCTAATTTCTCTAAAGATGTTAATACATCATAGAAAGTTTCTAAACCTAACAACAGTTTTTCAACTGAATTAATCACTAATAGAATAATAATTTCAGACGCTACAAATTGTCCAATATTCATTTGCTGATTCAAAACTAAAATCCCACCAATAAGTAATAAGCCAGCGGTAACTAAAATTTTAAATCCAATAAGTTGTTTAAATTGAAGAATTAAAACTTTAAAATGATTTTCACGAGCTTTTAAGTAACCCGTAACCAAATCGTCATTTTTAGTCATTGCCAAACTGGTTTTTCCAGATAATTTGAAACTCACCACACTACGCGCAATTTCTTGTAACCAATGAGCCACTTTATACTTGTATTTAGATTCTATTAAACTTGATTCTAACCCACGTTTTGCGGTATACTTGAAAACCACGTATATTAATAATAGTAGAAGAATACCATATATGATAAAAAATGGATGGTAAAATGATAAGATTAACAATCCAAATATGATTTGCAGTAATGCCGAAGGAAAATCAATAACGACTTTATTAATTCCTTTTTGAACCGTAAGCGTATCGAAAAAACGATTGGCTAATTCTGGCGGATAATAATCTCTAAATTCGCTCATTTTAATTTTTGGAAAGCGATATGCGAATTCAAAAGAAGAACGTGTAAAAATTTTTTGTTGAATATTCTCTGAAATACGAATTTGCATTAATTGAAGTACACCAACAAACGCAACACCAACCGTTACTAAAGACACTAACACAATATAAGATGAACTAATTTGCGCACCTTGAATCATATTAATAATCGCTTGAATTCCAAGTGGTAATGATAAGTTTACCAAACCAGCAAAAATGGCATAGAATAACAGTTGTTTAATATCCTTTTTATCTAATTTTAATAGTCTTATAAAGCGTTGCCAAGACGTTAATATGTTGTTCGTCATAAATTTATTTTATAGCGTTAAATACTAAGTTTCTGTAGTAATTAGAAAACTCATCGTTGTCCTGAAAGTCCGAAATGGATTTAAAATGATCTTTAATGAATTGCATATGTAAAACACCATCAATCACTGTGCTTGATAAGCTAAAGGCGTGCGTATATTTAGGATTTACGCTTAAAATCATATCGTGTAAACGTGTGACTAAACGTTTAAAAATGGCGAAATAACCATCTTTATTTTCTTCGTCGACTTCTTTAGTTAAATACGATTTAGAATACTCATTGATAATGATTCGTTTTAGAACAACTTCATCAATATGCTCATAATTAGCATCTAAACTTGTAGTTTGAGTAAGGATGCTTATCGCAATTTCAAGTTTTAATTTTGGATTGTTAATACTGTGAGTAGCAAACACTAGTTGATATTCTAACCAACTCCAATACCAAGAAGTTAAATAGAGTAGTAGCTTGTGTTTACTTTCAAAATAACGATAAATTGAACTCTCGTTAGAACCAATTTTATCACCTAATTTTTTAAAGGTAAAAGAATCAAAACCAATATCGTCTATGAGTAGAATACTATGCTCTATAATACGCTTCCCTAAAGTTGAAGATTCTGGATCTTTTAGGTATATTTTTTCGTTGATACTTATTTTTAGGGTTGACAGTAATTGCTCCATTTAATATTATTTTATTTTCAAAATTAATAGTATTACTATTAAAATTAATAGTGTTAATATTAATTTAACGATTCTGTTTAAGTGAAAGACTTAAATGTGAGTATATTAACAAATACTGTTAAACAAAATTAAAAAGGAAGATCCGAATTATATGATTTCTGGAAGACTATCTAAAGGAATAACTTCAGAAAACTGCATATTATCCAATAAAATATGGCCGATTCTTACACGAACTAAACGAAGCGTAGGGAAACCAACTGCCGAGGTCATTTTTCGTACTTGTCTAAATTTTCCTTCGGTTAAAGTGATCGAAACCCAAGTGGTTGGCCCGTGGCGTTCATCACGGATTTTCTTTTTTCGATATGGAAAGGTTGGTTTTTCTGTTAATTTAAAAACCTTACACGGTTTGGTTTGGTACTTTTTACCATCAAAACCTATTTCTACTGAAGTTTGTAATAGTTCAATGGCTTCATCTGTAATAGCGCCATCAACTAAGGCGTAATATTCCTTTTCGTAATGCGAACTGTTTATAGTATTACTTAGTTTGCCATCGGTAGTTAATAGGAGTAGACCTTCACTTTTTTCATCTAAACGACCAATCGGCATAATACCTTCGGGAAATTCACCTAAGTCTTTTAAGAACGTTTTCTTTTGTTCTTGCTTGGCATTGCTTGAGAATTGACTCAACATTCCGTAAGGTTTGAATATTTTGTAGTGGAAGTGCAAAGCTTTATTGATTTATTTTTTTAAACTCAGTATCAAAAACTTTTAAAGTTGAATAAAACGGCACGAAAAAAAAGCCTGTTCCCCAAGAAATTTCATTTAAATCGGTAGTTAAATTACCGTTATTAAAAAGTCCTAATCGGCATTTACGACTACTAAAAACATTCAAGTATATCGTTGGTAAAGGCCTTATCTTTCTGTTTATAACAAAATATCCATCTTTAAGTTTTCTTTTCAGGTACTTTGAACTAACAATGCTATCGTTTTTTAATAAAGTAACTTTTAATTTTCGAGAATTTATAAGTTTTAAATTAACAAACCTTAAACTATCCTTACCAACATTAAAAACTCTAAAATAAAAATGATTGTAAAGACTTGAACTTTGCTTTGGCTTTTCATTAAAATTTATATCTGAGTAAGTTCCATTTAATAAATGGATATTTTTTTCCGTTAATTGAATTTGATTTTCTGCTTTAGTATCAGGATTTAATCCTGCACAAGAATTGAAATAAATTAAAACTATAAAAAGTAAAATTAGTATCATAGTTTTTATTTCCCATTAAGTATCTTAAATACCAATCCTTTAGTTAAAGTTTCTCCGTTAGCTTTCGCTCTAATATCATCATAAGAAAACCTAAAGTCACAACCTGATTTATAAGCACTACAGCCGTATGCAGTTTTTCCTTTAATAATTTCGCCTTGTTTACATTTTGGACACATATTCGTATCGTCCGTTTTTGAACCCTTAGCTTTGGTTTGTTTTGGTTCTATTTTAAGTTTAAAATCATCATCAAAACGTAATAAACCTTCAATGGTAGTTCCATCAATTTTAAACCCTTTTAAGTTTACCGTACTGCCTTTATCTAATAAACGTTTGTATTGATTTTCGGAGATTTTTTTCTTGCCAAATTCAAAAGGCAACACAAAATCACAGCTTTTGCCATACAAATTACAACCATAAGCCGATTTCCCTTTAACCAATTGTCCCGTTTTACATTTAGGACAAGATGCTGAAACAATCCCTTTTGCTTTGGTTGCGGTTTTCTTTTTAGGTGTTTTACCTGTTTTATTATTGGTATAGCTAATTTTTGCTTCGTTCTTTTCGCTACGCACTTCATACACCAATTGGTCGACCATAACTTTCATATTCTTTATGAATAATCCAGCACTGTATTCGCCTTTTTCAATGTCTTTTAGTTGCTTTTCCCAGCGACCAGTTAATTCAGCACTTTTAAGTAAATCGTTTTTAATGGTATCAATTAACTGAATACCTGTAACCGTTGGTAATACTTGCTTTTTATTACGTTTTATATACTTTCTGCGGAATAAAGTCTCGATAATATTGGCACGTGTAGAAGGACGACCAATACCATTTTCTTTCATTAAATCACGCAATTCATCATCGTCAACTTGTTTACCTGCAGTTTCCATAGCACGCAGGAGCGAAGCTTCCGTATATTGACTTGGTGGCTTGGTTTCTTTTTCTAAAAATGATGGTTCGTGAGGTCCTTTTTCACCTTTAACAAACGTTGGTAAATAACCAGTTTCTTTAGCTTTGGAATTAGGTGTTTCAAAAACAATACGCCAACCTTTATCTAAAATTTCTTTTCCTGTCGTTTTAAAGTTTACGGCTTCGGCTTTACCAACAACTGTAGTGTTTGCTACTTTACAATCTGGATAAAAAATAGCAATAAAACGTCGTGTAATAATATCGTAAACCTGCTGTTGATTGTACTGCAAGTTAATTTGAATTCCTGTTGGAATAATAGCGTGGTGATCGGTAACTTTAGCGTCATCAAACACCTTTTTTGACTTCTTAATTTTACTTGCTAAAACAGGCGCAGTTAAGGTGCTATAATTTGTTAAATTCTTTAATATACCTGGAACTTTAGGGTAAATATCATTTGGTAAAAACGTGGTATCAACTCTTGGATACGTTACTGCTTTTTGCTCATATAAACGCTGAACAATTTTTAAAGTTTCATCTGCCGAAAATCCAAACTTCGTATTACAATACACTTGTAAACCAGTTAAATCAAAGAGTTTTGGTGCATATTCGTTTCCGTTTTTCTTGGTAATAGACACAATTTCAAAATCGTGTTCTTTGACTTTATCTGCTAACTTTTGACCTTCTTCAACTTTAGTAAATCGACCTTCTTCATAACTAAACAACGTGTCGCGATACATTGTTTGTAATTCCCAATAGGGTTGAGGCTTAAAGTTTTCAATGCTCTTAAAGCGATTAACCACCATTGCTAAAGTTGGTGTTTGTACACGACCAACACTAAGCACTTGCTTATAACCACCGTGTTTTACGGTATATAAACGTGTGGCGTTCATTCCTAAAATCCAATCGCCAATAGCTCTTGAAAATCCTGCGTAGTATAAGTTATCGTATTTTTTACTGGATTGTAAATTGTTAAACCCTTCTTTAATGGCTTCCGTAGTCAAGGACGAAATCCATAAACGTTGTACTTCACCTTTATAATTCGCTTGGTCTAAAACCCAACGCTGAATTAATTCTCCTTCTGTTCCTGCATCGCCACAGTTTATAACCACATCGGCTTTGTCAAATAAACTCTTTACAATATTAAATTGCTTTTTAATACCAGAATCTTTGGACACTTTAGTTTCAAATTTTTCTGGCAACATTGGTAAGTTGTTTAAATCCCAACTTTTCCAAAACGGTTTATAATCATTAGGTTCTTTAAGTGTACATAAATGACCAAACGTGTAAGTTACCGCATAACCATTGCCTTCAAAGTAGCCATCACGTTTAGTTTTGGCTCCTAAAACTTGTGCAATTTCTCTCGCAACACTTGGCTTTTCGGCAATACAGACTTTCAATAGGTTTGGATTTTATTTATACTGCAAAATAGGAATTTTTGTTTAAGGTTTACAAAGGAGTTTTAAGGAGTTATTAACGACTTTATTTGAACTTAAATTTGATGATTAAACTAAGTTAAAATTTAAAAGACTATTATTTTGACTAAAAATAACAGTCTTAAATTCAATATTTAATTATGAATTTCATAAAATTATTACACAATACGTGTCGTTAATTTAAAAATAACCACAAAACCGATATTTAATTTAAATTATTTTCAGAACACATATTTTTGTGTATATATTTACATCAATGATATTATATAGGCAACATACTATATTATTCTTTCGACGACGACGCTAACTCTACTATTTAGATAAGGCGAATCGGGTTATATATCATTCCTATTTTTTTATTTATTACTTAATCAAAACTATGTCGTGTTTTAACGCGGAATAACCATAGGTAATCTCTTTTCGCTTTTTAGTATTTATCCTTTTAAATAATAAAAAATGAACATTGAAATAACAAACATAAATCATATGAATTCACACCAATTATTTGTGAAACCATTGCTGAGTCTGCTTTGGTTCGTGGTACTGGAATTGCTAAACGTAATCCTGACTACATTAATACTAAAATTGAAAACGGAAATGCAGTTATAGCAACTAAAGATGGTGAATTTGCAGGTTTTTGCTATATAGAAACCTGGAGTCACACAAATTTCGTTGCCAATTCTGGTCTAATTGTTCACCCTAACTTTAGAGGTGAAGGCTTGGCTAAACAAATTAAAGCACGTGTATTTAAGCTGTCTAAAGACAAGTTTCCCAACGCAAAAATTATAAGTGTTACTAATGGATTAGCAGTTATGAAAATGAATAGTTACTTAGGTTATAAACCGGTTACTTTTTCAGAGTTAACTGATGATAAAGACTTCTGGAACGGTTGCCAAACCTGCAAAAAATTTGACGTTTTAACCCGGACAAACAAAAAAATGTGTTTAAGTACAGGAATGTTATATGAGCCAAATAAAACCACAGTAAGCAAAACAATTAAAAAGAAAACATTTACAAGATTAAAGTCTATCAAAGAAGCTTTATTTCTACAAAAAGAAAAAAAATAAGATGAGTAAGAAATTAGTAATAGCATATAGTGGCGGATTAGATACGTCATATTGCGCCGTTCATTTAAGTAAAGATTTAGGTTACGAAGTTCACGCAGTTAGCGTAAACACTGGTGGTTTTTCTGCTGAAGAAATTTCACAAATTGAAGCTAATGCATACAAAATGGGCGTTTCAACGTATAAAAATATTGATGCCGTTGAAAAATATT
>DAISIZ010000039.1:0-2512 GCA_036821745.1 Aurantibacter sp. | reverse complement strand
GCATACAAAATGGGCGTTTCAACGTATAAAAATATTGATGCCGTTGAAAAATATTACGATAAGATTATTAAATATCTTATTTATGGTAATGTCCTAAAAAACAATACATATCCACTTTCTGTAAGTGCAGAGCGTATTATTCAAGCTATTGAAATTATAGAATATGCTAAGTCTATTGATGCTAAATATATTGCTCACGGAAGTACTGGAGCAGGAAACGATCAAGTAAGATTTGATGTGATTTTTCAAACTTTAGCGCCAGAAATTGAAATTATTACACCAATTAGAGATGGTAGTTTATCAAGACAACAAGAAATAGATTATTTAAAATCTAACGGAATAAACGCATCTTGGTAAAAGTCTAAATACTCTGTAAATAAAGGACTTTGGGGAACAAGTGTTGGAGGCGAAGAGACCTTAACTTCGGACAAAGCTTTACCAGATAGCGCTTATCCATCACAACTTCAAAATAACGACATTTTAGATATTGTTTTAACTTTTGATAAAGGTGAATTTGTAGCTATAAAAGCACATCATTTATTAGAAAAACACACCTTAACTAAATGGCAATTACAACATAAAGATTACCTAAGTAATTTTTACGGTATGCACTTACACGAAGGTCAATATTTAGATCCAGTAATGCGTGATATGGAAGCATTCCTTAGCTCAAGTCAAGAAAGAGTAACTGGCGATGTTTTTGTAACCTTAAAACCTTATCATTTTCAATTAAATGGTATTAATTCTAAAAACGATTTAATGCAATCTGAATTTGGAAATTATGGTGAAGAAAACAATGCTTGGACTGCTAATGACGCAAAAGGCTTCATTAAAATTTTAGGAAATCAGAATAAACTATACCAAAACATAAAGTAATGATTAAAGCAGGAATTATAGGTGGCGCAGGTTATACCGCGGGAGAATTAATCCGTTTATTAATAAACCATCCTCAAGTAGCTATAGACTTTATTTTTAGTACCTCAAACGCAGGTAATGCGGTAAGTCATATTCATCAAGATTTATTAGGTTTTACAGATTTAAAATTTTCAAGTGAAATTAATACAACTGTTGATGTCTTATTTTTATGTTTAGGACACGGAAACTCTAAAGCTTTTTTAGAAAAAAATAGTTTTTCAAAAGAGACAAAAATCATCGATTTAAGCAACGATTTTAGATTAACTAACGATGCTGTATTTGATAACAAACCGTTTGTTTACGGTTTACCTGAATTAAATAAGGAAGCGATTAAAAACGCTAATTATCTTGCAAATCCAGGTTGTTTTGCAACGGCTATTCAATTGGCTTTATTACCATTAGCATCAACACAAAATATAAAAGCTGATGTTCACGTAAACGCTGTAACTGGAGCAACTGGTGCTGGAACATCATTATCTGCAACCATTCATTTTACGTGGCGTGATAATAACTTTTCACATTATAAAGCTTTTAATCATCAGCATTTAGGAGAAATAAACGAATCTGTAAAACAGTTACAGAAAGAACAAACAAACGACATTATTTTTATTCCAAATAGAGGTGATTTCAGTCGTGGAATTTTCGCAACACTTTACACAGAATTTGATGGAAGTTTAGAAGATGCTAAAACGATTTATAAAGACTTTTATAAAGACGCCAAATTTACTTTTGTTTCAGATGATGCTATTCATTTAAAACAAGTCGTTAATACGAATAAATGTATAATTCATTTACATAAACACGGTAATAAATTACTAATTACAAGTGTTATTGATAACCTTTTAAAAGGTGCTTCAGGTCAAGCTGTTCAGAATATGAATTTGATGTTTAATCTTAATGAAAACGAAGGCTTACAACTTAAAGCTACTTATTTCTAAATCGAATTATTATGAGTTTATTTAATGTATATCCGTTATTTGATATTGAACCTGTAAAAGGTGAAAATGTTCATATATATGATAAAAACAACGTCAAATATTTAGATTTTTATGGTGGTCACGCTGTAATTTCTATTGGACATTCGCATCCAAAATATGTAAAAGCGATTAGCGAACAAGTTGCTAACTTAGGTTTTTATAGTAATTCTATTCAAAATCCATTACAAAAAGAATTAGCTCAAAAATTAGTTAAAGCTTCTAACTGTGTAGACTACAGCTTATTTATGTGCAATTCTGGTGCAGAAGCCAATGAAAACGCTTTAAAATTAGCTTCTTTTCATACCGGAAATAAAAAAGTAATTGCCTTTACTAATGGTTTCCACGGAAGAACTTCTGCAAGTGTTGCTACTACCGATAATCCTAAAATTATTGCACCAATAAACGCACAACAAGAAGTGATTATGTTGCCATTTGGTGATATTGAAGCCGTAAAAGAAGCGGTTACAAACCATAAAGACGATTTATGTGCAGTAATTATTGAAACCATTCAAGGTGTTGGTGGTTTAGATGAAGCTTCAACGGAATTCTATCAAGAATTAGATACTATATGTAAGCAAGAAAATATCATTTTTATTGCTGATGAAGTGCAAAGCGGTTTT
>DAISIZ010000038.1:0-16260 GCA_036821745.1 Aurantibacter sp. | reverse complement strand
ATGTAGGTCATAATTTTGGAGTTAACTCTAAAGAAGTAGAAGATACTTACATTCGTTTAGATAGAGATTTAGGACGTTTATTAAAAGCTTTAGATACTCAAGTCGGGAAAGAGAATTACACGTTGTTTCTTACTTCAGACCATGGTGCTGTAGAGGTGCCTGCTTATTTAAAGTCTAAAAATATTCCAGCAGGATATGTGAGCGAAAAAGATTTAAATAATGTTTTAGATCAATATTTAAATGAGCAATTTAAATTTGAAGGATTGATAAAAAAGATTAATAATAATCAAGTGTTTTTAGATGTGGCTAAAATTAGAGCTAATAAGCTATCTCTTAATATTATTGAAGAAAGTTTAGTAAATAAACTAGTTGAGTTGCCACAAATTTATAAAGCATATTCTTCTAAGACAATGCAAACAACTCAGTTTAAAGAAGGGATTCCTTACTTATTACAAAATGGATATAATCAAAAATATTCTGGACATGTTATTTACGATATGGAACCTGCCTATATTAACTATTCTAAAACTGGATCTACGCACGGTTCTGGTTTAAATTATGATACACACGTACCATTATTATTTTACGGTGCTGGAATAAAACAAGGTGAAACTTTACATAAAACAGAAATTACAAGTATAGCTCCAACCATATCAGCATTATTAGGAATTAGTTTCCCAAATGGAAGTTCTAGTAAAGTTTTAGAATTTGTTTTAGAGTAATTACACTTTTTAAAAGTGGAGTAAAAGAATTACTTTAAAGTGGTTTAAATCTTATTTTCTATATAAGAAATAGTTGTTCACTAAATTAATGTATTCTTGTTTGGCTTCGTCTTCAGTAATATTATTTAGTTGAAATAATGCATTTGTTTTGAATGCATTTATAATTTCCTTTTTACTTTTCGGACGGCTATAATCATTAGTTGCCGTTTTATAATAAGCATATAAGCGAAGTAGTATATCGGCAGGGAAAGGCTCATTATGTGCGTTTATTCGCGCAACAGAATCTTTAAATTCTTTATGTAAAGCCTCTTTACTCATTTATAATTTTGCTATAACAGATTCGCCTCCTTTTACTTTCTCGTTTAAAGATACGTTTAATTTTGTACCTAAAGGTAAATATAAATCGACACGAGAACCAAATTTAATAAATCCAGAATCACCACCTTGAACAGCGTTATCTTCAGACTTAGCGTAGTTAACAATTCTTTTGGCTAAAGCACCAGCAATTTGACGGTATAGTATCGCTCCAAAAGTTTTGTTTTCTACAACAACTGTAGTACGTTCGTTTTCAGTACTAGCTTTTGGGTGCCATGCTACTAAATATTTTCCTGGATGATATTTACTGTAAGTCACTTTTCCGCTTATTGGATACCTTGTAACGTGTACATTTATAGGTGACATGAATACACTAACTTGTAAACGCTTTTCATTAAAAAATTCAGGTTCGAAAACTTCTTCAATCACTACAACTTTTCCATCTACAGGAGAAACTAAGGTATCATCACTTAATTGTGTGTTACGTTTAGGGTTTCTAAAAAATTGAAGAATCATAATTAAGAAGAATGCTAAAACAGCATAAATTCCCCATCTAAATACACTTTCTCCTAAAAAATAGTCGGTTGTTAAAAATCCCGCTATAATAATTATAAAAGTAATAGTAATGATTTTATAACCTTCTTTATGAAACATATTGTAATATTCTTAAAAATAAATAAATAAATGGTGCTGCAAAGATAATACTATCTAAGCGATCTAGGAGTCCTCCGTGACCAGGCATAATTGTTCCGCTATCTTTAACTTGGGCTTGTCTTTTAAATTTAGATTCTACCAAATCTCCAATAGTTCCTATGGAGCTAACTATAATACTTAATATTAACCAACTAGTAAATGACAGTTCTGGTGTGTATAATGAGATGAAATAACTTGCTATACAAGCAAATAGAACGCCACCTAAAAAGCCTTCTACGGTCTTTTTTGGCGAAACAGATGGAAATAACTTTTGCTTTCCAAAATTTTTACCAACAAAGTAAGCAAAAGTGTCATTAACCCAAACTAGAATAAATGATCCTAAAAGTATAGAAGGGTTAAATTCGCCGTTATATTTTGTAATTAACACTAAGAATACAAAAGCACTAGAAATGTAAAACGTACTTAGTATGTATTTTTTTAAGTTGAAAAGTGGAATGGTTTTTTCTGAAAACAAATCTTTTATTAAAAGTAATAACACAAAAATAGTAACCACTTGTAATATTTGAGTTGCTACATCTAAACCAGTAGTAGAATTAGTTAGTGTTTTCCAATAGCCAAAAACAAAGTAAATAGCCGTAAATAAAACATATGGCAACCAATGTTTTATGTTTACAAGTTTTTTAAATTCGCTTGTACAAACTAATCCAAAAATAAAAAAGATTAATATTAAGCTATGTTCGTTTAAAAACGACAATAGGAGTAAGGCTATATAAACAAAGCCAGAGATACCACGTACTAAAGATTCTTTCATGAATTTACAGGTCTTCTAAAAGTAAAAGATATACGTTTTTAGCATTACTACCGTACGTTAAAAAGTCTTTATTATCACTTTGGTTATCGTTTACCTTAAAGTTTTTTATAGTCGTAATGTTAGATGGTATTTTCGGTTTGTTTTTATTTTTAATATCGGTTAAACCTTCACCAATACTTTGTACAATTTGACTTGTAGTAGCAAATACAATTAAATTGTTGGGGTATTCATTTAATTTAATTTCTGCAATTTGATTTGAAGAAATAAGTAAAGCGCCAACTTGTGCAACTAATGCTTCTACATTAGTAACTAAGTACGTAGCATCTTTAATATTTTTTGTGGTGTTAAAATTTAATGATTTAAGTCGTTTCTTTAAGTCTTTGTCAGTAACTAATCCAGACTTTTCCGCCCAATTGTTTTCGGCAAGAATTAAATTGTAATTGTTTAATACTTCAGATTCGTCAGAGCAATAAAGAAACTTACCGCCATTTTCTTTGAACTCTATCATGAATTTTTCATCAATAGGAACTTCAATTTTAGGCATATGTTTCCCTCTATCAGACTTTTTAGAGTCTTCAGCAGGTTTTTTAGATTTGGAACCAAAAAATTTATTAAATATGCTCATTCCTAGAGAACAACTATAGATTCAAGATACGTATCTTTCAAATATAAAAAAATCTCAGATAAACATTGAGTTTATCTGAGATTTTAATGCAAATTTTATAGAAAAATGTCTATTCTTCTTCCGAAACGTCTTTTGTAAGATCATTTGGAGTATTATCCCAAGGTCTCTTACCAAATAAATCTTCTAAATCATCTTTAAATATAACTTCACGTTCTTTTAAACGTTCTGCTAATAAAATAAGAAGATCTTTTTTGTCGCTTAATAAATCAATAGCTCTTTGGTATTGTGTTTCAATAATACCGCTAATTTCAGAGTCAATTAATTCAGCTGTTTTTTCACTGTATGGTTTTGTGAAGCCTTGACCGTTTGGTTCGTAATACGTTATGTTACCAACTTTATCATTTAAGCCATAAATAGTAACCATTTCAGTAGCTTTCTTAGTTACATTTTGTAAGTCACTAATTGCTCCTGTAGATATTTTGTCGAACATTAACTTTTCAGCAGCTCGTCCACCCATAGTTACACAAATTTCGTCTAAGTATTTTTCAGTTCTAGTTAAATGTGTTTCACCAGGTAAGTACCAAGCAGCTCCTAAACTTCTTCCTCTAGGTACAATAGTTACTTTTACAAAAGGATCGGCATGTTCTAAGAACCAGCTTACAGTTGCATGACCAGCTTCATGATAAGCAATAAGGCTTTTTTCTTCATCAGAAAATATTTTACTACGCTTTTCTAATCCACCTACAATACGGTCTACTGCATCTAAAAAGTCTTGTTTTTCAACTGCTTTTTTATCATTTCTTGCTGCAATTAAAGCAGCCTCATTACAAAGATTAGCAATATCAGCTCCAGAGAAACCTGGTGTTTGTTTAGATAAGAAACTGACATCCAAACCATCTGCCTTTTTTAAAGGTTTTAAGTGTACATCAAAAATTTCTTGACGTTCCGTTAAATTAGGTAAGTCTACATGTATTTGTCTATCAAAACGACCTGCACGCATTAAGGCTTTATCTAAAATATCGGCACGGTTTGTTGCTGCTAAAACAATGACGTTTGTTTTAGTTCCAAAACCATCCATTTCAGTTAATAACTGATTTAATGTGTTTTCACGCTCATCATTACTACCAGACATCGCGTTTTTACCTCTAGCACGACCAATCGCATCAATCTCATCAATAAAAATAATGGCTGGTGATTTTTCTTTAGCTTGCTTAAATAAGTCTCTTACACGAGAGGCACCAACACCTACAAACATTTCAACAAAATCAGAACCTGATAATGAGAAGAAAGGTACTTTAGCTTCTCCAGCAACTGCTTTAGCTAATAAGGTTTTACCTGTTCCTGGAGGACCAACTAATAAAGCTCCTTTTGGTATTTTTCCACCAAGAACAGTGTATTTTTCAGGGTTTTTAAGGAAGTCTACAATTTCTTGAACTTCTTCTTTAGCACCTTCTAAACCAGCAACATCTTTAAATGTAGTTTTAATATCTGTTTTTTCGTCAAATAGTTTGGCTTTACTTTTTCCAATATTGAAAATTTGTCCTCCAGCACCGCCACCACCTGAACCACCAGACATACGACGCATAATAAAAATCCAAATACCAACTAAAAATAAAATTGGTAAAAAGTTTATTAATAAATCTCCAAACGTACTACTTTCTGCTTTAAAACCTATTTCAGGTTTAGTCGTTAAGTTTTTTGAGTTTTCTTCTAAATCGTCTTCAAATTTTTCTAAGCTACCAAACTCAAAGGTGTAGTTAGGTATGTTTCCTCCAGAAATATTAAAACTGTTAGATTTACCTTGCTCATGAATTGATTTCTTTTCAGCATCTTTAGTCAAGTAAACTTGAGCAACACGTGTATTACCAGCAATGACAACTTTTTGAACATCACCATTTTTTACAAATTGAAAAAATTTTGAAGGTGTTGTTTTTGAAGGTTCACCAATACCGCTACTAAAAATTTGTACAGCGATAAATATTAAAATTAAACCAGCAGAAATCCAATACGGACTAAATTTAGGTTTTTTAGATTGAGTAGGAGCTTTCTTTTTATTTGACATGTAGTTTTTTTAGTAGTTTGTTTCTATAAGAGTTGTTTTTGCATCACCCCAAAGACTTTCAATATCATAATACTCACGTATATGTTTTTGAAAAACGTGTACAACAACGTTAACGTAGTCTATTAAAACCCATTCGCCGTTATTTTCTCCTTCAATATGCCAAGGTTTGTCTTTTATTTCTTTGCTTACTTTTTTCTGTACAGAACTAACAATCGCATTTACTTGCGTGTTAGAGCTACCTTCGCAAATAATAAAATAGTCACAAACCGTGTTTTCTATCTCTCTTAAATCTAGAAGTTTTATTTCGATACCTTTTACGTCTTCAATTCCGCTTATAATGTTAGCAATTAAGGCGTCCGAATTATTTTTTATTTTAGTCATTAAAGTCTTTAATTAATACAAAGTTATTACTTTAGCTTATTTGTAATTCACAAAAAAATCATAAAGATTTTTAATCAGCAAAGATAATTCTTTTTTATGCGTAAAATCAAACTTAATGCCACTCAATCTACTAATGATTATTTACGTGCCTTAACTTTAGATGTAGATTGCGAGGATTTTATTGTTGTTACCGCCAAAGAACAGACTAAAGGTAAGGGGCAAATGGGAAGTGTTTGGACTTCTAAATCTGGAGAAAACCTTACGTTTAGTGTCTTTAAGACAAATTTAAAACTGTCTATAGCAAATCAGTTTGTGTTAAATGTAATTGTTAGTTTGGCATTACACAAAGCTTTAAAGCGTCATAATTTAAAAAAATTAGCTGTAAAATGGCCCAACGACATATTGGCAGAAAACTTTAAGATTTGCGGTGTTTTGATAGAGAATGTCATTAAAAGTGACAAAATTAAATCGTGTATTATTGGTATTGGTTTAAATGTAAACCAGACTAATTTTGAAGGATTACCAAAAGCTTCATCTTTAAAACAATTAACAGGAACGCATTTTAATTTAGATGAAATACTTCAGGATATATTAAACGCTTTAGCTCTTTGTTTTAAGCAGTTTGAAAGTGATGGAGAAGCTTTGTTTTTTGAATCTTACAACAACGTATTGTTTAGAAAAGAAAAACCTTCGACGTTTAAAACAGCCGAAGGTTCTTTATGTACGGGAATAATTAAAAGTGTAAGTTCTTCAGGTCAACTTGTTGTTTTATTTGAAGATGAAATTGAAAAACAATTCAACTTAAAGGAAATACAACTTTTATATTAATTATATCGCTTGAGGTATATTAGTTGCCAAAGTTTCAATGAAATTACCAATTGGCTTTTTAATCATCATTGCCATCATAGCATTAAATTCTCCAGCAAATGCTAATTGAACCTCACTTTTGTTCGCTTCAATTTCTGTAATGTTTCCAGTTAATGTAAAGTCTAATTTTCCACCAGCAGCACCTAAAACAATTTTAGTAGGTTCGTCTACCTCTTTTAATTTTAACACTATTTCTGGCATACCTTTTAAAGCGAATAAAAATTTTTCTTCGCCTAAAACTTCAAATTTACTAATGTTTTCAGGCATTAAAGATTTGAAATTCTTAACATCTTTAAGGAAGTTAAAGGTGTCTTGTGCCGATTTATCTATGATTACTTTTTGTGATTCTAAATTCATGTGTAATTTTTTATGATCTGTAAGTCTTTAATCAAATAGCGTTCCATTCGCTAGGGTTGGCATTCCAATCTGCTAAAGTTTTTAGTTGCTCTTCTGATATATAATTTGTTTCTAAAGCTTCGCTTAGTAAATCGCTATAGTTACTCATAGTATGCAAGTCAATATTTGCTTCTTCGAAGTTTTTCTTAGCTACATCAAAGCCATAAGAGAATATGGCAACCATTCCTTTAACATTTAAGTTGGCCGCTTTTAAAGCTTTAACTGCTGCAAGACTACTTTTTCCTGTGCTAATTAAATCTTCAATAACAATAACGTTTTGTCCACTTTCTACAAAACCTTCAATTTGGTTTTGACGACCGTGTTTTTTTGCTTCTGGACGCACATATATAAAAGGTAAACCCATATATTCCGCAACAAGCATTCCTATACCAATAGCACCAGTAGCAACACCAGCAATAACATCTGGTTTACCATACTTGTTTTCAATAAATTTAGCCATTTCTTCTCTAATAAAATTACGAATAATAGGGAATGATAATACAATTCTATTATCGCAATAAATAGGAGACTTCCATCCGCTAGCCCATGTAAATGGTTGGTTTGGCTGTAATTTAATCGCATTAATTTGTAATAATGCTTTCGCGGTTTGTTGAGAACTATTTTGATCGACTGTCATATTTTGCAAAAATAAACTTTAAATTGAAATCTCTATAAAATATTTGCTTGAATTTTATAAAAAAGCACATCACTGCTTAATTTTTAATACATTTACATCACAATCAAAAGCAAACTAATGATTTCAGTTTTTTATAATGACAAGCCCATTATTTTAACCACAAAAGTTGAAAAAGAAACCGATTTTAAAAATTTCTTACTTAAAGACGTGAGTTTGAATCGTATTCTTAAAACTTTAAAGAAAAAGCAATACAATTCCGTTAGGCTCATTCATCATAACGAAAAAACATTAATTAAGCACCTTAGTAAAAAATTACCCGTAGTTGTTGCTGGTGGCGGAAAAGTTATAAATGTAAGTGGTGAAACCTTGTTTATTTTTAGGAACGACAAGTGGGATTTGCCAAAAGGTAAAGCCGAAAAAAATGAATCTATTCAGGAAACTGCTATTAGAGAAGTAGAAGAGGAAACGGGTGTTGAAAATATTATAATTGAAAGTGAATTACCAACGACATATCATATTTTTAAACGTCGTGGGATTACAAAGTTAAAAGTTACCTATTGGTTTAATATGAAGACTAATTTTGAAGGTGAATTGTTTCCACAGGAAAACGAAGGTATAACCAAGGCGGTTTGGCATAATGAAGAACGCGTTACATTAGCTTTGCAGAATAGTTATGCAAATATTAAGTTGTTGTTTTAAATTGAATATAATGAAAGAGTTAACTTTATTTATATCAGTGATTTTTGGCGCCTTAGCTATTATACTTGGCGCTTTTGGTGCACACGCTTTAAAAAAGATATTTACTGAAGAATTACAGAAAAGTTTTGAAACAGGTGTTAAATACCAAATGTATCACGCTATTTTATTATTAGTTTTAGGTTTTAACTTAGAATTTAACACCTCTATTGAAACCTTTGCAGTATGTAGTTTAACACTTGGTGTTGTTTTGTTTTCGTTTAGTATTTATGGCTTATGTATTAGTAGCGCAAAAGGACATAAGTTAAAATTTTTAGGTCCAATAACTCCTTTAGGAGGATTAAGTTTAGTGATTGGTTGGGTTTTATTAGGTGTTCATTTTATGAATATAGGTTCTTAATATTTTTTGAACATCACTATTGTCTTTTTCACGAGTTAAATAAAAGTCCAATTCGTCCTCGTGACTTACTTGTGCTGATTTTGGCACAAAGCCATACCCGAAATACATACCATTTTTTACTTGTACGAACGCTTCTTCATCAGTGGTTCTCCCTTTTGTTTTTAGAATTTTGTTTTCATTTTTATTGATAACGTCACAAATAGCATTACTTACTCTATCATTATAAGATTCTATAGTTTCTTCATCTTTGCAAATACCTTTACATGGAATGGCAAAGTGCGAGCAATGGGGTACATTTTCTTGTAAATGACAAAATTTAGGACATAAGTCGTACGTTTTGCAAATACGTTCTAAAGTTTGTCTAGCATCTAATTTATTGTAGAATTTTAAAATTGCATTTGGTGTATTTTTAATATCGTTTAATGCTAAATGAATCACACCATTTCTATCTTGGTAGCTAAAAAGGGCTTGACCAGTAATACGTTTTTTTGAAACCGTATTATATTTAGGAAAGTGTTTTTTTATTTCGGCGTCTTCCATTAAGAGTGCAATTAATTCACTACCGGATAGTTGAAAATCTAATCCGCCAGTTTCTCTGCACATATCTAGACTTTTTTGGACTTTACTGTAAAAGTGACTAATCACACGTTTTTTTATGTTTTTAGCTTTACCAACATAAATAATTTCGTTCTTTTTGTTTTTGAAGAAATATATGCCAGCTGTATTTGGTAAACGTTCAAATTGTTCTTTAGGAAGGTTAGGAGGCAGTGTTGCTTCTTTAGAGTTTTTATTTAAAAAGTTAGTAAACGTATCTTCTGCGTTGTCTTGTTCTAATAGCTTTTGAAACAAAATAACTGTTGCTTCGGCATCGCCTCTCGCACGGTGTCTTCCAACTAAATCTATACTTAAATCTTTACATAATTTACCTAGACTATAAGATTTGTGTCCTGGTAATAAACTTCTTGATAGGCGAACTGTACATAATTTTTTTCGAGAGAACTCAATACCAATGTGTGTAAACTCTTTTTGAATAACATTAAAGTCAAAATTCACATTATGAGCTACAAAAATAGTGTCTTCAGTTATGTCTAAAACATCTTGTGAAATAGCTTCAAAGGTTGGTGCGGTTGCTACCATTTGGTCATCTATACCTGTTAACGCAGTAATATGATCTGGAATAAATGTTTGCGGGTTTACTAATGACGTAAATTCTTCAATAACCGTTTGTCCATCAAATTTAAAAATTGAAATTTCAGTTATTTTATTACTTCTTCCAGTCGTTTCGACATCAATAATGGTGTAATGCATACAGTTCTTTTTTGTTTAAAAAGAAGTATAAAAATACAACTTAAACGGTCATTATAAAAGTTAATGTTAGAGCTAAAAAAACCTCTTATTTAACTAAATAAGAGGTTTGTATTGTAGTATGTAAAATTAATAGCCTATATAATCTACTATTTCTAAACCATAACCAATCATCCCTACACGTTTTGTTTGTTGCGAGTTAGAAACTAAAGTAAGTTTATGAATGTTTAAGTCGTGTAATATTTGTGCTCCAATACCAAAATCTTTACTATCCATAACCATTTCTGGTGCTTTAACCACTTTATTAGGTTGTTGTGCTTCTTTTAATTCTTTTAAACGTTGAATTAAATTTAGATTCTGAGAATCTTGGTTTATAAATAAAATAGCACCTTTTCCTTCATTATTAATCACACGAAACATATCATCTAATTTCTTGTCGGCATTATTAGTTAAGGTTCCTAATATGTCGTTATTTATTAAATTAGAATTAACTCGTGTTACGATAGTCTCATCCGCAGTCCATTCGCCTTTAGTTAATGCAATATGAACTTGTTTATTAGTCGTTTGTTGGTAGGCTCTAAGTCTAAAACTACCAAAACGCGTTTCTATGTTAAAGTCTTCTTTTTTATTAATTAAAGAATCGTGATCCATTCGGTAAGCCACTAAATCTTCAATTGAAACTACTTTTAAATCAAAACGTTTAGCGACTTCCATAAGTTCTGGTAAGCGCGCCATAGTTCCGTCTTCATTCATAATCTCTACAATTACACCAGCAGGTTGTAATCTCGCAAGACGTGCGAAATCTATTGCAGCTTCAGTATGACCTGTTCGTCTTAAAACACCACCTTCTTTAGCAACTAGAGGGAAAATATGTCCTGGTCTTGCTAAGTCGTTAGGTCTTGTGTTTTTATCTATAATTGCTTTAATGGTTAAAGCTCTGTCTCCTGCCGATATTCCTGTTGTAACACCTTTTCCTTTTAAATCCACAGAAACGGTGAAAGCTGTTTCCATATGATCCGTATTGTTACTTACCATCATATGTAAATCTAATTCCTTACAACGTTTTTCTGTTAAAGGAGCACAAATTAATCCACGACCATGTGTTGCCATAAAATTAATCATTTCAGGAGTTACCATTTCGGCAGCAGCTAAAAAATCACCTTCGTTTTCACGATCCTCATCATCTACAACAATAATAACTTTACCAGCCTTAATGTCGTTAATAGCTTCTTGTATGGTATTTAATTTAATATCTGTTCTAGTCGATTTCATAATTAGTTTGTGTTGTAATTAAGATTTTATCTGTGATTGCTGTTGTTTGTATAGAATAGGGAATAGAATAAAACCTACAGCTTTATAAGCTATACCAACAGTTTTAAGTTGTAGTTTAGTTATATAAACTTTAAATGCGTTAAGTGATTTTATATAATATACAATAAAAATGATTAAAGCTATTATACTAAATTGTAAAGAAGAAACACCTAAAGATTCTAACTTATTATTCTTTAAAATGAAATAAGCTACAAATGTTACAATAAAAAACACATTACTTATTAATGCTATTAAACTTGTTAGTTTGTATGTTTTGTAATCGTTTTGAATTTCTTGAGATACTTTTATAAGTTCTAATGATTTCGTGTTTGCAACTTCAGTTTTGCTCTTAATGTTTTTGAATGTATAACGTGAAGATTTAAAACTGATATATAATAATGGAAATAATAAGAAGGCTAAAATAACTAATAAAAACGATGGCTTTTTTTCTTTAGTTAATCCAGCGTAAGTACGCTTTTGGGATATACTTTTTATATAGCTAAACAGATATACTATAACAGCTATAATACTTAGTTGTATTGATGATAATGCTAAAGCGGGTAATTTATTATTTTTAAAGACAAAATAGAGTAGTGCTAAAACAATAACTAACCCTAAAGCTATAAGTGCAATAAATAAACTGATTTTTAATGCTTTATATGCACTTTTTATTTTAGGAATTTCTTTTTCGTTGAATGTAGAACTTAAGGCTTTCTTTTCTTCGTTTTTAGAATTGATTCCCAGCTTTTTCTTTAATGGAACTATAATGTGATCAAATTCGAAAATACCTCGATCTGCAGTTGCACGTCTAGTTAGAAATATACTTAACGGCAACATAATCATAGATGAGAAGTAAGCAGCAAGTACAGGATTTAGATTTCCTGTTTCAGCACTGTTTTCGGCAAATAAGCCTATAAAGTGATAAGTAAGGAATAATACAATAGCAATAACCATTGGTAAGCCCATTCCACCTTTTCTAATTAATGCGCCTAGTGGTGCACCAACAAAGAATAAGATAATACATGCTGCTGCTAATGCAAACTTTTTATGCATAGCAATGGCGTGACGATTAATATAAGAGTCCTCGCTAGCTGTTAGTAATACACGTCCATTTATAACTTGTGAAGTTGTTGTTAAAGAGTTTATGGCATAATCAATAACTTGAACTCGCTTTCTTGCTTTAAAAAGGTTTAAGATACTTTCTGGTTTATCCTTTTTAACTGGTGTAAGTGTATCAGATTTTATTTTTATATTTTCATTTAATGTACCAATGTTTGTACGCTTTATAAATACAGCCGAATACTCATTGTAACTTTTACTTCTAATGGTTTTTAAGGAGTCTATGGTGTAGTTTAGGTCAAACACGTCAAGCATAGTATACTTGTTAGTGGTTTGTTTTTCGTCTAAGTCTACCTTATTTAAATTAGATAAATCAAAGTTGGTTACATACTTCTTAAAGTGCGTTTTTGTTAAGGCGTGTTTACGTCTTTCAACTAGATTTTTTGAAGGTGTATCGTCATAATAATAACCATCATAGAGTATAAGTTTTAGTACATCAGAATCTTTTGAAGACGTAATTTCTCCTGATTTGGCAATAGTTGTAATGTGAATATTAGAACTACGTAATGTTTTTTGATGTATAATAACATTCTTTAAAAACTTACCATTCTTCCCCGATTTTTCATCGACTTTAATAATTAAATTATCTCCAATATTACTAAATTGTCCTTCGGCAATAACCATAGCAGGTTTTACCTTTGCTATGTTTTTTCTAAGATTATGACTTTCGTATTGTGCCCAAGGAATCACATTGTTACTAAATATAAAAGTTATGATTGCTAGGATACCAATGAAAATACTTAAACTTTTCATTGCGCGTTGTAATGAAATTCCTGTAGATTTCATTGCAGCAAACTCGTAATTCTCAGCAAAATTACCAAAAACCATTATAGAAGATAATAGTATAGTAAGTGGTAATATTAAAGGGATAAGAGTAGGCGTGATGTAGAATAAAAACTTTAGAATGGTAGTCACATCTAAATCTTTACCTGCTAATTCTTTAATGTAAAGCCAAATTGCTTGTAATACAAAAATCAGCATGAGTATAACAAACACGCTGATAAAAGTTTTTAAAAAGGTTTTTAGTATGTACCTATCTAGTATTTTCACTTATAAATTAATCCAAAGTATTAATGTAATAGTCTTCATATTTTGAAGCATCAAAGGTAAATAAGCTTTTTGACAATGCTTCATTTGTTTTAAAAGAATTAACGGTTAATATGGTTTTTGTACCATTTTTTCCAGTTTCAATTAATTTATAAATGTTTTTAGTTGAATTATCTATTCCTAAAAGAATACTTTTAATTTCAGAATCCGACTTAATAGGTGTTAATTTTACATATTGAATTTTACGTCCATTAGCATTTTGAATAATATCCATTTTGTATTTAAAGCCTTCTTCGTAAAATGATAACATTTTGCTTGGTGTAATGCTATTCGTTTCATCGCTGTCTTCTTTAGAAATACTTACTTCTTCGTCTTCTGGAGAGATAGAGTATAGTTTCGTTCCATCAAAAATTCTAGTAATACCTAGAATGTTAAGGCGGTATTTATCACCAGCCATAACAACATCGCCACGAGTTTCTTGTTTTATATTTTCGGCACTGTTCTCTAAAACGTATTTAAAGTTAATGCTAATGTTTTTGTAGCTTTTTACTTTTGCAGAAACTTCTGTAAGTAAAGCTTTTGCTTTAGCATCGTTTTGAGCCGATAATTGTGCTGATAATATAAAAGCGCAAATAATTAAAATGTTTTTCATTTTTAGATGTTTAATTTTTTTTGTTTTCTAATAATTGATCAAGAGCAATAAAATCTGGGACTAAAACTTGCCTAGCTTTACTACCTTCAAAACCACCTACAATACCTGCAGCCTCTAATTGATCTATAATTCTTCCTGCACGGTTGTAACCTAATTTTAGTTTACGTTGCAGTAATGAAGCCGATCCTTGTTGGGCTGTAACTATAATTTCGGCAGCATCTCTAAATAGTTTATCTCTATCGGCTATATCTATATCAATATTTGTGCCACCTTCTTCACCAACATACTCAGGAAGTAAATAAGCATCAGGATACGCTTTTTGTCCGCCAATATAATCTACTATTTTTTCAACTTCTGGTGTATCTACAAACGCACATTGAATACGAATCATATCGTTTCCTTGTGTGTAAAGCATATCTCCACGACCAATAAGTTGGTCAGCTCCACCAGCATCTAAAATAGTACGAGAGTCAATTTTACTTGAAACCCTAAACGCTATACGTGCAGGAAAATTGGCTTTAATAATACCTGTAATGACGTTAACTGAAGGTCTTTGTGTAGCAATAATTAAGTGAATACCAATCGCTCTAGCAAGTTGTGCTAAACGTGCTACTGGTGTTTCTACTTCTTTACCAGCAGTCATAATTAAATCGGCAAATTCATCGACAACTAATACAATATAAGGTAAGAAAGCGTGACCATCATTAGGATTAAGCTTTCGGTCTTTAAACTTTTTGTTATACTCTACGATGTTACGACATAATGCATTTTTAAGCATTTCGTAACGGTTATCCATTTCAATACACAATGAATTAAGCGTGTTAATTACTTTAGTATTGTCGGTAATAATCGCTTCAGCTTCATCTGGAAGTTTAGCTAAATAATGACGTTCTATTTTATTGAATAATGTTAATTCTACTTTTTTAGGGTCAACTAAAACAAACTTAACTTCTGCAGGATGTTTCTTGTATAATAATGAAGTTAAAACTGCATTTAATCCAACCGATTTACCTTGACCTGTTGCACCTGCCATAAGTAGGTGAGGCATTTTAGCTAAATCTACAACTAAAGTTTCATTACTAATCGTTTTACCAATTGCGATAGGTAAGTGCATTTCGGTTTTTTGGAACTTCTGTGAAGCAATAACCGATCGCATTGAAACGATGGTTGCATTTTTATTTGGCACTTCAATACCAATAGTTCCTTTTCCAGGAATTGGTGCAATAATACGAATTCCTAATGCAGATAATGATAAGGCAATATCATCTTCTAAATTTTTAATTTTTGAAATTCTAACACCTGCTTCCGGAACAATTTCATATAAAGTTACCGTTGGACCAATAGTCGCTTTAATACTAGCGATACCAATTTTGTAGTTGTTAAGCGTTTCTACAATTCGGTTTTTATTTTCTTCTAATTCTTCTTGATTAATAGTGACACCTTCGTTATCGTACTTTTTTAACAAGTCTAGAGTTGGAAATTGGTAATTTCCTAATTCTAAAGTTGGGTCAAATTCACCAAAGTCTGCTACTAATTTATTGGCAAGATTATCGGTTTCCGATTTTTCTTCTGCTACTTTTTCAACTTCAATCTCAACCACTTCTTCTTCAACAGGTTCTTCTGGAGCGATTTCAATTTTAAAATCATTAGTAGGCGTTGGTTTTTTTTGAACCTCAGGCGTTTGGTCTAAATCTAAACTTACGGGTTCTTGAGTTGCAGTGATTGGTTTAGGTACTTCAACTTTTTGCTCTTTAGGTTTTTCTACAGTTATAGTTGCTTCTGGCTCAGGTTCAGAAACTGTAGTTTCTTCTTGTGGTGTTTCATCAACGTTGAAGGCTTCTTTAAAAGCTTCAGCTTCATCACTTAAATTGTTATCTACAGCAATAACATCATCTTTAGCGGCATTAAAATCGTCTTTAATATCTTTTTTAGCGCTTTTAAATAATTTAGAAATTTGTTGTGGAGTGACTTTAAAACGAACTGCTAAGTAGGTGATAAAAGCAAAGATTAAAACTAATAAGGTTCCTATTTTACCTATATATACTTGCAAAAAATGATTGATTTCAAAACCAACAATTCCACTTAAAATATCATTTTTAGAATTGAAAAATCCAAATAATACTGAAAACCAAATCACAATTAAAGTTCCCCAAAACCAATTTCTAGAAATACGTTGTCTTTTTGCATTTATTAAAACAAATACTCCAGAAAGTAAGGTTAAACCTGAAAATAAAAATGAAGCAACCCCAAAACCTTTAGC
>DAISIZ010000037.1:1778-16271 GCA_036821745.1 Aurantibacter sp. | reverse complement strand
ATTTAGACACCTTACCATTTCCTGCGGCATAAGCTGTACTATCATTTATAAAACGAATGGTGCAATAACCTTCATCACTTAAATGTTGCCAAGTTTCTCCCGAATCATTACTGTAATCAATACCCTTAAAACCAACAGTAACTAGTTGTCTAGCATGGCTATTAGGGACGTATTGCACACAACTTCTATAACCAGGATTTTTATTTTCTGCAACTAATTGCCAAGTTTTCCCGCCATCATTGGTGCTAATTTTATTAGCGCTATTAGCATCTGGCTTGGTATAATCGCCTCCAATAGCAAAACCATTTAAAGCATCATAAAAATCTATTGAATACATTCCTGTCGTTTCTTTACCTTGTATAATCGGTGTATTAAACACTTCCCAAGTTTTGCCTTTATCTGGAGAATATAATACACGACTTGCTTTTCCTCCAGTAGCAACCCAAGTATGATTTCCAACAATAGAGATATTAGTATCACTTGCCGCAAAAGCTGCTTCGCCATCTAAAGCTCTAGGTAATTTATCACATGTAATTTTTGTCCAAGTGTTTCCACTATCTCTAGTAATAATAACACTCATACAATCATCGGTTGGATCACCAATAGCAATACCTTCTTTATCATTCCAAAATACCATAGCATCGTAAAATACGTTCGGATGCGCTTCTTTATAAACCAACTTACCATGTTTATATAACTTTGCTGGATTTGCTATAGTTAATGCCAAATTAAAATAAGTGTTTTTAGAATCTTGAGCTTTCACAACAGCTATAGAGCGAAAATTATTTTTACCATTCAAAGACAAATCATTCTTAAAATCTAAGTAGACTTCACTAATAGAATCTGGATATCTCGCATTATTCTCAAAAACTCTTCCGTCGGAAGTAGCACACCTTAAAATATTTCCTTCATAAGCTATGGCTCTAACATTTAAAGTCGAATCTTCTAATAGGTGATTTATCTCTACTTTAGAAAAAACACTTCGTAATTTTTTATCATCTAAATTACTGATTGTTTTATTTTTACAGGATAAAAAAAACAAAACACATAAAATTAAACTTAAATATTTCATAAACTATAACTTATTTAGGCTTAAATATATGTAATAAAACCTTAAAGAAATCAAACAAAAAATTAAATATTAACGTTTTAAAAGCTAATCATTAGATAAAAAGAACTTATTTCTATACCTTTATTAAAAAATCATCATTTTTTCACCTAAATACTATGCGTGCATAGTATTTTTTATTTATATTTGATTCAAATTAGAAAAAATGGATGATAGAACCATCGATTATATGTTGCGAACCACTTGGCTAGCAGTTAATAAAATGTATAATGAAGAAGCTGCAAAATTTGATAGCACAATGGCTACTGGTTTTACACTTCTAAGTATAGATAAAGAAAAAGGAACAGCTTCTACAGCACTAGGTCCAATAATGGGTATGGAAGCCACAAGTTTGTCTCGTATTCTTAAATCTATGGAAAAAAGAGGCTTGATTATACGTAAACCAAATCCGCTTGACGGAAGAGGTGTTATAATTCATTTAACAGATTTTGGAAAAGAGAAACGCGAATATTCAAAAGAAAAGGTATTGACCTTTAATATTGATATTCGTCATAATATTTCCGAAGAAAAATTAAAACATTTCTATGAAGTTGCCGACCTAATTTCGGAACGCGTTTCAAACAGAAAAATTTACAATCAAAACGAAGGATTAAATAAAATTAGTAACCAAGAACATGAGTAAACGTATTATTAAAAAAATCGCGATTATAGGTTCTGGTATTATGGGAAGTGGTATTGCTTGTCATTTTGCCAATATTGGAGTTGATGTACTTTTATTAGACATTGTACCAAGAGAACTAAACGATAAAGAAAAAGCCAAAGGCCTAACCTTAGAAGATAAAGTAGTAAGAAACCGATTAGTAAATGATGCCTTAAAAGCGTCTTTAAAATCGAAACCGTCTCCTATTTATCACCAATCGTTTGCTAACAGAATTACAACTGGAAATATTGAAGACGATATTGCCAAAGTGAAAGATGTAGATTGGATTATGGAAGTTGTTGTAGAGCGTCTTAACATTAAACAACAAGTTTTTGAAAAATTAGAACAACACAGAACACCTGGTACTTTAATTACATCAAACACTTCTGGTATTCCAATTAAGTTTATGAGTGAAGGTCGCAGTGAAGACTTTCAGAAACATTTCTGTGGTACGCACTTTTTTAATCCGGCACGTTACTTAAAGTTATTTGAAATTATTCCGGGACCAAAAACAGATGCTTCGGTATTAGAGTTTTTAAATGGTTATGGTGAAAAATTCTTAGGAAAAACTTCGGTGGTTGCTAAAGACACACCTGCTTTTATTGGAAACCGTGTTGGTATTTTCTCTATTATGAGTTTATTCCACGCTGTTAAAGATTTAAATCTTACTATAGAAGAGGTTGATAAATTATCTGGCCCAGTAATTGGCCGTCCAAAATCGGCTACCTTTAGAACCGTAGATGTGGTTGGTTTAGACACTTTAGTACATGTTGCTAACGGTATTGAGGCTAATTGTAAAGATGATGAACGTTTAGAATTATTCAAACTTCCAGGTTTCATCAATACCATGATGGAAAACAAATGGTTAGGAAGTAAAACCAAACAAGGTTTTTATAAGAAAACGGTTTCTAAAGAAGGTAAAAAAGAAATTTTAAGCTTAGACTTAAACACCTTAGAATATAGAACTAAAAAACGTGCAAAATTTGCCACTTTAGAATTGACTAAGTCTATTGATAATGTTGCAGATCGTTTTAAAGTATTAGTAAAAGGAAAAGATAAAGCAGGTGAATTTTACCGTAAAAGTTTTGCGGCATTATTTGCTTATGTATCTAATCGTATTCCAGAAATTTCAGAAGAATTATATAAAATTGATGATGCCATGAAAGCTGGTTTTGGCTGGGAACATGGACCGTTTCAAATTTGGGATGCTATTGGTGTAGAAAAAGGGATAGAAATGATGCAAGCCGAAGGTTTAAAGCCTGCGGATTGGGTTGCTGATATGATAGCTTCTGGTAGCGATAGCTTCTACTCTATTAAAGATGGTGCCACTTATTTTTATGATATTCCAACAAAGTCACAAACTAAAGTACCTGGACAAGATGCATTTATCATCTTAGATAATATTAGAAAAACAACTGAGGTTTTCAAAAACCCAGGCGTTTCAGTACAAGATATTGGCGATGGAATTTTAAACTTAGAATTCCGTTCTAAAATGAATACTATTGGTGGCGATGTTTTGGCTGGTCTTAATAAAGCTATCGACATGGCAGAAAAAGACTTTGCTGGATTAGTTGTAGGAAATCAAGGTCCTAACTTTTCAGTTGGAGCCAACATTGGAATGATTTTTATGATGGCAGCCGAGCAAGAATATGATGAGTTAAATATGGCAATTAAGTATTTCCAAGATACGATGATGCGTATGCGCTACTCTTCTATTCCAACGGTATCAGCACCGCACGGTATGACACTTGGTGGCGGTTGTGAATTATCACTTCACGCTGATAAAGTAGTCGCTGCTGCGGAAACTTATATGGGACTTGTAGAGTTTGGTGTTGGTGTGATTCCTGGCGGTGGAGGTTCTAAAGAAATGGCTTTAAGAGCACAAGACACCTTCAAAAAAGGTGATGTTCAATTAAACACATTACAAGAATACTTTTTAACTATTGGTATGGCTAAAGTATCAACTTCGGCTTACGAAGCATTCGATTTAGGTGTACTTCAAAAAGGAAAAGATGTCGTCGTGGTTAATAAAGACCGACAAATTGCTGTTGCTAAACAACACGCAAAACTTATGGCAGATATGGGTTACACACAACCTGTAAAACGTAAGGATATTAAAGTCTTAGGAAAGCAAGCCTTAGGAATGTTTTTAGTAGGAACCGATGCGATGCAAGACAGTAACTATATTAGTGAACACGATATGAAAATTGCCAACAAATTAGCCTATGTAATGGCTGGTGGTGATTTATCTGAGCCAACTTTAGTTTCAGAACAGTACTTATTAGATTTAGAACGCGAAGCTTTTTTAAGTTTATGTACGGAGCGAAAAACTTTAGAGCGTATTCAACATATGTTAACTAAAGGGAAACCATTACGTAACTAAAATTACTAGTCCATTTGCCTTTAGCTTTTAGCTGTTGGTATAATGTAGTAAATACCATAATGCTAAAAGCCAAGCGCTAATAGCCAAAAGCATATTAAAAATGAAACAAGCATATATAGTAAAAGCATACAGAACCGCAGTTGGTAAAGCACCAAAAGGTGTGTTCCGTTTTAAAAGAGCCGATGAGTTAGGTGCTGAAACCATTCAGCATATGATGAAAGAATTACCACAATTAGACGTTAAGCGTATTGACGATGTTATTGTTGGTAATGCCATGCCTGAAGGTTCTCAAGGTTTAAACATGGCACGATTTATTTCCTTAATTGGATTAAATAGTGTGGATGTTCCTGGTGTAACCGTTAATCGTTTTTGTTCTTCAGGATTAGAAACTATTGGTATTGCAGCTGCTAAGATCCAATCAGGAATGGCAGATTGTATTATCGCTGGTGGAGCCGAAAGTATGAGTAGTGTTCCAATGACTGGTTTTAAACCAGAATTAAATTACGATATAGTAAACGCTGGACATGAAAACTATTATTGGGGAATGGGAAATACAGCAGAAGCTGTAGCCAAGCAATTTAAAGTGTCTCGTGAAGACCAAGATGAATTTGCTTTTAAATCACATATGAAAGCTTTAAAAGCGCAAGCTGAAAATCGTTTTCAAGATCAAATTGTGCCTATTGATGTAGAACAAACTTACATTGATGCGAATGGAAAAAAAGTAGTTAAAAAATACACTGTTACTAAAGATGAAGGTCCACGTAAAGGAAGTAGCGTTGAAGCTTTAGCGAAACTAAGAGCAGTTTTCGCTGCTGGCGGAAGTGTAACTGCTGGAAATTCGTCACAAATGAGTGATGGTGCCGCATTTGTAATGGTTATGAGTGAAGCCATGGTTAAAGAATTAAACCTTGAGCCTATTGCACGATTAGTAAGTTATGCTGCAGCAGGAGTTGAACCACGTATTATGGGGATTGGACCAGTTAAAGCTATTCCAAAAGCCTTAAAACAAGTTGGTTTAAAACAAAGTGATTTAGATTTAATTGAATTAAATGAAGCTTTTGCATCACAGTCATTAGCCGTAATTCGTGAATTAGATTTAAACCCAGACATTATAAACGTTAATGGTGGAGCTATTGCATTAGGTCACCCGCTAGGTTGTACTGGAGCAAAACTATCGGTACAATTATTTGATGAAATGCGTAAACGTAATATGCACGACAAATACGGTGCTGTAACTATGTGTGTAGGTACAGGTCAAGGTGCTTGTGGTGTTTTTGAATTCCTTTCTTAAGAAACAAGACTAAAAAGATAAAAGATTCAAGACAAAAAAATCTGATTATGCATAATTTCAAAAAGTTAAAAACATGGACTGAAAGTATGAAATTAGTGTCTCAATCTTATAAAATAACAAGGAACTTTGCAAAGTTTGAAACCTATGGTTTGATGAGTCAAATGAATAGATGTGCAGTTTCTATTCCTTCAAATATTTCTGAAGGATCAAGTAAGAGTACAAATAAACATTTCATCACTTATTTAGAACATAGTTTAGGTTCTGCTTTTGAATGGGAGACACAGTTAAATGTTGCATTTGATCAGAATTATGTTACAGAAGAACAATTTAAAGAATTAGAAGAACAAATAAAACAAATACAAAAGATGATATCAAGCTTTAAATCTAGACTTATTATAGTCTTGGTTCTTGGCTCTAAAAATCTTGAAATCTTATAGAGAAATGGAAGAAAAAGAATTATTAAGAGGCGGACAGTTTTTAGTAAAAGAAACAAATTGTGAAGATGTATTTACACCTGAAGATTTTACTGAAGAACAGAATATGATGAAAGAAGCGGTAATGGAATTTAACGACCGCGAAATTATTCCACATAAACCACGTTTTGAAGCAAAAGATTATGCACTTACTGAAGAAGTAATGCGTAAAGCTGGTGCTTTAGGATTTTTAGGTGTTGCTGTTCCTGAAGCTTATGGCGGATTAGGAATGGGATTCATATCTACAGTATTAACTTGTGATTATATTTCTTCTGGAACAGGATCATTTAGTACAGCTTTTGGTGCACATACAGGTATTGGTACTATGCCAATTACCTTATATGGTACAGAAGCGCAAAAACAAAAATATGTGCCAAAATTAGCCTCTGGAGAAGAATTTGGAGCTTACTGTTTAACTGAGCCAGGTGCAGGTTCTGATGCCAACTCAGGTAAAACAACAGCGGAGCTTTCTGCTGATGGTAAATCATATAAGATTAACGGACAAAAAATGTGGATTTCTAACGCAGGTTTTTGTAGCGTTATGATTGTTTTTGCTCGTATTGAAGATGATAAAAACATAACTGGTTTCATCGTAGAATATGATGCAGGAAATTCAAATGGAATCACTTTAGGTGAAGAAGAGCATAAATTAGGTATACGTGCGAGTTCTACACGTCAGGTATTCTTTAATGATACAGTTGTACCTGTAGAAAATATGTTAGCTGGTCGTGGCGAAGGTTTTAAAATTGCCATGAATGCGCTTAACGTTGGTCGTATTAAATTAGCTGCCGCTTGTTTAGATTCTCAAAGACGTATTATATCTATAGCAGTAAATTACGCTAATGAGCGTAAACAATTTAAAACGCCTATTGCAGACTTTGGTGCTATTAAAGCAAAATTAGCTAAAATGGCAACCGATGCTTATGCAGGTGAATCGGCTACTTATAGAGCTGCTAAAAACATTGAAGATCGTATTGCATTACGTGAAGCAGCAGGAAACACACACCAAGAAGCAGAACTTAAAGGTGTAGAAGAATATGCTATTGAATGTTCTATATTAAAAGTTGCAGTATCAGAAGATGTACAAAATTGTGCAGATGAAGGTATTCAAATTTTTGGTGGAATGGGATTCTCTGAAGAAACGCCAATGGAAGCAGCTTGGAGAGATGCTCGTATTGCACGTATTTACGAAGGTACTAACGAAATTAACAGAATGTTATCTGTTGGGATGTTAGTTAAAAAAGCAATGAAAGGCCATGTTGACTTATTAGGTCCAGCTACATCAGTCGCAAATGAATTAATGGGTATTCCTTCATTTGAAACACCAGATTTCTCAGAATTATTTGCTGAAGAAAAAGCAATGATTGTTAAGTTGAAAAAAGTATTCTTAATGGTTGCTGGTGCTGCGGTTCAAAAATATGGTCCAGAAATGGAAAATCACCAACAGTTATTAATTGCAGCTTCAGATATCTTAATTGAAATCTATATGGCAGAATCTACCATTTTAAGAACTGAGAAAAACGCAAAACGTACCAGCGAAAAAGAACAAGCTGTTCAAATCGCGATGTCAAAATTATACTTATACAATGCTGTAAATATTATTGAAGACAAAGGAAAAGAAAGTATTATTTCTTTTGCTGAAGGAGACGAACAACGTATGATGCTTATGGGGCTTAAACGTTTTACTAAATATACAAACTACCCAGATATTGTAGATTTACGTAACGAAATAGCAGAAAAAGTAAAAGCAGAAAACAAATACTGCTTCTAAAATATAATTTTTAGTTTAGTTTAGTTTAGTTTAGTTTAGTTTTTAATTAAGGAGAGAAAGTCGTTTCAATTATGTTGGAACGGCTTTCTTATTTTTAGTAGTTTATTTTTATGAATAAGACACAAGAACTTTATTTTAAAAATGATTCAGAATGGCGCGAATGGCTTTCTAACAAATATAATAGCGATGAAGGTGTTTATCTTATACTTTATAATGTTGAAAACCCAGAACCATCAATGCGTTGGGAAGAAACTGTAAAAGTAGCCTTATGTTATGGCTGGATAGATTCTACCGTTAAAAGTTTAGGTAACGGCAAACGCCGACAATACTTCTATAAACGAAATACAAAAAGTGCTTGGAGCGCACTAAACAAAAGATATGTTGAATCATTAACTGCTAATAATTTAATGCACAAAAGTGGTCTTGATATTATTTAAATAGGAAAAGAAAACGGATCTTGGACAGCTTTAGATTCTGTCGAGAGAGGTATTATTCCGGAAGCATTACAAATCGCTTTTAACGATAATCCTTCAGCATTTAATAATTATAATAATTTTGCGCCTTCCTATAGACAAGCCTATTTATATTGGTTAAACCAAGCTAAACACGAAACCACAAAAGCAAAAAGAATTACTGAAATTATAAAATTCTGTGAAGCCAATATTAAATCTCGTGCCATCTGGTAATGTAAAAAATTGAAAGGCTTCAAGTCTTTTACGACTTAATAATAAATCGCATTAAAAATGAACATCAAAAAAGTAAGTTTCTTAAATAACAAAAATCAAAAATTAGTTGGCCGATTAGAACTTCCAGTTGACCAATACGCGCACAATTTTGTCATTTTTGCACATTGTTTTACGTGTAACAAAAATTTATCGGCTGTAAAAAATATTAGTCGTGCATTAACCGCAAATGGATTTGGTGTCTTACGTTTTGACTTTACAGGTTTAGGAGAAAGTGATGGCGATTTTGAGAACACAAACTTTTCTGGAAATGTAGACGATTTAATTAGCGCTGCATTATTTTTAAAAGAAAATCACAAAGCCCCAACATTACTTATAGGACATTCCTTAGGTGGAGCGGCTTCCATTTTTGCAGCCTCAAAAATAGACTCTGTAAAAGCTGTTGCAACTATTGGAGCGCCTTCAAATCCAAAACACGTTACGCATTTATTAAATAGTAGTGTTGACTAAATTAAAACGAATGGAAAGGCAAATATTAGTATTGGAGGAAGACCATTTACTATAAAAAAACAGTTTTTAGATGATATAGAAACAAAATCATTATATGATGCCGCCAAACATTTAAACAAAGCATTATTAGTGATGCATTCGCCTCAAGACACCACAGTTGGTATTGAAAATGCTGAAGCGATTTATATCGCAGCAAAACATCCAAAAAGCTTTGTCTCGTTAGATGGTACAGACCATTTATTAATGAACAAAAATGATTCTATATATACAGGAAATGTTATTGCTAACTGGGCAAAACGCTATATTGAAATTCCTGTTACCTCTTCAATTAAAACCACACATCAAGTGGTTGCTAATTTAGATAGTGATGATGGTTTTACCACACAAATGAAAGTAGGAAACCATTATTTAACAGCCGATGAACCTACCAGTTATGGTGGTAATGATTTTGGTCCTTCACCATATGAATTAGTTTCTGCAGGCTTATCGGCTTGTACAGGGATGACCATACAAATGTATGTAAAACGTAAAGGTTGGGATTTACAAAATGTAGAAGTACATACCGATTATGGAAAAATACACGCTAAAGATTGTGAGGATTGCGAAAGCTCTTCAACAAAAATTGATACGTTTAACCGAAGTATTAAGTTAACCGGAAATTTAGATGAAGCTCAAATAAAGCAAATACTACAAATTGCAGACAAGTGTCCTGTTCACAAAACATTACACAACGACATTCAAGTCATTACAAAAGTAATCGACTAAAAAACATTAGCTTAATATAAGCAATCAAAACACCTAATCAAGAGGTTAATGGTATGGTAGCCGTTTCATTTATTTGAATCGTTTTTTTTTACTGACTTAAAAGAAATTATCAATTGATAAAGAAAAAATGTGTAACTTCATTTACAAGTTTAATCAAAAATGAGTTACAAAAAATCACACCTTTCTATACTGTTTCTATTTTTAGTGTTCTTTTCTAACTGCCAAGAAAACATACTATTAAATAAAAAAGAAATCCAATATTTAAGTCAAAATAAAAACTTAAATGTGGCAATTTATATCAACTATCCACCTTATCAATTTATCAATTCTAATGGGAATATAGAAGGTATATTATTAGATTTTTTAAATGTTTTAGAGAATAAACTGGACTATAAGTTTAAAAGAAAATACTACCATAACTGGCAAAATTTAATCAAAGATGCTGAAGCGAACAAATTAGATGTCATTCTTGAGATTCAGAAAACAGATGATCGTGAAAAATATTTAAATTTTACAGACCCAATCTTTATTGGGAATCACGTTATTATAACAAAAAATAATAGCCCTTTAAATTCAATTAAAGATTTACAAAATAAAACGGTTGCGGTTGTAGATGAATATCCTATTGAAGAACACTTAACAAAAAACCATCCTAAACTAAATCTTGTAACTTATAGAAATGAAACTGATGGTTTAAATGCCGTAAGTAATGGAGAAATTGATGCTTTTATTGCCTTAAAATCAAGTTTAAATTACTTCATAAAAAAAGAAGATATAAAGAATCTTAGTTTTAAAGAATCCATAGATTTTAAAAATGAATTGGGTATAGCCATTACAAAACAAAAACTTTTATTAACCAAAATTATTAAAAAAGCGACTAATGATATTTCATTAGAAGATAAAAAAGAAATAACAGATAAATGGTTATCTGATATTGTAAAACCATACCATAAAAGCACATCGTTTTGGGAACTATTAGTTTTAATAATTTTAAGTGTTTTAGTCATTTCATTTCTATTAAATTATTATTTAAAACAATTAGTTAAAAAGCGCACAAAAGCCTTAGAAAAAGCAACTCATATAGCCGAAAAAAATAATCAGTTAAAAACCTCATTCTTACAAAACATTTCTCACGAAATAAGAACGCCATTAAATAGCATTTTATCTTATTCTGATTTTATAGATGACGAAAAAACATCTGAAACAGACAAAAAAAAGTATTTAAAAACTATTAGAGAAGAAAGCTACAACTTAAAAACTGTCCTAAATAATGTCGTTGAAATAGCAAATATTAACACTAAAAAAACATCGCAAAAATCAACCAATTTTAATTTAAATGATGAATTAAATGTAATTGTTGAAGACATGAAACTAAACTATTTAGTTTTATGTAAAATATTACAAGATGCAATCGTCACTAAAAAAACAATTCACTGGGCTGTTAATGGAAAAGATGCGGTTAACATAGTCAACAAACAAAATATTGATATCATTTTCATGGATATTAAAATGCCTATAATGGACGGTTTTGAAGCCACTAAAATTATAAGACAATCACATCCAGATATTCCAATTTTTGCGCAATCGGCTTACGCCAATGAGAACGATTATAATAAAGCTTTATCTCTTGGTTTTTCGGATTACCTAACCAAACCTATTAATAAAAGTGCCGTTAAAATAGCGCTTAAAAATTTATATATTATTTAATTACTTATTCTTCTCCTCTATCCATTTACTCATATATTTAGAGCTTTGCATAGAATGATGCTGTAAGACTTGCCCTAAAAAGTGTTGTTGTCTATGTGTTTTTAATTGCTGTTGAAGTGCTTCAATTTGGTTAATAAAAAGTGCTTCAAAATTAGAACGATTAAAACGTGTTTTTAAAGTTTGAAATCCGTTATTCTGATAATCATTCCATACATTTTTGTCTTGATATAAATTTGAAACACAATCAACAAATACATCAATATCATCTTCAATAATACCGTTTGGCATTAACTTTCCAAACATACCTTCGGAAGCTATGGCATTCATCGCGCAAGGTGTACCGTTTTTCATGCCGTCTAACACTTTACCTTTTAAACCAGCTCCAAATGGTAAATAAGCGATACATAATCTAGCATTTTGCATCACCTCATCAACGGAGTTTGCGAAGCCTTTTATAAAAAATCGTTCTTGAGGATTATGTAATTGCGTCGCTTTTTGCGGTACATAAGAACCGTAAATATGTAATTCTGTATGAGGTAGTTTCTGTCTTAATTTAGGCCAAATCTCATTTTTTAATTTTAAAACCGCTTGCCAATTCGGCTCATGCATAAAATTTCCAATAGTCACAATATGCTGTCGTTCTTCAAATGAAGGCAAATTGCTACTATTTGAATCGGAAAGTTCTTCAACTAAAAAAGGAAGATAAAATAATTGAGACGCTTTGACATTAAACTTATTAGTTAACAATTCTATTTCAAATTCTGAAATCATCAAAGTCACATCACAACGTAAAACACTAGCTATTTCACGCTTAGCGAAATCATTATATAAATAATCGTCATTAAAGGTAACTCCATCTTTATAAGCTTGATGTCTCCCTTTACGCAAACTGTGTAAATCTTCGGTATCTAAAACTTTTAGAGCATTTGGACATTGCTCACTAATGCGCCAACCAAATTGTTCTTCAATCATAAACCGATCGAACAACACCACATTTGGATTTAATTCTGACACAATCGTATCAAAACTGGAATCATTTAAAGCAATTGAAGTAGTCTCTACGCCTATCGATTTTAAATCGAAAGCATTATCGCTTTTAGCACAAGCCGTAGCAAAAGTGACTTTATAGTCTGCTTTTAAAAACAAATCTATAATTTGAAGCATTCGAGATCCTGCAGCAGAACTTTTAGGTTCTGGCCACACAAAGCCTATAACAAGTAGTTGTTTTTTCAAAATTGAATGTTATTAATATTGCAAGTTAGTTTTCTTTCTTAAAGTGTATAACGCACGTACATTTTTAGCCCATTCAGTTATAGCACTAATTTGTGCGTCACTTAACTTCGCATCGCTATGTGTGAAAGTATATGACTTTAAAGGCATTTCTTTTTCTTCAACTTCTTCAATTAACTCGTCTAACTTATGGTCTTTTTTACCAAAACTATAAGAATCCCATTTACTAAAATTTAAATGTTTCTTTCCATCATTTACATGAGATGCTAACCAATAATTTACTGGTGTAATTTTATTATACCAAGGATAAGTTGTGTTACTACTATGACAATCATAACAGGTATTTTCTAAAATAACTCTAACAACTTTCGGCGGATTAGTCTCAGTTATAAAAGCACTAATATCTTCTAAATTATTGGTGTTTTTTTCAGGTGAAAAAAATTGTGCTATGATAAAAACAAATATAAACCCTACACCTATTTTTTTGAATAATTTCATTTTTAATATATTTAAAGTATAAATATAAAAATTAGTGACTACCGAAGCATTATATAATGAATTAAATTACGTGAATCATTCACGAGAAAAACGATTGTTCTATGCCAATTTAGTCATTGCACAACCAGAATTAATTCCGCAGTTATTAGATATTTTATTTAAAGTGAATGATAAAGTGTCACCCAAAGCCGCTTGGGTTTTAGAGTTTTTCTGTAATGATCATTTAGATCAATTTTTACCGCATTTAGATGATTTCCTTCCTAAACTTAGCACCGTAAAATTAGATTCAGCTTTAAGACCTTGTGCGAAAATTTGCGAATACATGGCTTTAGCTTATTTTGGTAAAGAACTGCATGCCATTAAAACAACTTTATCTGCTTCCCAAAAAGAGCAAATAATAGAGCAATGTTTTGATTGGATGATAACAGACCAAAAAGTAGCTGTAAAAGCTTATAGTATGAGAACCTTATTTTTATTTGGTCAAGAAACCGATTGGGTTTACCCAGAATTACGCACCATTTTAGTACGTGACTTTTCTACACAAAGTGCGGCATTTAAAGCAAGAGCCAAACAAATTTTCAAGAAATTGGATAAAATGAAGAAATAATACCTTGTATAACTAAGCTTTTCACTTCTTACTTCAAGCTTTCAACTTCGGGCTTGACTACTCCAACTTAGCAACATAAAACTTCCAACTTTTAACTTTCTTACGTATCTTTGACGCTTGTTAAAAACAACACACAACAACTATGTCATTATCAGCATTAAATGCTATTTCTCCAATTGATGGACGTTATAGAAGTAAAGTAGAAAAATTACAATACTATTTCTCTGAAGAAGCCTTAATTAAGTACCGTGTTTTAGTAGAGATAGAATATTTTATCGCACTATGTGAAACGCCTTTACCTCAATTAGAGTCTGTAAATGCTAACATTTTTGAAGATTTAAGAGCGATTTATAAAAACTTTACGGCTGAAAATGCACAAGCTATTAAAGACATTGAAAAAGTAACTAACCACGATGTAAAAGCGGTTGAGTACTTTATTAAAGAAGAATTTGATAAGCTTGGATTAAGTGATTACAAGGAGTTTATCCACTTTGGATTAACGTCTCAAGACATTAACAACACAGCAATTCCTTTAAGTATTAAGGATGCTATGAATGATGTTTATGTACCGGAATATTTAAACGTTTTAGCTAAAATTGAAACTTTAGCAAAAGACTGGGCAAACATACCAATGTTAGCACGTACTCACGGACAACCAGCTTCTCCTACACGTTTAGGAAAAGAAATTGAAGTATTTGCTGTTCGTTTAAAAGAGCAATTTAACTTATTAAACGATATTCCAAGTGCCGCTAAATTTGGTGGTGCAACTGGAAACTTTAATGCACACCATGTTGCTTATCCACAAA
>DAISIZ010000037.1:0-1768 GCA_036821745.1 Aurantibacter sp. | reverse complement strand
CTGGAAAGCATTTGGTAGTAAGTTTGTTCAAGAAAAATTAGGACTTTACCACTCATTCCCAACAACACAAATTGAGCACTATGATCATATGGCGGCTTTATTTGATACGATGAAACGTTTAAATACGATTATCATTGATTTAGATCGTGATATCTGGACTTACGTTTCTATGGATTACTTTAAGCAAAAAATTAAAGCTGGTGAAGTTGGAAGTAGCGCAATGCCACATAAAGTAAACCCTATTGATTTTGAAAACTCTGAAGGAAACTTAGGTATTGCCAATGCTATTTTTGAGCACTTAGCAGCTAAATTACCAGTATCTCGTTTACAACGTGATTTAACTGACAGTACTGTTTTACGTAACGTAGGTGTACCATTTGGACATACATTAATTGGTTTTGCTTCAACATTAAAAGGTTTAAACAAATTATTGTTAAACGAAAGTAAATTTGCTCAAGATTTAGAAAATAACTGGGCTGTTGTTGCCGAAGCTATTCAAACTATTTTACGTCGTGAGGCATACCCAAATCCTTATGAAGCGTTAAAAGGCTTAACACGCACTAACGAAGCCATTACACAAACCTCTATTGCAAATTTTATTGACACTTTAGAAGTTAGTGATGCGATTAAAACTGAATTAAAAGCTATTACACCAAGTAACTATACTGGGATTTAATTGGCTCGAAATAACAGTAAAAACTGTACAAAACAAAAAGGCTTTCCATTACTGGAAAGCCTTTTTTACATTAACCTTATTACAAACACTTTAACCTTACTTAAAGAAATTCATAATACCGTTTAGTTTGCTTTCATCAACATTGGTTTCTTTAACCTTGTTAAATAAGCCCACTATCTTTTCTGGCTCCATTGCGTCACCAATTACTCTTATAGTCGCAAATCCTTTGTCTGTCATACTTGCTAAAACTAAAACCTCATCTACAGTATCTTCGTTTCCAATCGTATTAATTTTAAACTTAATACCATTGTCACTAAACTGCATCATTTCAGTATAGTCTTTATTCTTAAACACTTTATTAATCGCTTTTAATTCAGTATCAAATGCTTTTGTATTTGTACTATCAATGTTATAAAGTAATACGTGTAATTTGTCTAAAGACTCGTAAGCTTTCTTCTCTTCTGCGCTTAAATCAGTCTCACTAAAATCTATTAATGTTGAAGAAATATCGATTACCGAATAATTTGGCAATTCCTGATGTTCAACAAAAAAGGTTTGAATTGAGTTTTCTTTTTTACACGAGGTAAATGCTAAAACAAGAATTAATATGGTTAGGATTTGTTTCATTATTTCTTATTTTTTTTGTCTAAAGCATCTCCTCCTGGTAAATTCATTTTACTGGTTAATTTAGAAATTTGGTTTAAATCAATATCTCCAGTTAAAGAAATTACTACAGATTCTAACGTTCTCTTTTTCCCGTTTAACTCAACATCAGCTTCAGACGTTATATCTGTTAACCCATCAACGTACATTAATAATTCACTAACGTGATCTTCGTCTTTACCTTCTTTAACGTAAAATGTCATAATAACACCATCATCTTTAACTTTCATTAATTCTTCTAACTTCTTAGAAGCACCTTTTACATATTTAGAAAAGTCGGTAGCAATAGATTTATCGCTAGTCATAATGGTTTTAAAACTGGTAATGCTATTTACCATATCAATATACTGCTGTGCTTCTTTGTCATCAGTATTAATATCCATTTTAGCTAAAAGTTGAAACATTTTAGGTTTAATAGAAATGTAAGTT
>DAISIZ010000036.1:12568-16283 GCA_036821745.1 Aurantibacter sp. | reverse complement strand
AGATACCTCTAAAGCTTCTTTTTGTCGGTTTGTTCCAAATAAAATATAAGCATAGGTGTTTAGATGCGAATACGTTGCTGTTGAATTTTTATAGCTTTTTATCAGTTGTTTTCTGTTTCTTTTTAAAACTTTAAGGCCATCGTTTTTTAGAATCTTATCAACTTTACTCACTATAGGATAATTAGCTTCATAGTTGTTTACCGTAACAATGTTTAAAAGATCATCTTCTATAGTCACTTTTGGATGTTCAACAATTCTATTCACTTCAATAGCATTCTTGTAAATAATAAAAGTTGGCACTCTATGAATATTTAAGCCTTTTTCTTCGTGATTTGGACTTTGTTTATAAAGTCCTTTTTCTCTACTAACTGCAATCATCTGTAATTGATCAATAGGGAAATTACAAGCTTCTAAAACTTTATAAAAACGCGGTACTTCTTTTTTACTGTCGCCACACCAAGTTCCCATAAATGCTTTAATGGTGCAGTTTTTTAGCAACGGTTTTAGTTGGTTGATGCTTTTTACATTTAAAGAATAAGCATCGTGATTTTTAGAAAACCAAGCATTAAAATCATTAGATGTTAAGCCTTCTTTATTAATTTCTCCTACTAAATAAGGTTGGTTTTTACTGTTTAATAAACTGGTGTTTAATTCTTGAGCATTGCAAAAACTAAAGGCACATGTTAAGCACATAATTAGTGATTTATATTTCATTTGGTTATGATTTTTTAGTTGGTGCAATAATATTTCCTTTAATAACTAACTTTTTTTGAACCTCAGTAGCATTAGATATTACGGTTACGCTTTTAGTAAATTTACCTAAACGATTTGTCGCATATTTAACATCAATGCTCGCCATTTCACCTGGCATAATTGGTGTTTTAGGATAGCTTGGTACTGTACAACCACAAGATGTATTGACTTTACTAATAAAAATAGGTGCTTCACCGGTGTTTTTAAATGTAAACGTACGTTTGCCATTGGCGTTTTGTGTGATGGTTCCGTAGTCAATAATTTCGGTGTCAAAAGTTAGAACGCCCATTTTTTTTGCATCATCTGGATTTTGTGCGAAACTGAATAATGACCATAATAATGCTGCAATTAGCAATGGACTTAATGCGATACTTTTTAATTGTAATGCGTTGTTTGAAATTTGATTTTTCATAATAATATAAGTTTTGATTAATATGAAACAAACTTCATTAAATTACAGAAGTATCACTAAAATTAGGGGTTTGAAATTGGGTCTAGACCCAAGGTGGAGTTTTGTAACTACTTGTTAAACTGTTGTTTTAGCTCGTCTCTGGAGCTAATGTTTAGTTTTTTGTAAATGTTGTTAATATGAGATTTTACCGTGCTAAGACTTACAAAAAGAGCTTCGGCTATAGCTTTATTGCTATTATTTTCTAACATTAAATCTAAAACGTTTTGCTCTTGTTTGGTAAGTTGTGATAAAGCAATTGTTTTAGAGGTTTCTTTTTGTTGTTTCGATTTTAAAAAGAACCATATATTTAATCCAATCGAAGCTAATAATAATCCAATTAAAAGATAGCTATAATTGAAACTTGAATTTTTCTGTTTATAATTCGATTGGTAACGAATTGAAGATAATTCCATTTCATATTGATTGGTATATAAACTTTTTGGGTAGGAATTATGAAGTCGTTCTAATAATTCTTCATAGTAAGCATTTTCTTTAACGTCATTTAAAAAGTAATTGTGAAATGGCTTACTTCGGTCAGATAAAAAAGCGAAAATGTATAATTCGGCTAAAGATTCGTTTAAGGATTGTCCAAAATCTTGAAGTTTAGCAAACCATTTTTTGTTATTCAAATCACGATTTACTTTACTGTCATATTCTGTGTAATCGTATTTCATATCTTCCAATAGTTCATCTACTTTAATAAAAGCTAATGCTTTTGGGTTCGAAGATTTTACATCACAAAATACTTGTTCGTCAAAAGATAACGGAAAGGAAATGCTATCATTATTTTTTGCAATAAAAATAATGCTCTTGCTGTCTACGCAATGACCTTCAAAATGATTTGTTATTTTAGATGCTTCATCGCAATTGTCTATATGAAGTTTATAAATGCGATGCTGATTTTCCAGTTGATTACCTTCAAATTTAAAATAACCTAAGCTGTCTATAGTCGCTTTGCCTATAATGAATTCGTTATTTATTGTTGGATAATTTCTGTAGTCATCTACTAAAGATAAATAAACAGTATTGTTCACGTGTTTACCGCTAACCGTACCTTCAAACGTATATTGCGCTTGTGTGGTATAGCTAAAAAGAATAAAGAGTAGGATGGTTAAGTAGCTTCTCATACCTCTAAAATAATCATATTTATAATGTGACTTAATTTTAGTGTAACAAAATTGAAATTTTAACGTCAAGTATAGTGTAAACAAATTATTGTATATGAGTTTTTGGAGAGTGATTCTTTCTATTATTTGTCCGCCATTAGCGGTTATGGATAAAGGTTGTGGATCTATGTTAATTGTTTTTATTTTGTGGTGTTTAGGATGGATTCCTGGTGTTATTGCTGCGCTTATTATTTTAAATAATCCTAAAAATTAAAGATTTATAAATCATCCAAATAGTTGTAATTTTGTAATAATGAACAAAACGATTCACATACAAGATTTAGGAACTAAAGACTTTAAAGAAACTTGGGATTATCAAGAGACTTTATTTAAAGAGATTTTATATACTAAAATTAAAAATAGGAGAGAAGATGCTGGTTTAGAAACCAAAAATCATTTCCTGTTTGTAGAACATCCACACGTATATACTTTAGGGAAAAGTGGTGATTTAAGTAATTTATTACTGAATGAACAACAACTTGCAGATAAAGGGGCGACGTTTTATAAAATAAATCGTGGTGGCGATATTACGTATCACGGACCTGGACAAATTGTAGGTTATCCCATATTAGATTTAGATAATTTCTTTACTGATATTCATAAATACCTTCGTTTTTTAGAAGAAGTTATAATCCTAACTTTAGCTGATTATGGTTTAGAAGCCACAAGAAGTGAAGGCGAAACAGGTGTTTGGTTAGATGTAGGAACGCCATTTGCGCGTAAAATTTGTGCTTTAGGTGTTAGAGCAAGTCGCTGGGTTACAATGCACGGTTTTGCATTTAATGTGAATGCAAATTTGGGTTATTTTGATAATATTATTCCTTGTGGAATTAGAGGTAAAGCAGTGGCTTCTTTAAATGTAGAGTTAGGTGTAGAAACCGTTGATGAAGCTGAGGTGAAAGCGAAAATAAAAAAGCATTTTACGACGCTTTTTGAATCTGAGTTTATAGATAATTAATATGGCAGAGCAACAACCAAATAATCCGCTTCACGGTATTAAGTTAGCAGATATAGTGACTGAATTATACGAGTTTTATGGCTGGGAATACTTAGGTCACGAATTAAAAATGAATTGCTTTAAAAGTAATCCAACCGTAAAGTCCAGTTTAAAGTTTTTAAGACGAACACCTTGGGCAAGAACTAAAGTTGAAGGGTTTTATTTAAAGTTTTTAAGAAAACAGAAAAAGGCCAAAAAAGTATCAGAGTAACTTATTATACTTAATTAACAATAAAATGAAAAGGGAAATAGTATCATCGTACTATTTCCCTTTTTGCTTAACAAACCAACTCAACTTAAATTAACGTCTTTCTTTTCTTGGATGACGTTTTCCGTGTGTTTTATCAC
>DAISIZ010000036.1:0-12558 GCA_036821745.1 Aurantibacter sp. | reverse complement strand
TTTTATCACTACGCTTTTCCATTGCTTTCTCTTTACGCTTTTTTGCCATAGCTTTAAATTCTTCAAAGCTAATAGTGCCATTTCCGTCTGTATCTGCATTTTTAAAATGAAGTGCTATTTTTTCTTCTCTTTTAGCCTTCATTAATTTTTTGCGAGCTTCTTTTGGATTAAATTCTTCCGAAGATACTTTGCCATCATTATTGCTATCCATTACTTTGAATAATTCATCTTTTGATGGTTTTTGTTTGTCTTGAGCATTAGCGGTTGTAAATGCACAAAATGTAATTGTTAATAAGGCAAATTTTAGGATGTTGTTTTTCATAATACAAAAGGTTTATTTAATAAATGTTTCATTATTAAGACCTTGTATTCTTGAAAAGGTTTAATTTAAAGTGTAAGTTATTTTGAATTAAGTTGTCTTAAACCTTCGTAAGTACAGATTCCAACCGCATTTGCCAGATTTAAACTTCTTATGTTTTCACTGTATAAAGGAATCTTAAAAAGCTGTTCTTTATGAGCTTCAATAACAGGTTTAGGTAACCCAACCGATTCTTTTCCGAAGACTAAAAACAAGTTGTCTTTAAAGTTAATTTCCCAATGGTGTTTTGTACCGTGACTTGATAAAAAGACCATTTCGGCATCTTTGTTTTTTGCAAAGAAATCGTCAATGTTATCATAGTAGATTACATTTAAATGTTGCCAATAATCTAAGCCAGCACGTTTTAAACGTTTATCACTTAATTCAAAACCAAAAGGCTTTACCAAGTGTAAATTGCTACCAGTTCCTAATGCTAAACGACCAATGTTTCCTGTATTATTTGGAATTTCTGGTTCTATTAAAACAATATTTAAAGCCATAAGTGTTGAAAATAAAAAGCCTAAATTAAAAATTAATTTAGGCTTGAAGTCAATTATATAAAAAGATTTTTAGTCTAAAATCTTAGATGTAAACGTATCAATAGTGTCGGTGCCATTTTCTCTTAAATGCTTAATAAAAGCAGAGCCAATAATTGCGCCTTTAGCGTGACTTGTAGCTTGAGTAAACGTCTCGTTATCTTTAATTCCAAAACCAATGACTTGTGGATTTCTAAGATTCATATCCGCAATACGTTTAAAGTATTTGGTTTGCTCGTCTCCAAAACCAGTTCCAGAACCTGTAACGCTTGCGCTACTTACCATATAAATAAATCCATTAGAAATAGAGTCTATAAAATTAATACGCTCTACACTGGTTTGAGGCGTAATTAAAAACACATTTATTAAACCGTATTTTTCAAATGTCGCTTTGTAGTCATCGTTATAAACATCTACAGGTAAATCAGGGATAATTAAACCGTCAATACCAACTTCTTGACATTTTTTACAAAATGCTTCAACGCCATATTGTAACATTGGGTTAAAATAACCCATAATAATTAATGGAATTGAAACCGTTTTTCTAACATCTTTAAGCTGATTAAATAGCGTTTCAGTAGTCATTCCGTTATGTAAAGCTTCTGTAGAACTTTCTTGAATCGTAGGTCCGTCGGCTAATGGGTCGCTAAATGGTAAACCTATTTCTATCATATCAACTCCATTTTTTTCAAGGTTTTCTATAATTGAAACCGTACTGTCTAACGTAGGAAATCCTGCCGAAAAATAGATAGATAATAACTTTTTATCTTCTTGTAATTTTTGATTAATTCTGTTCATCTTTTACAATGATGTTTGATTTTTTGAGTAGTCAACCTGAACTTGTTTCAGGTTCACATTATGTTAAGAGTTTTTAGTTCTGGATTTTCTTTTTTTCTAAGATTAAGTTTCCAGTCTTTTCTCCAGTTTTTAAGTTGTTTTTCTCTACTTATGGCTTGATTTATATCTGTAAACTCTTCAAAATAAATCAAGTCTTTTAAATTATATTTTTTAGTGAAAGTAGAGCCTATTCCATTTTTATGTTCGGTAACTCGTTTGGTTAAATCAGACGTTACTCCAATGTAAAATGTCGTTATGTAACTATTTGTTAATATGTATACGTAACTTTCTTTCATTTTTGTGTGATACTGAAACAAGTTCAGTATGACGAAATATTACAGTCCAAAATAATCTATGTAATTCTGTAAATCTTTATCGCCTCTTCCTGATAAGTTAATTACAACAACATCATTTGGTTTAAAGGTTTTCTTATCGAAAATAGCCAATGAATGCGATGTTTCAATAGCAGGAATAATACCTTCCATTTCACTTAGTTCTAAACCAGCATTCATAGCATCATCATCTGTAATCGCAACAAATTCTGCACGACCCGATTTGTATAAATGCGCGTGCATAGGACCAACACCTGGATAATCTAATCCTGCCGAAATGGAATAAGGTTCCGTGATTTGTCCGTCGTTAGTTTGCATTAATAAGGTTTTACTTCCGTGAATAATCCCTTCTTTTCCTAATACTGAAGTCGCGGCACTTTCGCCTGTATCAACACCTTTTCCAGCGGCTTCTACAGCAATAAGTTTCACATCAGTATCGTCTAAATAATGGTAAAAAGCGCCAGCAGCGTTACTACCACCACCAACGCAAGCAATCACGTAATCTGGTTTTTCAGTACCTTCTTTTTCTTTTAGTTGCCATTTAATTTCTTCGGAAACTACTGCTTGAAAACGTGCTACCATATCTGGGTAAGGATGCGGTCCAACAACACTACCAATAATATAATGTGTGTCTACAGGATTGTTAATCCAATCACGAATGGCTTCGTTTGTAGCGTCTTTTAGAGTTTTACTTCCTGAAGTTGCAGGTATAACAGTTGCCCCTAACATTTTCATTCTGGCAACATTTGGAGCTTGTCTTGCAATGTCAATTTCGCCCATATAAACGATACATTCCATTCCCATTAATGCACAAACAGTAGCAGTAGCAACGCCGTGTTGTCCTGCACCAGTTTCGGCAATAATACGTTTTTTACCCAAACGTTGTGCCATTAAAATTTGACCAATAGTGTTGTTCACTTTGTGTGCACCAGTATGGTTTAAATCTTCACGTTTTAAGTAAATCTTAGTGTTATACTTTTCACTTAAACGCTTCGCAAAATATAAAGGCGATGGACGACCAACGTAATCTTTTAATAAGTAATCAAACTCTTCTTTAAAAGAAGGTTCTGCCATTATTTTTAAATAGTTTTGGCGTAACTCTTCTACATTAGGATATAGCATTTCTGGAATGTATGCACCTCCAAATTCGCCATAATAACCTTTCTCGTTAATATTATAGGTCATAACTTTTAGTAGCCGTTTTTAGTTAACTGATATTTAAAATCTTTTAGTTTCTGAATATCTTTAAATGCAGGTGCCGATTCAAACTTGCTGTTTACATCTAAAGTGCAACATAAGCGAGATTCTGGGCGTTTTAAAAACAGCAATAAATCATCCATATTTTCTGAACCAATACCGCCACTTAAAAAGTAAGGTTTGGTCGATTTGTATTGTTTTAATAAGTTCCAGTTAAACGTGTAACCGTTTCCGCCTGGTTCTTTTCCTTTGGTGTCAAATAAGTAGTAATCACATACGTCTTCATAAGGTTCTAAAACCGCAAAGTTGAATTGGTTTTTCATTGAAAACACTTTAATAACCACCACATCGTAAGCTTTTAATTGCTCGCAAAATTCTGGTGATTCGTTACCGTGAAGTTGAACACCTTGTAAGTTGTATTGTTCAATTTTTGAAACTATAAAATCGATACTTGCATTTACAAATACACCAACTTTTTGAATGTCTTCCGATAATTCTGGAATCTCCTCTTTAAAGTTTCGTGGTGATTTTTCGTAAAAGATAAATCCCATATAATTTGGTTCAAGATCTGCAACATCTAAGATGTTGTTCTCTTGTTTCATACCACATACTTTTAGTTTCATACTTTTTTGTTTTAATTAGCTATTGGTTTTTTGCCTTTAGCTTTTAGTGATTCAAATTTTGAGTCACGTATTTAATTGCATTAGATTCTGCTATTCAGCAGAATGACAAATTAGTTTTACTGTTAACTTAATTGCTTGATAAACGCATTTGCGCTTTCTCCAGCGTTGTCCGTTTTCATAAAATTTTCGCCTATTAAAAAACCTTTGTAACCATAAGGTTGTAGCGTTTTAATGGCTTCAATATTACTAATTCCGCTTTCTGAAACCTTTACAAAGTCGTTAGGGATAAGCTCACTTAATTGTTTGCTGGTTTCTAAACTAACCTCAAAGGTTTTTAAATTTCTATTATTTACCCCAAGCATATCTAAACTTGGCATAATTGATTTGTGTAATTCTTCTTCGTTATGCACTTCTAACAACACATCTAAACCTAAGCTTTTAGCAAACTCCGAAAACTGCTTAATTTCGTCACGGCTTAAAATAGCACCTATTAATAAAATAACATCGGCGCCATACGCTTTAGCTTCAAGAATTTGATAGCTGTCTATAATGAACTCTTTACGCAACAAAGGTAAGTTACAACTTGCTCTTGCGGTTAATAAATCGTCTAAACTTCCACCAAAATATTTACCATCGGTTAAAACAGACATACCACAAACATCTGCATTTTCATAGCCTTTAGCGACATCAAAAACATTTAAGTCGTGATTTATGACTTGTTTTGAAGGCGAACGACGTTTGTGCTCAGCTATAATTCCTGATGTACTGTTTCTTAATCGCTGTGCTAATGAAACTGTTTCGCGTTCAAATAATATAGATTGCTCTAATTGTTTGGTTGGAATTAACTGTTTTCTCAAGTTAACTTCTACGCGTTTGTCGTTGACGATTCGGGTTAATATATCCATTTTTTATAGTCGTTAGACTGTAGACTTTAGTGGTTAGTTTCTACTGAAGACTAATCACTACTAACTACAGACTATTTATTGCTTAATTCTATTAATTGTTCTAAACTCTGTTTTGCTTTTCCGTTGGCTAAACTTTCTTTAGCTAAGTTAAAACCGTCTTGATGACTTATGTTGTTTACTGTTGCGATGGCTAAACCTGCATTGGCGCAAACTACATTGTTTTGTGCTTCGGTTCCTTTTCCTGCAATAATGCTTTTAAATATTTTAGCTGAAGACTCAACTGTATCGCCACCAAAAATATCCGATTGTTGGATTTGTACTAAGCCTAAATCGGTTGGCTCTAACATAATTTCTGATTGATTAGTGATGATTTTTGTTTTCCCAGTTAAAGAGATTTCATCGTAACCATCTAAGGCGTGAACTATACTATAATTTTTGTCGGTATTTTGGTATAAGTAACCGTATAAACGTTGTAATTCTAAATTGAAAACACCTACCATTTGGTTTTTAGGAAACGCCGGATTTACCATTGGACCTAACATATTAAAAAATGTTTTTACACCTAATTCACGACGAATTGGCGCTACATTTTTCATTGCTGGGTGAAATAATGGTGCGTGCATTACGCAAATACCTGCTTTGTCTAAAGTGTTTTTTAAAACATCAGTATTATTGGTGAATTTTACACCTAAAGCTTCCATAACATTTGAAGAACCTGAAGCCGATGAAACTCCATAATTTCCGTGTTTAGCTACTTTTACGCCTGCGCCAGCCGTAATAAAAGATGCTAACGTAGAAATATTGAAGGTGTTTTTTCCGTCGCCACCAGTACCACATAAATCTATGGCATTAAAGTCCGAAATATCTACGTGAATACATAAGTCTAATAAGGCATCACGGAAACCTTGCAATTCCTCCAATGTAATGTTACGCATCATATAAACCGTTAAGAATGATGCAATTTGACTTTGGTTGTATTTTCCTTCGGAAATATTAACCAAGACATTTCTTGCTTCTTCGGTAGTGATGCTTTCTTGATTAATAAGTCTGTTTAATATGTGTTTCATACTATCTCTGACTCTTTCCAAAGGAAAGAGAACTGTTATGTTATTGTTTCTTTATGTTTAGCTTTTGGTTGTTAGCCTTTTGCTTATTTTTTTGTCATTCTGCTATACAGCAGAATGACAAAATGAGTGCTTTTAGTTATTTAGTTGAAAAGCTTCTCGATACAATTTTCTCTCCCGATAGCTATCGGGAGAGAAAATCACTCGAAGTGACGTTCTTTAGTTATTGAATAATTGTTTATTGATAACTAATCATTGAATCACTGCTAACTGATGACTTTTTTACTACAAACTTAAAACCTAAGAATTAACCCAGTTTTCTAAAATTTGCTTTCCGTTTGGTGTTAATACACTTTCTGGATGGTATTGTACGCCACGAACATCGTATACTTTATGACGTAAAGACATTATTTGTCCGTTTACGTCTATAGATGTGGCTTCTAACGCTTCTGGTAAATTAGGATTTACAACCCACGAGTGGTAACGACCAACTTCGATGGTTTTATCCATATTTTTAAATAAAACTTCGTTGTCTACAATAACTTGGGTTTCGGTAGCTACGCCGTGATATACGTCGTCTAAATTTATTAATTCGCCACCAAAAACTTCGCCAATGGCTTGTTGCCCTAAACAAACACCTAAAATACTTTTAGTTGGTGCGTATTGCTTAATAATAGCTTTTAATAAACCTGCTTCGTCAGGAATTCCTGGTCCAGGTGATAATAAAATCTTATCGAAAGCATCGACTTCTTCTAAGCTTAATTTATCGTTTCGTTTTACTATAACTTCGCAATTTAAGTCTTCTAAATAGTGGACTAAATTGTATGTGAAACTGTCGTAATTGTCTATAACTAATATTTTTTTCATTTATTCTTAGCTTTTGGCTATTTGCCTTTTGCTTTTAGCTCGTGTGAACTTAAAAAATTATTTTTTACTTTATACGCGTTAAGGATTGTAGCGATATCCTTTTTTATGGTGAATACCTAAAAAAGATTTAGCGAAAAGCCTGACCCTTGTGGTAACGCCCAAATTTTAAATTTCTTCGGCCAACTGAATTGCTTTTGTTAATGCGCCAAGCTTGTTGTAAACTTCTTGTAACTCGCTTTCAGGACTGGATTTTGACACGATTCCTGCGCCTGCTTGCCAATGTAATTCGTGGTCTTTGCTTAAAAACGTACGAATCATAATGGCGTGATTGTAATTGCCTTTAAAGTCCATAAAACCAATGGCTCCGCCGTAAAATGCACGGTTGGTTTTTTCGTATTGTTCTATTAACTGCATCGCTTTGTGCTTTGGCGCGCCACTAAGTGTTCCTGCTGGAAACGTGTCGGCAACGACTTGCATTGTTGGAGTGTTATCGTGCACTTTTCCGGTTACTTTACTCACTAAATGTATAACGTGCGAGAAAAATTGTGCCTCGCGATAGGTGTCTACATTTACCTGACTTCCGTGGCGACTTAAATCGTTTCGGGCTAAGTCTACCAACATCACGTGCTCGGCATTTTCTTTGTCGTCTTGAGCTAATTTTTTAGCTAATTCGGCATCTTGCTCGTCATTTCCGGTACGTTTAAAGGTTCCGGCAATGGGATGAATTTCGGCAATACCTTCTTTTACGACCAGTTGTGCTTCTGGTGAGCTTCCGAAAATTTTGAAGTTTCCGTAGTCGAAATAAAATAGGTAAGGCGATGGGTTGATGCTTCGTAAAGCGCGATACACATTGAATTCGTCACCTTTAAATTCTTGACTGAATTTTTTTGATAATACCAATTGAAATACATCACCACGCTCACAGTGCTTTTTGGCTTGCTCTACGTGTGCTTTGTATTCGTCATCACTTAAATTAGAAGTGATTTCGGCATTGGTGTTAAAATTATAACTGGCGTAGTTTTTAGATTTTATCAATTGAAAAACTTCGGCAATATTATTTTCGGTATCGTAACAATGTGAAAATATATAAGCTTCGTTTTTAAAATGGTTTATGGCAATAATATTTTGATAAACCGCATATTGAATATCTGGAATTTCTAAAGAATCTGGTTTTTTAGAAATCTGTACATCTTCAAAATAACGTACTGCATCGTAAGCTGTGTAACCAAAAATTCCGTTGTTTATAAACTTGAAATTTAAACTCTCGTCGGTTTTAAAACGTTGTGTGAACTCTTGAATTTGTTCCGTAACGTTTTCGGCTTTTGAAGTTCTTGTGGTTTGATCTGGAAATTTTTGTATCACCACTTCATTTTCGACCTTAATACTTGCAATTGGATTAAAGCAAATGTAAGAGAAGCTATTATCGTTAGCGTGATAGTCACTACTTTCTAATAAGATACTGTTTGGGTATTTGTCGCGAATTTTAAGGTAAATACTTACAGGCGTAATAGTGTCTGCAAGGATTTTTTTATAATGTGTTTTAAGTTGAAATGTTTTCATTTAAGCTAACTTTATTTCAGTGTCTGTTTTATGTGTGATTCTGAAACAAGTTCAGAATAAAAAAAAGGCTTATCGCGAAGATAAGCCTTAGTGTATGATTTATAGATACAATGGATTTACTCACGAGTTTTTAGTTTCGAGAATTCCACCACCAGATATTTAATACTTTGTTTTTCATATTATTGTACAAATATACTGACGATTGATTCGGTTTTCAAATTTTTTAAAGAAAAAAAATGCTTTTGAATTAATTTTTAACATTTTGGCATAAAAAATGTATTTTTGAATTCAGTAAAAATTAAAATTAAGAAACTATGAATTTGTCTCAAGACGAGTGGACTGAAAAATTAAACTCAACCGAAAATACGGTGATTTTAGATGTAAGAACTGAAGATGAGGTTGATGAAGGAAAAATACCTAACGCATTAAATATAGATATTTACAAAGGACAAGGTTTTGTTGATGAGGTGGAAGCTTTAGATAAAACGAAAACTTACTTTGTGTACTGTCGTTCTGGTGCAAGAAGCGCGCAAGCATGTGCAGTTATGAACCAGGTTGGAATTGAGAACGCCTACAATTTATTAGGTGGTTTTATGGAATGGGAAGGCGAAACTGAATAATTATGAAAGCAATATATTCTATTTTTTTAGTGGTTTTACTTTTTGCTTGTAACGGCGCTAAGTCCGATAAAATACAAGTGGTAACTAAAGCCGAAATGCAAGAGCTTTTGCAACAAGATGATGTGCAGTTAGTAGATGTTAGAACGGTTGCTGAATACAGTAAAGGTTCTTTAGCTAATGCGCAGAATATTGATTTTTTATCTAAAAGCTTTGAATTAGATATTCAGAAGTTAGATAAAACAAAGCCAGTGATTATATTTTGTCAACGTGGCGGTAGAAGTGCTAAATGTGCTAAGAAAATGGAAGCTTTAGGCTTTACTAAAATTTACGATTTGGATGGTGGCTATTCTAAATGGGAAGCTTCAGAATAGTTAATAAACTATATTTTTGAGTTGATTTGAACGTGATTCAATTAGAACTATTTAAATAAATTGATTGTTATAATTAGTTGATTTCATAAATGAACAAAATAATAGTATTAGCAATCTTTTTTTTGATTTCTTGTAAAGAAAGTTCTGAGAATAGAATATACAAGAATGCAGGAACTGAGAAAGTTACCGGATTAAAAAAAAGTAAAAATTTAGACACCTTAATAAGGAAAAATGAATTTTATGATAACGGGAATTTAAAATCACAAAATCAATTTTATTACAATACAAAATTAAAAATTAGTGGTGATTTAAATCAAAAGATTGTATTTAGTAAAAAAGGAGATACACTTCACGATTTAAGTTTTTATTACACAATAAATCTACCTGATACAATTCCCGTTGGTAAGTCAATGCATCGTTTGAAATTCCACGAAAAGTTGCTTAATGAAAGATTAGACGTTGCAATGTGTGTTAAAAATAGTTACAATGGAGAGGTCTTAATTGATTCATTTTTTAACGGAAACTTGCAGTCAAATAAATTAAATTTTGGTACAAGAAAAGATTCTTTAGGTTTGCGTTTAGTCGACGGTTTTATTTTACAACAGCTTACAAAAAGAGAACACGTTAAGGACTCAATGTATAAAATGTATTTATGGTATAAAAAATGTACGTTCGAGAATATGTTTACGTTAAAGATGATAATTAAATTTCTTGGAAAGAGATAGATAATTTAAATCTGATTGAATTATGTTAAACCTCGGTTAAATAGCCGAGGTTTTTTTGTGGGTTATTAATATTTTGTTTAAGTTTGTTAAATAATTGATAAACAAAATGAAAACAAAACTACTTTTAGGATTATTAACTATAGGTTTACTGTTAAGTGTAAAAAAAGACGCCTCTTTGGTTTGGAAGGACGATTTTACTGCTAAAGCCATTTACATTACCAAACAAAAAATGGAATTGGGTAAATGGGGAAACCGTTTAAGTGAAGCTCAGAAAAAGCAAGTTGCTCAACGTTTAAAAAACAGGCTTGAGAAAACCTACATATTAAGTTTTAATAAAACGACTTCTCATTTTTATGAAGAAGAAAAAATTGATGCACTATCTGGTGCTACTGACTCTTGGGGTAAAAACTTTACGCCTGGCGAACAGCATAAAAATATAAAGACAAAACAGTTAACTCAAAATCAAGAGTTATATGGTAAACGTTTTTTAGTTAAGGACAGTTTAATGACTTTAGATTGGAAACTAACTGGAGAAACAAAAACGATTGGGAAATACATGACGTCTAAAGCGGTTACTATGATTCCTAAAACAGATTTAAAATGGTATGACTTTTCTTGGGATATGCTTAAACAAGCCAATAAACCTAAAGAAGAACAAACGATTGAGTTGGTTGAAGTAGAAGCGTGGTACACAATGCAAATACCTGTGTCGCACGGACCAATGGAATATTGGGGTTTACCAGGTTTAATTTTAGAAGTGAGTGCAGAGAACACCACTATATTATGTTCTAAATTAACTATAAACCCAAAAGAAGCTATAGAAATTAATATTCCGAAGAAAGGAACTGAAGTTTCTAAAACGGAATATAAAGAGATTGTGATGAAGAAAATGAAAGAGTTTAGATCTAACAGAATGGGAAGAAATTAATGGTTTGGTTGTTTTACCCTAACTAATGGTTCTAAAAACTAAAACCTCGTAAGTGTAATGCTTACGAGGTTTTTTGTTGTTATTAAAATGAGATCAACTTTAGGTTGTAGATAATAAATCAATTTAAAACCATTATATTTAAATAACCCCTAACTTTAAATAACAATGAGATTTGTAATAATACTATGCTTTTCGTTATTCTCACTTAATGCGTTTTCTCAAGAATTTGCGAATAAGGATTTTTATCTTATTGATAGTTTGCAACTAAAGGAACTTTCTGTAAAATCTAAACGGTTAATAGATGCTTCGTTGACAAAATACAAACAAGCAAAACACGATACTTTAAAGCTAAATGCTTTAAAAAATATTGTAAATAAAATTTCAGAACAAGAAATTAACCATAAGTATAACGAATGGGTTAAGGCGTACGCACTTCAGGAATTAAACACCTACAATACTCCATTTGCCTACGATGCTAATAATAAAATAAAAACTTATTTTTTAAAATTATATGCTAAAACGTTTTATGATAGTGGTCGTTTTAATTATAGGAATGGTAATATAAAAAAAGCACTAAGTCATTATAATTTAAGTTTAGAGATTGCTAAAGAAATAAATGACACTAAAATTATCGCTAATCTGTATAATAATTTAGGGCGCCTTTTTAAACATTTGGGGCAATCAAAAAAAGCATTGGACTTTTTTAATAAAAGTTTAAGCACTTATGCTAATGGAAATGATAAAATAGGAGCGAATAATGTGCTTAATAATATAGGTATTGTTTATAGATCTCAAGGGAATTATACTTTAGCGTTGGAGTATTATGAAAAAGCTTTAGCCGTAAATAGAGCGTTAGATTACAAAATTGGAATAGCAAGTAATTTAATTAATATATCTGGAGTTTATGCTTATAACAAAGACTATGAAACTGCTTTAAAATATTTTAAAGAAAGTTTAATTATTAAAAAAGAATTAAAAGATTTAAAAGGAGTCTCTTTAATTTTGAATAGTATTGGTGATATTGAGGCATACAATGGGAATTATGATAAGGCGTTGCCTTATTTAGAACGTAGTTTAGAATTGGCAGATCGAATTAATTCTAAAGTGTTAATTTCAAGAGCCAACACCAGTTTAGGTGAACTTATTTAGAGAAAAACGAACTTAAAAAAAGTAAGGAGTTTGCCAAACAAGCTTTAAAATTACATTTTCAGGCTTACCCAATTCTCCTGCCGATGTCACAATCATTTGTGCAATACGAGTCGTATCATTTAACCTATTAAAAATAGCATCCACTTGATGTTCTACATCAGCATCATACTTATAAAAATCTAATAAAGAACGCTTGTTTTGTTGTCCATTAGAGTATGCCGAAATTAATAAAAGGCATACAAGAATGCTTATAGATTTGAAATTGTTCATATAAAGTTTAAGCTATATTAGTTATTGGTAAAGGGATAATTAATTAGTTTTAAATATAGTGTTATTTATAGAGAAGATAATATTGTTTCAATTTAAAACCGTTTAAATGCCATATAAGTAAAAATAAAAACCCCGTAAACTTAAGTTTACGAGGCTTTAAAGTGGAGTCGGAGAGAATCGAACTCTCGTCCAAACAAGTCATCAAATAGCTTTCTA
>DAISIZ010000035.1:14858-16384 GCA_036821745.1 Aurantibacter sp. | reverse complement strand
GTGGTTATGGAGGTGTTCGTATCGCAACACAGCAAAAATTAAAGTACGAACAAGATGGCGATCGTGTAAAAGAAAAAATACGTCGTAATTATAACGCTTCTAACTTTGTTTATGGTGTTGGTGCTTATGTTGGTTTTGGAGATATTGCTTTATATGCTAAATATGATTTATCGCCAATGTTTAAAAATCAAACCGTAGATATGAATAACGTATCTCTAGGTTTACGACTTGATATCGATTAAAAATAGATTTTATTAGTTCTTAATTGTAAAACGTCTCATAATGCTTAAAGTTATGAGGCGTTTTTAGTGTAATTATTTATTACTTTTACAATCCGCTAAAAACTAATATCTGTGATATCTAAATCTACTATAGACCGTGTTTATGAAACTTCTCGTTTAGAAGAGGTTATAGGTGACTTTGTGCAGCTAAAAAAATCGGGTAGTAGTTTTAAAGGATTAAGTCCATTTAGTGAAGAGCGCACACCAAGTTTTATGGTGTCTCCGGTAAAACAAATCTGGAAAGATTTTAGTACGGGAAAAGGTGGTAATGTTGTGGCTTTCTTAATGGAACACGAGCATTTTACGTATCCAGAAGCTATAAAATATTTAGCCAAAAAGTATAACATTGAGATTGAAGAAACTGAGCAATCTAACGAGCAAAAACAAGCTCAAGGTTTACGTGAAAGTTTGTATTTAGTAAGTGAATATGCAAGTACCTATTTTCAGGAAACAATGCATAATACCAATCCAGGAAAAGCCATTGCCTTAAGTTATTTTAAAGAGCGTGGTTTTACACCAGAAACGATTAAAAAGTTTGATTTAGGGTATTGTTTAGATGATTGGACTGCGTTTACAGATACGGCTTTAAAAAAAGGATATAAGCTTAATTTTTTAGAAGGTACAGGATTAACTATTGTAAAAGGTGAAAAACAATTTGACCGTTTTAAAGGTCGTGTGATGTTTCCTATACAAAGTATGAGTGGTCGTGTTTTAGGTTTTGGAGGACGAATTTTAACAAACGATAAAAAAGCAGCCAAATACTTAAACTCGCCAGAAAGTGAGATTTACTACAAAAGTAAAGTGCTTTATGGTATTTATCACGCCAAGCAAACCATTGCGAAAGAGGATAACTGTTATATTGTTGAAGGTTATACAGATGTGATTCAGTTTCATCAAACAGGAATTACAAATACGGTTTCAAGTTCAGGAACAGCTTTAACGCCAGACCAGATTCGATTAATAAACCGTTTGACTAAAAATATTACGGTGCTTTTTGATGGTGATGCGGCAGGATTACGTGCTTCATTACGTGGTATTGATTTAATCCTGGAACAAGGTATGAACGTCAAGGTTTGTACATTTCCAGAAGGTGAAGACCCAGACAGTTTTGCTAAAGCGAATACAGAAAGTGAATTACGTGAATATTTAGATAGTCATTCACAAGATTTTATTCAGTTTAAAGCCTCTTTATTATTTGAGGATTCTAAAAACGACCCTATAAAAAAGGCTGAAACGATTAGAGAT
>DAISIZ010000035.1:0-14848 GCA_036821745.1 Aurantibacter sp. | reverse complement strand
AGATATTGTTAATAGTATTTCGAAAATACCTGACAATATTAAGACCGAAATATACGTAAAAGAATGTGCGCGTATTATGGATGTGAGTGAAGGTGTATTGTTTTCTACACTGGCACAAATACAATCTAAAGGTGAAGAAAAAGCTAAGCCTAATAAATCATTTTCTAGTCAAGAACCGCCACCAGAAGCTTTTCAAGTTTATAAAAATGAACCACAACCAGCAAAGGTTAACGTACAGTTTGTTTTAGAACGTAAGATTATAAGTTTGCTGTTATTATACGGAAATAGAGTAGAGGATTTTGAAGACTTGGTATTAAAAGAAGATGAAGAAAGCGGTGAGTTAGTTTTAGAACCTATAATTCAAAAGGCACGTGTTTTTGAAAAGATATTTTTAGACCTTCAAGAAGACGAAATGGCTTTTGGTAATAACTTATTTAAAGATTTATATTACACCATTATTGAAGCTTTAAATCAAGATCCGGAATTTAAAATAGCCCAATTAACTAATACGGTTCCGCCGGAATTAGCGATGGAAATCTCAAGTATTTTAATGGATGATGAACGCTACGAATTATCAGATTGGAAACGAAAAGATATTCATCCAAAAGAAAAAACTGATACCGTTGCACAGCTAGTAAGTGAAACAATTTTAACGTTACGTTGGTTTTTAATCGAACAAAAAGTGACGCTTTTAAGTGAGCAAACGTTAACTGACTCAGAAAATAATCACCGTGAAATTTTAGAAGAGGTAATGGATTACACCAAGCTTAAAACATTACTATCTAAAAAGTTAAAAAGACCAATCTAGTTAGTCTTCAGTCTTCAGTCTTTAAGTCATTAGTTGGCAGTTATAAATTAGTCAGTTGTCAATAAATAATTATCAATTGACAAAAAATGATTCGTGATAATTCCAGAAATTTGTGTCTTTTTTATCTAGGTAGCTCTTTCTAACGCCTACTGACTAAAAGCTAACCTCAAACATTAGACTTCCTGTTTTGCTCTATGAATTAACTCCACTAGATTATTCACATTTAATTTTTTCATTAAACGTGTTTTGTAAGTACTTACTGTTTTTTCATTAATGATTAATTGTAATGCAATTTCCTTGTTGCGTTTTCCTTCGGCAATAAGTGTTAAGACTTCTAGTTCTCGTGTAGAAAGTGTTTTGAAGTCGTTAGAGACCGATGTTTTTTTTGTGCCAGTCGTTAATTGTTTCGCAATATTCTCGCTAATATAAATGGCGTTGTTGTAAACTTTTAGAATGGCTTTGTCTAAATCTTTTAAATCTTGTGTTTTAGATACAAAACCAGAGGCACCAGATTTAATCACGTTGGCACCATAAATAGTTTCGGCTTCGTTAGTAAAAACAATTATCTTTACTTCAGGATGATGTCGTTTAACACGTTTTATTAACGTAATACCATTAACATCTTCTAAATTAATTTCAGTTAATAGTATGTCCACTTGGTGGGTTTTAATATAATCTAAAACCGCTTTGCTTTGTTTTAAATGTCCCACAACTTTGGTGTTTCGGGAGTTTTTAAAAAAAGCTTCTAATCCTTTTACTACAACAGGATGCTCATCAACAACAACTAATTTAATCATTTAAGTTCTTGTGGGATTTCGCATATTGGAATAGGTATCATTTTATGCTGGTTACTACGGTTGTAGCGCATAAATATTTTAAAGACTTTCTTTTCGCGACCTTTAAAGTCACGTTCCAGTTTACCTTCATCTTTCATTTTCATTGCCCATTCTAATTCTGGGTAACTTGCACCAATTTGATCTTCGTCACTTCTGGCATCACCAAATAAACCATCGCTAGGTGCAGCTTCAATAATACTTTGTGGGACGTTTAATTTTTTTGCTAAATCGTAAACTTCACTTTTCATTAAGTCGGCAATTGGACTTAAATCTACGCCGCCATCACCATATTTAGTGTAAAAGCCAACACCAAAGTCTTCTACTTTATTTCCAGTTCCAGCCACTAATAAACCATATAAACCTGCGTGATAGTATAATGTTGCCATTCGTAATCTCGCTCGTGTATTAGCTAAAGCCATATTAACCACATCTTCTTTTCCTTCAAGCGTCACTTCGGTAGTGAATTCGTCAAAAACAGGGGTTAAGTCTGTTTTGGTGTCTTGCACATTAGGAAATTGCTTTTTTAATTGTGCAATATGTTCTTGTGCACGCGACACGTGACTTTCAGCTTGATGAATAGGCATTTCAATACATAACACGTTTAAACCTGTTTTGGCACATAGGGTTGAGGTAACAGCAGAATCTATTCCGCCAGAAATACCAACGACAAAACCTTTAACTCGCGCATTTGTTGCGTAGTCTTTTAGCCAGTTTACAATATGATTTATTACGTTTTCTGTTTGCATATTAAAAGGAAATTTAATCAAAGTATAGTACCTTTGTCCAACAAAAATAGAAGAATTGCGTTAGTATTAAAAATTAACTGCATTTTAAGTTTTTATAGATGAAACAATTTTTACACCTTTTACTAATAATGTTGTGCTTTGCGTCTTGTAAAGATGACGATACTGTAAACCCAGAAATCGCCAAAATAGATATTCGTGTGAATATTGAACGTTTTGATCAGATTTTTGCGCGCACTAATATTTCAGAATTGCCAAAGATTAAAAAGGCGTTTCCATTTATGTTTTCTAAACGTTATGACGATGTGTATTGGGAAGAACGTATGAACGATTCTTTACAGCAAATGCTTCAAAGTGCTACTAAGGAAGTGTTTCAAGATATGTCGGCCGAAGAAAATGAAGTGGCTTTGCTGTTCAAACATTTAAAATACTATTATCCAGCGTTTAAAACGCCTCGTGTAATTACGGCGACATCACGAGTAGATTACAGAAATAAAGTCTACGTGACAGATACAATTGTTTTGGTGTCTTTAGATACCTATTTGGGTGCTAAGCACGAATATTACGAAGGTATGCAAACGTATATAAAAGCGAATTTAAAGCCTGAGCAATTGGTGGTAGATTTAGCGTCTAAATATGCCGAGCAGCGCATTTATCAGCCAAGGCGATCAAGTTTATTAGATGAAATGATTTACTTCGGAAAGGCGTTATATTTTAAAGATATAATGATTCCTTTTAAAACGGACGCACAAAAAATTGGGTATACCGATGCGCAATACGATTGGGCAAAAGTGAATGAAGAAAATATTTGGCGTTACTTTGTGGAGCGTGAATTACTGTATAGTACCAATGTGAAATTGCCAAATCAGTTTATAAATCCAGCGCCTTTTAGTAAGTTTTATTTAGAGGAAATAGATAACGATTCTCCAGGAATGATTGGTCGTTATATGGGTTGGGAGATTGTAAAAGCTTATATGAGTAACAATGATGTTACTTTAAATGAATTATTAAAAACCGATGCCGAAACTATTTTTAACGCATCAAACTATAAACCTCAATTATAATGTCGAAATTAAAATCTAACATCACCTTAACTGTAGGATTAGACGAAAATCGCGTGCCAGAAAAATTAAACTGGACTGCCCAAGATGGTGGTATTACTAATGCCGAAGCTAAAGCAATGATGTTATCGGTTTGGGATAGTAAAGCACAAGAATCATTACGTATTGACCTTTGGACTAAAGATATGCCAGTAGATGAAATGAAAGTGTTTTTTCATCAGACTTTAGTGGAAATGAGTAAAACTTTTAAACGTGCGACTCAAGACGAAAAAATGAGTGCAACTATGATGGATTTTTGTGATTATTTCGCAGAGAAATTAGAGTTGAAAAAATAAAGGTGTAAATGGAAGAGGTGGATTTTAAAGATTTAATAAAATTTTTGGAAAAAGTACCAAGTATACAGAAGCCTATTGCATCTGGAAGTGATGATGGGTTTTGGTGGGTTAAATTCTCCTTAGATATTAAAAATCAACTAGCGTGGAATGTTGTTCAGGAGCTAGGTTGCATAATAAATTATATTTCATTGAATGAAAGACTTCCGACAGTCTTTTATCCCGTGTCTCCAGCTCCATACTTGAACGGTGGTCCTAACGATTTTCTTTCTTGGGTAATTGAAACAAAAGATTCGGAATTTAAACCCATAAATTTAACAGAATGGCTTGAAGGAAGATTACCTAATCCTGTTGATGATTTAGAACAATGGGATGAAGTTTAGTATTTTGATTAACACAAATCTTTTAAGGTTAAATTGATTTCATAAGTCATTTAATTAGTTGTAGTTTGACTGCAAACTGTTGACTGTTTTACTGCTAACTAAAGACTAATCTACCATTCATTAATACGATTACTATCTAGCTTAATAAATATAAATAGTAAGATTGTAAATCCCCAAAGTCCAGAACCACCGTAACTAAATAGTGGTAGAGGAATTCCAATGGTTGGTATTAATCCCATAACCATTCCTATGTTAATTAAGAAATGGAAAAATAATATGGCAGCAACAGAGTAGCCATAAACACGACTAAAGGTGTTTTTTTGTCTTTCGGCTAGAATTAAAACACGTAGCATTAATAATACAAATATAATTACAACGGCACTACTTCCTAAAAAGCCCCATTCTTCACCAACGGTGCTAAAAATATAATCGGTATGCTGTTCGGGTACAAAGTTACCTGTGGTACGTGTACCTTCTAAATAGCCTTTTCCAGTAAATCCACCACTGCTAATGGCTTTCTCAGACTCGTTAAGGTTGTAGGCTTCCAGCTTTTTCATACGCTCTAATTTGACAGGATCTTTTTCTAAACTAAGCCAAATGGTAATACGGTCTTTTTGGTGTGGTGGTAATAAGTTTTTAAAGGTATAGTTTACTGTAAAAGCCATCATAATATAGACTAGGGATAAACCAATAATTTTAGCAGTACGATTGCGTATTTTCTTTGTTTGAAAAAATAAAAATTTAGACGTAATAATAGCGATAATAATAATTCCAGTAATAATAACGCCAAATTTTAAACTTAAAATAGCGGTTAAAACAACTAATAAAATGGCGTTTAGATAACTTTGTGGTAAACCTTCACGATACAGTACAAAGCCAAATGCGCCGTAAACTAAAGCGCTACCAGCATCTTTTTGCATTACGATTAAAAATGCAGGTATTATGAGTATTAAGAGTAATTGTAGTTGTGATTTTAGTTGTTTAACATTTGTGTTTAAATCACTCACATATTTAGCTATAGCAAGCGCTGTTGCAGCTTTAGCAAATTCACTAGGTTGTAAGGTCATACCGCCAATACCATACCACGACGTTGCGCCATTTACATTTTTACCAAATATGAAAAGTCCTGCTAAGGAAAGCATAGAAACTACATAAATAATACTAGAAAAACGCTCGTAAAACTTGCTTTCTAAAGAGAGTAATACTATGATTAACAATGAAGAAAACCCAATAAATACCAATTGCTTCGTATAAGATTTAGAAAAATCGAACCAATTTAAAGCTTCTCCATTTTGTGACGCTGAAGCAATATTAATCACACCAAAAATGGCCAAAGCAAAAAATAAAGCGATGGTAATCCAATCGAATTTAAAATGACGGTCCGTTGCTCTAATCATCTTCTCTAATAGCTTTTAGTTTTCTAATGGTGTTTTGGTCTTTTTCTATAACTTGGTATTGTGCTTCTCTATTAATTTTAAATGGTTCACCAGAATAGGGTTTTGCATATTCGTTTTCTAAACTGTGAGTTAAAATCCAATCTTCAAAGTCAGTTCTAGTGATGGTGCCTTTTAAATATTGTTCTATCATTAAACTGGCAATTCGTCCAGCAAATCGACTACCAAAATAGCCGTTTTCTACAAATACAGCTAAAGCAATTTTAGGGTTTTCTTTTGGTGCAAACGCTACAAAAATAGAATGATCCGTTAGTTGTACTCTTGTAGTGTCATTAAGTTTAAAAAAGTTTTCTACCGTACCTGTTTTACCACATATTTCAATGTCCTTTACTTGTAAATAGTAAGCTGTTCCCTTTTTGCTTTTGTATACTTGATGCATACCTTCAATAACCGTTTCAAAATGTTTGCTATCTATGGTTGTTTGTTTAGGTGTTGTGAATTTTTTATCAATTGTTTTGCCCTTAATATCTTTTACAATATGAGGTGTGTAGTAATAACCTCTATTGGCAATTGCAGAAACCATATTTGCCAGTTGTATAGGTGTGGTTTGTATTTCACCTTGACCTATAGCATTAGATATCGTATTACTTGAATAGAATGATTTAGGGAAATTTCTTCTGTAATATTCTCTATTCGGAATTAGTCCTTTTTGTCCCACAGCTAAATCATTGTTTAGGTAGCTTCCTAATCCAAAGCTCTTTACATGTTTATTCCAGTTGTTTATGCCATCAGCTGCACTTCCGTTTTTATCTAATATTCGTCTGTAAACTGTTGCAAAGTATGCATTACAAGATTTTAGAATTCCATTTACCATATGGTTTTTTGCACCGTAATTACAGTGACAACCCATAAAACGTCCTGAATACTTGTAACCTTTATAGCACGTCACGGTTTCGGTAGGTGAAATTACTTCTTCTTGTAATCCCACTAGGGCGTTCATTAGTTTAAAAGGCGAACCTGGTTCGTAAACACCTTGAAGACTTCGGTTGAATAATGGTTTGGCAATACTGTCGTTATAAAGTTTAGTGAAGTTTTTACTTCGGTTTCGTCCAACTAAATCATTAGGGTTGTAGGTTGGTGCGGCGACCATAGCTAGAATTTCCCCACTGCTAGGTTCTAATGCAATAATACCACCACGTTTGTTTTGCATTAATAATTCGCCATAGGCTTGTAGTTTAGAATCAATAGTAATGGTAATGTCTTTTCCAGGATCTGGAATGGTGTCGTATTTTCCGTTTTTAAACGAACCAATAGTTTTGTTAAAACGGTCTTTTTGAATGTACTTTATACCTTTTCTGCCGCGTAACGTTTTTTCATAGGTTTTTTCTACACCTTGGCGACCAATTAAATCACCTCGTTTATAGTATTCATCTTTTTTGATGTCACGATTATTAACCTCGCCAATATCTCCTAAAACATTAGCACCAATTGTAGTTTCGTATTGTCTTAATGAACGTTGTTGAATATAAAAACCATCATACTTACGCATTTTTTCTTGTAAAAAGGCATAATCTTCTTTGGCTAATTGTGCGACAACTACCGACGGCAATCGGGGAGAATATCGTCTTGCTTTTTTAAGTTGTTTTATTAATTTGTCTTTTGTGATTTTTAAAAGTGAACAAAATTCTAAGCTGTCAAAGACTTTTACTTCTCTTGGAATAACCATGACGTCATAACTAGGTTGGTTGGAAACCAAAAGCTTACCATTACGATCATAAACATAACCACGTTTAGGATACTCGTATACTTTACGTATCGCGTTATCATCTAAAATAGATGAGGTGTTGGTTTTATAAATTTGAAGGTAAAAAAGTCTTCCTATAAAAATAAAACCTACTAGTAATATGCAAGCTGCTAATAGTAGTTTTCTCATGTTACTTTTTAGAACTGAAAGTTATGGTCATAATTAAGATTAAAAATACCGAGAATATTCCTGAAAACAACGTGTATTTTAAAATGTTTAGTATTTGGAAAAAGTTAAAAAAGTCTAAACTATATACCACAAAATGATGAATAATCACCATAATTATAATGTAGGTGAATCGTTTTGCAAAGTCTATGGCGTTAAATTTTACATTATAAAACTCATTTAAAGAACCAAAACTAAATTTGGTTATGGTTGGTCTAATGTAAGCTAGTAATACTGATGCACCTGCGTGAATTCCTCCAGTGTCCGAAAACATATCTACACTTAATCCTAAAAAGAATGCGACAATTAAAAATGCCATTCGGTTATTTCTTAAAGGAAATAAAATGATAAATAAAATATAAATCATAGGATTGATGTATCCTAAAAAATCGACATAATTAAATATGGTGACTTGAAGTAAAACCAAAAGGATAAATCGAAATCCGTGTTTAAATACTAAATTATTCATCTTCAGAATTTAAAAGGTTATCAATTTTTTTCTTGTCGTTGTTTTTTATCACATATACGTGATTTAAACTAGTCATATCATTAAATAACTTAACTCTAAGAGAATAAAAATTTTCACCTTGATCTAGTTGAAAGTCCTTGATAGTCCCAATTAAAATATCTTTTGGAAATATGGACGAACGACCAGAAGTAACTATTGTGTCACCGATTTTTACGGGTGCAAATTTTGGAATTTGAGTTAGCAATACCTCATTAGGTGTTTCAGTATCCCAATTTAATGATCCAAAATGATCACTCTTTTTTAGTTTAGCACTTATAAAAACATCCGTGTTTAATAAAGATAAAACTGTCGTGTAGCTACCACTAGAAGCATCGGTAATACCAACAATCCCTTTGCTAGAAATAACACCTAAATCTTGTGAAATACTATCTTCTTTTCCTTTATTAATAAGGATTACATTGTTAGCTCTGTTATAACTGTTTTTATAAACTATGGCAGGTGTAACCACATAGTTTGCTTGGTATGAGGATGAATCTATAAACGGTTTTGGAAGCTTCTCTTTAGTATTTAATAATAAACTTCTTAAGTATTTGTTTTCTTCTTGAAGCTTTATGTTTTCATCTTTTAAGTTGAAGTAGTCACCAATAGAACTTGATGTACTATAAATCCCGCCAGATAAAAAATTGGCAGAATTTACAAAACGACTTCTATGGTATGAATGTGATTGTATGGTAAATAACAACGATAGTCCAAACAACAATAAGAACAAAAAGAGCGTTTTGTTTCTTATTAAGAAATTAATAATTTGTTGCATGGTTTATAGCGTTATTTAATCAATACACTTTTAAATTTAACTAGGTTTTTAAGGGTAATACCGGTACCACGAACAACAGCTCTTAAAGGATCTTCGGCAATGTACACTGGTAAATCTGTCTTTTGTGATAAACGTTTGTCTAAACCACGTAACATACTTCCTCCACCTGCTAAATAAATTCCTGTGTTATAAATATCGGCAGCTAATTCTGGTGGTGTTTGAGATAACGTTTCCATAACGGAATCTTCAATACGTAAAATAGATTTGTCTAAAGCCTTAGCAATTTCACGGTATGAAATCTGAACTTGTTTAGGTTTTCCTGTTAATAAATCACGTCCTTGAACGTTCATATCTTCTGGTGGTAAATCTAAATCTTCAGTGGCAGCACCAATTTGAATTTTAATTTTTTCAGCAGAACTTTCTCCAACATAAAGGTTGTGTTGTGTTCGCATGTAGTAAATAATATCGTTGGTAAATACATCTCCAGCGACTTTTACAGATTTGTCACATACAATACCACCAAGAGCAATAACAGCAATTTCAGTGGTTCCTCCACCTATATCAACAATCATATTTCCTTTTGGTTGCATAATATCAACACCAATACCAATTGCTGCAGCCATAGGTTCATGAATTAAGTAAACGTCTTGACCATTTACACGTTCTGCACTTTCCTTTACCGCGCGCATTTCAACTTCTGTAATTCCAGAAGGAATACAAATTACCATACGTAATTTTGGGGTAAATAACTTTTTCTTTAGTGCAGGAATACCTTTAATAAACATACTAATCATTTGCTCAGATGCAGCAAAATCAGCAATTACACCATCTTTCAAAGGTCTAATTGTTTTTATGTTTTCGTGTGTTTTACCTTGCATTAGGTTGGCTTCTCGTCCAGCAGCAATGATTTTACCAGAAATACGATCGCGAGCAACTATTGAAGGTGCATCGACAACAACTTTGCCGTTATGAATGATTAAAGTATTCGCAGTTCCTAAATCGATTGCGATTTCTTCTGTTAAGAAATCAAAAAAACCCATATTTTGGTGTGTAATTAAGGGATTAATAAAAAGTATGGTAAAAGTAGGGAATCTTAAGCTAAAATTTTCATTTAATTGAAGTTGAAATTCAAAAAATATAGAAATTTATTTTTGGCCGTAAATTTCCTTAAACAAAACGACTTTTAAAATGTAAAAAGCTTCAACGAATTGTTGAAGCTTTTTAATTAATTTATCTCAATTTCAGCGTTATTAAATTAAAACTAAAATTGATAAGAACCTTGTTGGATAAGGTCTTGTTTAGTGTTTGAAATGACGTGTACCAGTCATAACCATAGACACATTGTTTTCGTTGCAGTAATCAATACTTAATTGATCTTTTATAGATCCACCTGGTTGAATTATAGAAACAATTCCTGCATTTTTAGCAATCTCTACACAGTCAGGGAAAGGAAAAAAAGCATCACTTGCCATTACCGCACCGTTTAAGTCAAAGTTAAATGATTGTGCTTTGTGAATAGATTGATTTAAAGCATCTACACGACTTGTTTGTCCTGTTCCAGACGAACATAATTGCTTATCTTTTACCAAGATAATCGTGTTGGATTTTGTGTGTTTAGATAATTTAGAAGCAAATAATAAATCGTCAACTTGAGCATCTGTTGGTGCTGTTACTGTTGCTGTTTTTAAGTCAGCTTTAGCATCTGTGATGTAATCTTTATCTTGAACTAAGTATCCGTTTAAACACGTTCTTACGGTTGTTTTAGCGTATTCAACATCGTTTAAAACTAAAAGGATTCTGTTTTTCTTCCCTTGTAATACTTCTAAAGCTTCTTTTGTAAATGAAGGCGCAATCAATACTTCACAAAATAAAGAATGAATATCTTCAGCCGTTGCTAAATCAATTTCAGTGTTTGAAATTAATACACCACCAAAAGCAGAAACTGGATCACCAGCCAAAGCATCAGTATAAGCTTGTTTTATAGTTGCTCTTTGTGCTAAACCACAAGCGTTGTTGTGTTTTAAAATAGCAAATGTTGGCGCTTCACCTTTAAACTCATTCATTAAGTTTACAGCAGCATCAACATCTAATAAATTATTATAGCTTAATTCTTTACCGTGTAATTTTGTGAAAATAGCATTAAAATCACCGTAAAAGAATCCTTTTTGGTGTGGGTTTTCTCCATAACGTAATGCTTTACCATTAGACTCACTTAATTTTAAAGCCGTAATATCATTATCGCTATTAAAGAAATTAAAGATAGCCGTATCGTAATGAGAAGAAGTGTTAAATGCTTTTGCAGCAAATGCTTTACGATCTTTTTCAGTTAATAAACCTTTTTTATCAGTAATTAAATCTAAAAACTGTTGGTAGTCGTTTACAGATGATACACAAAGTACATCAGCAAAATTTTTAGCAGCAGCACGAATTAAAGAAATTCCTCCAATATCAATTTTTTCGATAATGTCTTGGTGAGATGCACCAGAAGCTACCGTTTTTTCAAATGGGTATAAATCAACAATAACCACATCAATTTGTGGAATGTCAAAGTCTTGCATTTCTTTAACGTCACCTTCGTGATTTTGACGGTTTAAGATACCACCAAATACTTTTGGGTGTAAGGTTTTAACGCGTCCACCTAAAATAGAAGGGTAAGATGTTACATCTTCTACAGGTACGACTTTAATACCTAAATCGTTAATGAATTTTTCAGTTCCGCCAGTAGAGTAAATAGTTACGCCTTGTGCGTCTAATTCTCTTACAATTGGCTCTAATCCGTCTTTAGAAAAAACAGATATTAATGCAGATTTAATTTGTTTTGGGTTGCTCATTATCGTTGTATTAATAAGCGTGCAAATTTACAAAAAAGATATTGAAAACAGTTCAAAAAAAAGAAAAACTAAATTCCAAAAACGATTAACCTTGAAATGGTTAACCGTTGGAATTTAGTTTTTTTAGGTTTTATAACCTCTTTATTTTTAGTAAAGTAGCAAGTTTGTAGTTTTGGTTTTAGTTAAAACTGTAAAAAAAGAAATTCCAAATCTTGATTAATATCAAAATTTGGAATTTAGTATTTGTATTTCTTGGGATTTATTAAAGAATTGTAGACACTTGAGTACAAACAAATTCTAAGAAATTTTCATCAGATTTTGTAAATGGATCAATAGTGTTAGAATCTATATCTATTTGACCAATGTTTTCACCGTTAACAAAAATAGGAATAACAATTTCTGCCTTAACGGTAATGCTACAAGCAATGTAATTGTCTTGTGCTTTTACGTCTGGCACTACAAAATTAGCATTGCTTTTGGCAACTTGCCCACAAATCCCTTTTCCAAAAGGAATAATAGTATGATCTGTAGGTTCACCAACATAAGGTCCTAACTTTAATTCATTTTTATCCCCATTCTTAAAATAAAATCCAACCCAGTTGTAGTATTCTATGTTAGCTTCTAATAGCTCACAAATAGATTTTAATTTTGAGTTTTTTTCTGTATTTGGCTGATTAATAATTGTTTCAACCTTTGGTTTTAAGTCTTCTAAAAGCATTCTAATATTTTTTGGCAAAAATAATTTAAAAAGCTGTAATTTTAAGCCAGATAAATAAATTTATTTGGCCTCATCATTGTTAAAAGAATATCGCCCCGTTATAAAATTCATAGGTACTTTTCTTGGAGTATACTTAGTGTTTACTTTGGCGTATAAATTTTATTTAGATTTTTCCGATGGTAGCCAATACTATCCAGACTACTTTTCTAATTTAGTTGGACGACAAACCGTTGCTTTATTAGATGTTTTGGGTTATGATGCGCAATTATTTAAAAGCACACAACCCATATTAAACCTTAAAGTAAACCATAAGTTTTTAGCATTTATAAGCGAGGGTTGTAATGGAATTTCCATTATCATTCTATTTGCTTCTTTTATCATATCGTTTGCAAGTAAGTTTAAAACCACGGTATTATATATTCTGGTAGGAAGCGTTTTAATTTATGTGGTTAATTTAATTCGAATAGTCATTATAGCCATTGCTTTGTATCATTATCCTTGGCGTGAAGAAATTTTGCACAACGTTATTTTTCCGGGACTTATTTATAGTATGGTTTTCGTGTTATGGATGTTTTGGGTGTATCGTTTTAATAAAATAAATACCGCAAATGAAGCAGAGTAAATACATTTGGATTGCTGTTCTGTTTGTGCTTTTGGCTCTAATACGTTTGTTTGAAGACGTACTTTTTTATGATCCTTATTTGGTGTTTTTTAAAAGCGATTTTTTAACGCTCGATTCGCCAAGACGCGAAATTGCTAAGTTAGTAAGCTTTACAACGTTGCGTTATGTGTTGAATAGTATCATATCCATAGCTATTCTATTTGTCTTTTTTAAGGATAAAAAACTGGTTAGGCTTTCAAGCTATATTTATGGGATTGCTTTTGTGATTTTTATAAGCTTATATCTGTATTTTGTGTATAATCCAAAGCAAGAAGATTACTATATTTTCTTCAATATTCGCCGTTTTTTAATACAACCATTACTCTTATTATTGTTGTTACCAGCATTTTATTACCATCGAGTGACTGTTAAAAAAATGCAATAATTCACGTAAAATGAGGTTATTGTTTTAACTTTGTATTAAAATGAAAGCCATTCTGCATAAAATATCAGCCGTTGTTTTAACGCTTTTAGTCGTGTTTTCTACAGTCTCTTTAACTGTGGAAAAGCATTTTTGTGGCTCTACTTTAATCGATGTTTCATTATTTTCTACAACCACTAAATGTGGCGATGATGCAATGACTAAATCATCTCAACCAACACTAAAAAAGATGTCGTGTTGTAAAGATGTGGTCGAAGTTATTTCGGGACAAGATGAGTTAGATAGTAAGTCTTTAGAAGATTTAACTTCAGTTCAAAAAAATCTTTTAAGTGCATTTGTGTTTAGTTACGAGCGTTTGTTTAAACCGCGTTCTACCAAAACATTAGCCTACAAAGATTATCAAGTTCCCATATTGGTTTACGATATTGCTTTGTTGGACCAAGTCTTCCTAATTTGATTTTTAATGTATTCAATTTCGCTTCCGCGGAATAAAGCCTGACTACATTAATAATTAAATACCATATTATGACACATACATATCACCTTACAGGGATGACCTGTAATGGTTGCAAAGCATCAGTAGAAGAAAAGTTGATGCATTTGCCACATATAGCTAAAGTCGAAGCAAATTTAGCTTCGCAATCGGTTACCATACATTCAGATGTACACGTAGATTTATCAACCCTTAAAAAGGCATTACCTGAAAAATATACGCTTTCTAAATTACAAGAAACTAATGTATTTAAATCAGTAGAAGCAGAGCAAAAGAGTGATTTGCAACAATTATTTCCGTTGTTTTTAATCTTTTTTTATATCATTACAGCTTCAGTTTTTATCAATTTTAAAAGCTTTACAATCGAAGGCTTTATGCTTGATTTTATGGGCATATTCTATATCGTTTTTAGCTTTTTTAAGTTTTTAGACTATAAAGGATTTCCAGAAAGTTTTAAAATGTACGATCCATTAGCAAAAGAATTACCAATTTATGCGTGGGTTTATCCGTTTATAGAAACAGTTTTAGGAGTGCTGTTTTTAACACGTACCGAAATTCCTTCAGCATTAATTATCACATTGGTAATTTTAGGAATTACAACAATTGGTGTTGTCAATGCTTTACTGAATAAAAAAGCAATTAAGTGCGCTTGTTTAGGGACAGCTTTAAAACTGCCTATGACCAAAGCGACGTTTATAGAAAATTCTATAATGATTGTGATGGCCGTTTTTATGTTAATTAAAATCTTTAATTAATATGAAAAAACTCTTTTTATTATTGCTAATACTACCAAGTGTAATATTAGCACAAGATAAGTTGTCAGGAAACATTACCGAGGCAACGCCAGAACAATTATCTATTCCAGGTGCTAATGTGTATTGGTTAAATACTGAAGTAGGAACCACTACCGACTTTGACGGAAACTTTACAATAGCTTATAAAGACAGCTATAAA
>DAISIZ010000034.1:0-16599 GCA_036821745.1 Aurantibacter sp. | reverse complement strand
CATTTGAACTGAAATTATCAGTTTGTACTTCTCTTCCTCGAATATCATAAAGATTAATTAAAACATCGTTAGATGTCGTAAAACTTATGTTTAAATTATCTGCTACTGGATTAGGATACATTTCAAAATTATCAAAACTAAAAGTCTCTTTACTTAATAATGCTGTATTACCAAAATAATACGTTCCTTTTAACCCTGTTGTAAACGTTCCAGAAATTCTATAGTTAGCTCCAAAGGCTGTTACAGTTGCATTCACCCTTGAAAGTGTAGAACCGTCTAATTGACCTATCTGTAAATCATTTCTAGATTCAGACGTTGCTGTTTCCCAACCAACTAATTCAGCTTCAGTAACATAAAAAGCAACTGTTGATTCTCCTGTTGTATTTTCTATTGAAGGTGTTATAGTGAATGTTTTGTCCATTACTAATGCTGGCGCAACACTTCCGTTATAAGGCTGAGCTCCAGAACCAGATCTAGACACAGCTACTGATGTACATCCATAATCCATTGCATCTCCAATAGTAATATCAGCCATAATATCTTCTGAAGTTGAATCTATGTTAAACACATTACCATTACCTTTTAAATTAACTTCAGATTGTGAAGCTGTGTTCATAGCTGTTTGCACATTCGTTTCAACATTAGTTGTCACAGAAAAATCATCCATCATAAAAACAAATTCATCTGCAGATACTATCTGAATCACAACATATAAATTTTGATTATTAAATGATGCAGGAATAGAATAAGTATATTCTGTATAAGTTAAAGGTGGTACTACATATGCTCCAGGAGAAATAAATGTTATACCGTTTCCATCATTAGTTGCAGAAACACCTACTTTAAATCGTTCTCCACCATTATAATTAGTCGTTAAACTTTTAGCCCAAAACTTAATTTCTCCACCTGTAGAATTTGCTAATTGAGGTGTAAATGCATAATCATCATTTAATGCAGCACCACTAACATTTCCGTTAGAGTTAAAGCAATAAAAACCTTTATCTCCTGTTCTGGCATTCCAACCTGCATTAGATGCTGGTGTCGTTGCTTGAGGATTAAAAACAATAAATGAACCTGTATAATTTTCATTTGTAAAATTTGTATTATCAGAACCATAAGTAGCATCACCATCATTATCTAACATAGTCCATTGTCCAACGTTAGCAATTGCAAAGTCAGTGTATGTTTCAAATCCATCTTCAAAAATAGTTACCGGACCTGATGCATTTATTGAAGTATCATCGTCTGTAATCGTAAAAGTTAGTGTGTCGTTACCCGCAGTAGCATCACCACCATTAGGATTAACGGTAAAGTTTACTGTGAAAGTTTCATCACCCTCAACATAACTATCATTATAAATTCTTAAAGTCATATTTTGACCAGCTGTTGCACCTGCACTAAAAGTTACACTTGGTGTCATTAACTCGTAATCTGCTCCTTGAGTTGCACCTCCGTTAGTTACTGTAAAATCAACTTGTGCGTTATTTGAAGCCGCAGCCCCAATATTTAAACCTACTGTAACATCAGTAAAAGCACAATCAGAACCTTCAACTTGATTTAAAGTTGTTAAAGCAAAACTAATAGAAGGACCAGCATTACCTGTTGTTGAATTTGGTAATTCCACACGTCCAGGCGAATTTTGTAATACAACTATCATTCTATCAACTTGATCTTGTGTAAATACGTTCATACAAGCATCTCCAGAATAATCCATATAATTTTCAGACATATCTCTATCTAAAGGAACAGTAACTACTGGACAAGAATTATTGTTAGCACAACCACCAGTATTATCACCAGCTTGTAAAGGCGTATCAGCACAAAAATCATCTCCAGAACAATCTGTATCTCCCCAAATATGTCTTAAACCAATCCAATGACCAATTTCGTGAGTTAAAGTTCTTCCTGCAGCATATTGACCACCATTTGGGTGTGGCATTGCCACAGAACCAATAGTACCAAAACCACAAACAACACCATCGGTGTTTACAGCTCCTCCAGCTCCACCTGGCATTCCTGGTAAAGTAGAATTATCAGGAAACTGTGCATAACCTAATAAACCACCACCTAATTGTCCTGTCCATATATTAGCATACATAGTTCTGTCCCAAATAGTAGCTGGTTTAATAACACCATCAAAATCTAAAGGTGTTGCATAACCACCAACTCTATTAATTCCAGGTTGTGCCAAAGCAGCTCCATTTGGATCTACTGCTGCAGGAACAAATTGAATATCTGTATCGGCTGCAACAGTTGCCCATGGTCCTGTTGCTCCACCTGCTAAATTTGCAAAATCTAAATTCAATTGTTCAATTTGTGCATCAACTAAAGCTTGACTTAAGTTTGGACCTACGCCTTCAGCTTCATTATTATAGATTACGTGAAAAATAATTGGAATATTATAAGTAGCTCTTACAAAAGTTCCTGCAGCACGTCTAGCTTCTTTATCTCTTTTATACTCTTGTAGTAAAGGCGCTAACCAATCTTCAAATTGTTGCTCTGATCCTGAGTTGGCATTTCTGTTTTGGTAAGCTTCAGTTTTTTCTGTCGTTAAACAACGTACCAAACCGGTTTGATTATAAAATGACTGACTATCATCGTTAAGAATTAGACCATCATAATCCTGTACAGAAGTACTTGTTTGTTGTGATCCATTATTGTTTTTAGATGCTAATCCACTTTGAGCAGTTGCAAAAGAAAATGAAAAGACAAACATTAAAAACAACCATTTAAAAGGGGTATTTTTTTTCATGATTTAAGGTTATTTAGTTAAAAGTTTCATAAAAATATATAAATATTTAACATTGAAAACAAATCCCTCAACAAATACTAATAAATACTACAAAACACACAATAACATCGATTAAATACAGAATAAAAAACGAATACTCGATTTTTATCGCTATAATTAAACAAAAAAGAGCTTTACAATTATTGTAATGCTCTTTTTCAAACTAATATTATGATTTAAAGAAGTCTATCCTCCAAAGTCATCGAATCTAATATTCTCGTCGTCAAGACCGAAATCCTCACCCATTTTCTGAACGGCTTGGTTCATTAATGGTGGACCACAGAAGTATAATTCTAAATCTTCTGGTGCTTCGTGCTTAGATAAATATTGATCAATTACTACTTGGTGAATGAATCCTACGAATCCATCTCCTTCAGAATCTATATCAGCTTTTACTTTCCAATTATCTTGTTCCATTGGCTCAGATAACGCTAAGAAGAACTTAAAATTCGGGAAATCTTGCTCTAAGGCTCTAAAATAATGGATATAGAATAATTCTGCTTTAGAACGTCCTCCATACCAATAAGTTACTTTACGACCAGTTTTTAATGTTCTGAATAACTCATATAAGTGCGAACGCATTGGTGCCATACCTGCTCCACCACCAACGTAAAGCATTTCTGCTTCAGATTCGTTGATAAAGAATTCACCGTAAGGTCCAGAAATCGTACACTTATCGCCTTCTTTTAAGTTAAAAATAAATGACGATGCTACTCCAGGATTTACATCCATCCATCCGCCTTTAGCACGGTCAAATGGAGGTGTAGCTACACGTACATTAAGCATAATTTTACGTCCTTCGGCTGGGTAAGAAGCCATAGAATAAGCACGCTCAACCAATTCGTTATTTTTCATAACTAATGGTCTTAAATTAAACTTATCCCAATCTGCCTCAAATTTATTAGGCTCTCCTGGGTGATCTTGTGGATGTGCTGTAACGTCCATATCAGAATAGTTTACTGTACATTCTGGGATTTCAATTTGAATATATCCACCAGCTTTATAGTTCATATCCTCAGGGATTTCAACTACAAATTCTTTAATAAATGTTGCTACATTATAGTTAGATACTACAACAGCTTCCCATTTTTTAATTCCAAAAATTTCTTCTGGAATAGTAACTTCCATATCCTGCTTTACTTTTACTTGACAAGATAAACGCGCTCCGTGAGCTAATTCTTTTCTTGAGAAGTGAGGTGTTTCTGTTGGAAGTGCTTCACCTCCACCAGATGTTACGTGACACTCACATTGAATACACGTTCCTCCACCACCACAAGCAGATGGTAAAAATATTTTTTGAGCTCCTAAAGTCGATAATAATGTACTTCCAGATGCTACTTCAATTTCACGTTCACCATTAATTAAGATCTTTACTGGACCTGATGGTGATAACTTTTGCTTTACGAATAACAATAATCCTACTAAGACTAATGTTATAATTAGAAAGGCAACTACTGTAGTTGCAACAGTTCCAAATGTTCCTGCTAAAATCATACTACTCTATTATTTTAGTGTTAGTTGCAAGGTCTTTAGTTGCTTCTTTAGAAACTTCTATTGTAGATGCTTGCTTTTCTGTTTCCTTAGTTTCTTCGTCACCACCAGTTAACATTCCTCCAAAACTTAAGAATCCAATTCCCATTAAACCAGTAATGATAAATGTAATTCCTAAACCTCTTAAAGGTGCTGGTACGCTACTGTATCTTATTTTCTCTCTAATTGAAGCAATTGCTAAAATGGCTAAAAACCAACCAATTCCTGAAGACACACCATAGTTAAAGGCTAATCCTAAAGTTTCAATTTCACGAGATTGCATAAATAACGAACCACCTAAGATGGCACAGTTTACAGCAATAAGTGGTAAGAAAATACCTAAAGAGTTATATAATGATGGAGAAAACTTCTCTACCACTATCTCTACTAATTGTACCATAGTTGCAATAGTCGCAATAAACATAATAAACGACAGGAAGCTTAAATCGTAAGAAGCGAAATCGTCTCCTAACCATTTTAATGCACCTGGTTGTAATAAATATTGGTCTAATAACCAGTTAATAGGTACTGTAATTGCTAATACAAAAATTACGGCTGCTCCTAAACCAACAGCTGTAGATACCTTTTTAGATACGGCTAAGTATGAACACATACCTAAGAAAACCGCAAATACCATATTGTCAATAAAGATTGACTTGAAAAATAATTCTAAATGCTCTATCATTTTAATTCTTTTTAATTCAGTTTACACTGATATTAGTCTTCAATTAAATCTTTATTTCTACTACGTTGTACCCAAATAATAAGACCTACAATAATTAACGCCATTGGAGGCATTAACATAAATCCATTATTCTCGTAACCTAAAGCATACACTCCAGTTTTTTCAATTGCATCTCCTAAAACTGGAATACCAAATAAAGTTCCAGAACCTAAAAGCTCTCTAAAGAAACCTACAATTAATAAAATTACTGCGTATCCTAATGCGTTACCAATACCATCTAAGAAAGATCTCCAAGGTCCGTTACCTAAAGCAAAAGCTTCAAAACGCCCCATAATGATACAATTGGTAATAATAAGACCTACGAATACCGAAAGTGTTTTACTTAACTCGTAAGCAAAAGCTTTTAATACTTGATCTACAATAATTACTAAAGCGGCCACAACTATAAGTTGTACGATAATTCTAATTTTAGAAGGGATAATGTTACGCATTAAAGAAATAACGACGTTACCTATACCTAATACAAATAATACTGCAATACCCATTACAAGAGATGCTTTAAGCTCTGCTGTAATAGCTAATGCTGAACAAATACCTAATACTTGAATTGTAATTGGGTTGTTATCTGCTAATGGGTCTGTTATTAAAACCCCATCTTTTTTTGAAAGTAGTCCCATATTATTTCTTGTTTTTTAAGTTCTTAAAGTAAGGTAGGTATAACTTTAAATCTGCTTTAATCATAGCAGAAACACCATCACCTGTAATTGTTGCACCAGCAAGTGCATCAACTTCATAATCGTCTTTAGTTAAATTTTTAGGATCGTTATTTCCTTTTGCAACAGTAATCCCTTTGAATTCTCCTGCATTAGTTAATAAACGTTCTCCTGTAAAATCGTCCATAAAGTAACGTTGCTTAATGTTGGCTCCTAAACCTGGAGTTTCACCTTTGTGATCAAAATAAGCACCTTGAACTACCATATCTTTATCTAAAGCAACATAACCCCAAATAGCATCCCATAATCCTTTACCTCTTATTGGTGCTACGTAAAATGTTTTACCATCTTTTTCACCGACAAATAAAGGTAAACGTCTTGCTTCACCATTTTTAGCTTTTGCTTGTTCCTTTTTTACATCAATTAAGTAAGCTTGGTCATCTTCTTTAACCTCACCATTTTCAATAACTAATTGTGTTTTGATGTATTTAGAAAATTCTCCTGCTACTTTATCTGTTCCAATAAAAACAATATCAGATTCTCCATTTTCGTTTACGCCCATAGCGTAAAGGATATTCTGTTGTTTTTCCATACGTTCGTTCTCAACAATATTTGACTTTAAAGAAGAAGCCGTAAATGCTAATAAAGAACCAACCACAACTACCATTGCTACTGCAAAGATGATAGTATATGAATTTTTATCTGTATTAATTGCCATAATTATGCTGTTTTAACTTTTAAACGTTTCATTCTACGCTTTACATTTCCTTGTACCACATAATGGTCAATTGTTGGTGCGAAAACGTTCATTAATAGAATCGCTAAGAATACACCTTCTGGATATGCAGGGTTAAATACACGAATCATAATTGAGATAAACCCAATTAAGAAACCGTAAATCCACTTACCTTTATTTGTTTGCGCAGCACTTACAGGATCTGTTGCCATGTAAACTGCTCCAAATAAAATAGAACCGATAATTAAATGTTGCCAGAATGGAATACTCATTAATCCGAAGAATTTACTTGATTCTCCAATCCAACCAGCATCTACAACACCGTTAAATATTAATCCCATTGCTAAAGCACCAATTAAAGTACTTAAGATAATTCTCCAGCTACCAATCTTTGTAAAGATTAAGATTAATGCACCTACAATGATTAATAATTTAGAAGTCTCACCAATTGAACCTGGGATAAATCCGAAGAACATGTCCATATAATCTATACCAGCTAAACTACTATTTTGTGCATAAGCACCTAATAATGTTTCACCAGAAATAGCATCTGGTCCACCAGCTAATTCAGTTGCTTTATGCACCCATACTTTATCTCCTGACATCCAAGTTGGATAAGCGAAGAATAAAAAGGCACGTATAGTTAATGCTGGGTTAAGAATATTCATTCCTGTACCACCAAATACTTCTTTACCAATTACAACACCAAAAATAACGGCAACTGCTAACATCCATAATGGAATATCTACAGGTACAATTAATGGCACTAACATACCAGTTACTAAGTAACCTTCTTCCACTTCGTGACCTTTAATAATAGCGAAAATAAATTCTACTATTAAACCAACCACGTATGATACGATTACTAATGGTAAAACCGTCCAAGCTCCAACTATAAAGTTGTCCCAAGTTAAAAAGTTACCAAATAAAGACGCTTCAGTAGCAATCCCTTTAGCAGCATCAATAGCCGCATAATGTTGGTAACCTGCATTAAAAATACCAAATATTAAACATGGCACTAAAGCCATAATTACAATATTCATGGTACGTTTTAAATCATCTGCAGCCTTAATATGAGTTCCGCCATGCGTTGTCTCATTAGGCAAGTATAAAAAGGTATGGATTGCATTAAATGCAGGCGCCATTTTTGTCCCTTGATACTTTAATTTTAAATTATGTAAATTACTTTTCAATCCCATAACTATCCTATTTCTTTATACATTAAATCTAAACCTTCTCTAATGATTTGTTGGTGTGGCTGTTTAGACACACAAATAAACTCAGTTAAAGCAAAGTCTTCTGGAGCAACTTCGTACATTCCTAAAGCTTCCATTTCGTCTAAATCTTGGTACTTACACGCTTTTAAGATTTGTAACGGAAAGATATCTAAAGGAAAAACTTCCTCGTAGTTACCAGTTGTTACAAAAGCTCTATGCTCTCCGTTAGTATTTGTATTTAAGTCGAATTTTTTATTAGGCGTTAACCAAGAAAAGGTTAAAGCTCTTGAAGTAGATACTTTATTGAAAATTGGCTTATTCCATCCAAAAAATTCATAATCGTCTCCTTCAGGAATTACAGTAATAATATTACTATAGTAATCTAAGTTACCATCAGGTTTTACTTGTTTACCAGATAATACGTTACCAGAAATAATACGGTCGTTACCATCTTGCTCTACACCATTATCGTAAACCATTGTTGACACCTCAGCACCAATTTTAGTTTTAAAATAACGTGGCTTTTTTACTGAAGAACCAGCAAAAGCAATCGTACGTTCTGCATTAAACTTACCAGTTAAAAGTAACTCACCAATAATTACTAAATCCTGAGGGCTAACAGTCCAAACTGTTTCACCTTTATTAATTGGATCTAATTTATTGATTTGTGTTCCTACATTTCCAGATGGATGTGGACCAGAAACTTTATGAACTGTTACATCGTTTAAGTTAGCTAAAGGCGAATTTCCTTTTTTAGCAACACTTACGTGAACTTGTCCAGCTGTTAATTTGGCTAAAGCCGAAACTGCAGTTTGAAGCTCAGCTTCTTTACCAGCTAACGTATAGTCTAAATCTGCTGCTAAAGGCGCACTTGCGTATGCCGAAACAAATATAGATTTAGGCTCAGTTTCTGGGTTTGCAATAACATCGTAAGGACGTTGTTTTACAAATGCCCAAACTCCAGATTCTAATAAACGTGTTTTAATAGCATCTGCGTTAGCAGAAGATACGTTTAGACTCCCAAAGTCTTGAAACTCTTGGCTTTTATCAGCTTGAATTTTAATAGCTAATACTTTACGTTTTTCGCCACGTTCAATCTCTACAACTTCACCAGATACAGGCGATGCGAATTTGATTGATTCGTTAACTTTATTGTAAAATAATGTGCTACCAGCTTTTACTTTGTCACCAACTTTAACAACTAATTTTGGTGTTACCAGATGAAAATCTTCAGGTCTTACTGAGTAGAAATTGCTTAAAATAGCCGTTTCTGTTACTTTCTCAGCTTCTCCTACAAGCTTAATATCCAGACCTTTTGAAATTTTAATGTCGTTTGACATATTAAATTTATGTATTAATGGTTATACTGAATGCGATTATAAAAATCCGAGCAAATTTACGAATTAATCCACAAAATGTTTACAATCATAGATGGAGATAAGTTATTTATAACTATTCTAAATAGTGAAATTTAGATAGGCATAGATTTTGTTTATCTTTACCCAACAAAAAAACCTATAAATGCAAAAAGCACTTAAATTCATTATCCTTTTTAACTTAATTTCAGTGGTTTGTTTTGGTCAAGTTGAAGAAATTCAAGCACCAGACTATATAAAAACCATCACTTTTAAAGGAAACACACCAGAAAGTCAATTACCAGTTTTAAATCTTGGCGACTTTATTCAGTTAGAATTTGATGCAATTAATGGTAACGAAGAAGATTATTACTATCGCATACAACATTATAACTACGACTGGACACCTTCAATTTTGGCTAAAGCCGAATATTTAAAAGGTTACGACGAGCAACGTATTAGAAATTACGAAAACTCTATTAACACCTATCAAATGTATTCGCATTATAAGTTACGCATCCCAAATCAATTCACAAAAGGCTTAACTAAGTCAGGTAATTATATGATGTTTATATATAATGACGATGATGAGATTGTGTTTTCAAGAAAGTTTATGATTCACGAAAATAGCGCTAATGTTGGTGTGAGTATCAAACGAAGCAGAGATGTTTCAGAAATAAAAAACAAGCAAACCGTAGACATAGTTATCAATCCCATTAATACGAATCTCAACAACCCAAAGACGAATATTAAGACTTTAATCATTCAGAATAACGATTTAAACACTGCTATTCGCGATGTAAAACCGCAATACATTTTAGGGAATGAGTTAACGTATCGCTACACCAAAGAAACATCGTTTTACTCAGGGAATGAATATTACTATTTTGAAAACAAAGACTTACGCGCAGCTACAAACGGAATTCAATTTGTAGAACTAAACGATTTATATGAACATATTTTATTTAGTAATATTTCGCGCAAAGAACAACAATACACGTATAATCCAGATATTAACGGTAATTTTTTAATTACCGCTATAGATGTTGACAATGTTAATATTGAAGCAGATTACACTTTTGTGCATTTCTCATTAATAAGCGCAAAACTTCCAGAAGGCAAATCAATTCACGTTTATGGCAACTTTAATAATTACCAAATTAATGAAGACACAAAACTTAGCTACGTAAAAGAACAACAAAGTTATAGTGGTCCATTATTATTAAAACAAGGGTTTTATAATTACAAATATATTGTAGTCGATGACTCTACTGGAGAAGTAGATTATAATGCCGTTGGTGGTAATTTTTGGCAAACAGAAAACAGCTACAAAGTGTTAGTTTACTATAGAGATTTAGGCGCGAGATACGATCGTTTAATTGGTTTTGGAGAAACGAGTTCTATAAATATTAGGAATTAGGACATAAATCCACATCGTAACTCATATCATTATAAACAAAAGCACCTTTTTCGGTATCATAATAACGACAACGCTTAATAGGCTTTGCATATAAATGTAAACTGATGCTTTTTCCGTTATTGGTATTTTCTAAACTATGTAAACCAACCAAATCATTCATATAAGATAGTCCGTTTACATCTAACTTTTGTGACTTTATTGCTTTACTCAGTTGAGTTGCATCATTTTCGTAAAAGACCTCATTTAATTCGCCCGAAATTAATTTCACCCAACATTCTTCGCCTCCGTGACAATGCACAGGTGTTTTTTGCCCTTGTTCCCAACACAATAAAAGCAACTCAAAAGCATCATCTTTATACAAGCAGTTACGTGTATATTTTTCTGAGCTCCAACTGGAACAATCCTGAATATATTCATCAGATAATTCTAACTGATTTAGAATAGCACCATATTCTGAGCTTGAATTTTCTTTTAGTTTTGAAATTAATCCCGAAATGGTTTCTATAGTTTCCACGTGTTTCTTAACTTGACAGATACCGTATTTAATTGAAGTTGATTTGTAAAATAGTCATAATTAAGCAATACAAACGATACAAAACCATAAAATTCACATTTTAATGTTTAAAGACTTAGACCTATTTAATGAATTAGCTAACTATTTATTTGATGAAGAACAACAAAATCCAGTAGCAAAACCCATAGAAACGGAACAGCTTTATGATCGTTTAGATTTAGAGCTTCCAGACCAACCAACTATAGACAAAGATTTTATAGTCTCTATAAAAGACGTCATAAAATATACACCTAAAACGGCATCGACGTCATTTTACAACCAATTATTTGGTGGTAGATTAAGCAAAGCCACTTTAGGAGAATTGTTAGCCGTACTACTAAACAATAGTATGTACACCTATAAAGTTGCCGGACCACAAGTTGGAATAGAAAAAAACATCCTAAACAAAATTTGTGATTTAATTGGTTACCCAAAGCAAAGCGACGGAACATTTGCGCCTGGCGGTTCTATGAGTAATTATATGGGTATGGTTATGGCACGCGATAAATACGATCCAGAAGCCAGACAACTTGGAATTACAAAACCCTTAGTTGCTTATACTTCGGAAGCTTCGCACTACTCCATTGCAAAAAACGCCTCTTTTTGTGGCTTAGGAAGACAACAGGTTCGTAAAGTAAAAACGAATGCTAAAGGCGAATTAGACCCAAATCATTTAGATGAATTAATACAAAACGATATAAAAAACGGGAAACGTCCATTTTTTGTTAACGCCACAGCAGGAACAACCGTTTTAGGCGCTTTTGATGATGTTAGCACTATTGGTGAAATCTGTAAAAAACACGATTTATGGCTTCACTTAGATGGCGCATATTGTGGTGCAGTTATTTTTAGTGAAGATTATAAACACTTAGTAAAAGGCATAGAACATACGGATTCATTTAGCGTTAACGCGCATAAAATGTTAGGCACACCTTTAAGCTGTTCGATAATAGTTACCAGAGACAAAAAGTATTTACACGATTCGTTTTCTAATGATGCTGAATATTTATACCAAACCGATGGTGACGATTTTAACTTAGGAAAAACCTCACTACAATGTGGTAGACGTAATGACGCTTTAAAATTTTGGACACTTTGGAAATCGGTTGGAACTATTGGTTTAAAAGACTTAGTAAATCATCAATTTAAAATGGCAGATTTAGTAAGAACGTATGTTTCTAATCATAAAGATTTTAAATTATATAGTTTTGATAATTCAATCTCAATTTGCTTTAACTACAAAGGTATCCCTGCAGATGTATTATGCACGTCTTTATATGAAGACAGCAAACTTATAGTAGGTTACGGTCAATTTAAAGGACAAGAATTTATTAGAATGGTCACCATAAACACACTTATTAAAGCTGAAGATATCGCGTATTTCTTTAAAACTTTAGAAGCTCACGCGGAAACTATTTTAAGTAAATCAATAAATAGTTAGTACACTAAACTTTAAACAAAAACGTTAAAAAAATAGCTTAGTGACACACACTAAGCTATTTTTTTTATTAACTTAGACTATGTAGGATTTTAAACACTACAGTATTATGGTAGAACAAATTACAAGTGGCATAAAAATAAGTGTAGAAACTAATTTTGAAGGTACATTTTTTAAGCACGAAAAAATGCATTTCGCTTTTGAATATCAAATCACCATATTTAACCAAAGTAATGATGTGGTACAATTAGAAAGTAGACAATGGATTATTTTGGATGCTTTAAACCATACGCAAGAAGTTTCTGGGGAAGGTGTTATTGGTAAAAAACCAGTATTGCATCCTGGCGAATCACATACTTACAGATCAGGTTGCTTGTTACAATCGCCTGTTGGTTCTATGTATGGTCATTACAAAATGATTAATTTTACAACCACGAGTAGATTTAAAGTGATTATACCAACTTTTAAGCTGAGCGCTCCTTTTGCTTTAAATTAGACAACGGATTAAACTTAAACAATTGCTTGTTTTGCTCAATCTCAATAAAACTACAATTTGTATTGTAGGTAAATGTATAAGGCAAGTCTATTCTAAACGAAGTATCATCAATTACAAATAAAGCATCTACATCAGTAGTACCAAAACCAGAAGTTCGCTTAAAACGGTATTCTTCTTCTAAGTCTGTTTTAAATAACTCAAACCAAGCACCAGCGCCTATTCCTGGTAACCATTGTGCATTTTTGGTTAAACCTTCAAAAGACTTAGATTCTAAAGTTCCTTTTAAAGTCGATTCGTGATTAGACATTTTATCTAAAAAGCAAGTTACTATTTCTTGTTGTTTCGTGCGATTAAACAGCTTTATTTCACCTCCAATAGAAACCTGATAAGCACCTTTATCACCTTTTATAGCTAACACATTACCAATTGGGCTTGGTGTAAATAATTTGGTTCCTTTTAATTTTTTCAACTTAATTTCATTTTCAGTTGAAGCCATTAAAGTATCCGTTACAAAACGCGCGCAATTAGAAGCTTTCTTCTTAAATGCAGCATAATTAACCAACCCTTTATCTTGAAGTTTATTTATATAAGTTTTCGCTTTTTGATAATCGACCTCATCGCAACATGTAGTAATCATACGTCCTTCACCATGGGTTAATTTAGGATGTGTTGCAAAGAATTTAAAAACAGCATCTCTATTCATTAAAACACCATCTACAATTTCAGCTTTAATAGGTGTCTTAAGCTCATGATCTGTGTATTCACTTCGTACACGACCAAAAGGTTGCGGTGTAATGTATCGGCCAAAATCGAAATATTCTATATAACCTGTGCACTTTTCAATTAAAACCAAAGCCGCATGACCTGCTTTTACGTAATTACGTGTACCTACACCCATATAGTGCAAATTCCTTACACACCATTCATTAGAGACCATAACAACGGTATCTGGATAAGCTAAAGGAATTGCAAAAGCAGTATTATTCATAAAACAATGCGATTATATTAAAGACTAATTGTTGGTTATTAAGTCTCATAATAAGCTAGCAACTTACAAAAGTAATTTTAAAGTAAATGATTAAAAAGCCATCATATTTTGAATCATTAAAATAGGAAAAAAATTGGTAACTTTGCATCTTAATAAAAACACAACAAAACCACATAATTATGGGTAAAGGATTTTTTAATGTACCAGTAGCAGTTAACGAGCCAGTTAAAAGTTACGCGCCAGGTACTCCAGAACGTGAAGCGACATTAGCACAATACGACACTTACTTTAACAGTAAGACCGAAGTTGCAATGTACATTAACGGTAAAGACGTTAAAACAGGTAACACAAACACAATGTCGCCACCACACGACCATAAACATATTGTAGGAACATATCACTTAGCTGAAAAAGCTAATGTAGTTGAAGCCATAGATACTGCTTTAGAAGCACGTAAAGCTTGGAGCCAAATGCCATGGGAAGACCGAGCTGGTATTTTCTTAAAAGCTGCCGAATTAATTGCTGGACCTTACCGTGCAAAAATTAATGCTGCAACTATGATTGCTCAGTCAAAAACATTACACCAAGCTGAAATTGATGCGGCTTGTGAATTAATAGACTTTTTACGTTTTAATGTTCAGTACATGACTGACATTTACCATGAACAACCAGAAAGTACAAGTGATGCTTGGAACCGTCTAGAGTACAGACCTTTAGAAGGATTTGTATACGCGGTAACACCATTTAACTTTACTGCTATTGCAGCAAACTTACCAGCTTGTATGGCATTAATGGGTAACGTTGTTGTTTGGAAGCCAAGTGATAGCCAAGTGTTTTCGGCAAAAGTAATTATGGATGTTTTTGAAGAAGCTGGTGTTCCTGCTGGTGTAATTAACGTTGTTTTTGGTGATCCAAAAATGATTACAGATACTGTATTAGCGCGCCCTGAATTTGCAGGATTACACTTTACAGGTTCTACTTACATCTTTAAAGAACTTTGGAAACAAATTGGTAACAACATTCACAACTACAAAACATACCCAAAAATTGTAGGTGAAACTGGAGGAAAAGACTTTATTGTTGCTCACGAATCGGCTAACCCTAAACAAGTAGCAACTGCTATTGTAAGAGGAGCTTTTGAATTCCAAGGACAAAAATGTAGTGCAGCTTCAAGAGCTTACGTTTCTAAGAGTATTTGGAATGACGTAAAGAATTATGTTATTGAAGATGTAAAATCTATTAAAATGGGTTCTCCTGCTGAACCAGCAAACTTTATGACTGCTGTGATTCACGAAGGATCATTCGATAAATTAGCTAAATACATAGACCAAGCTAAAAAAGATGCTGGTGTAGAAGTCATAACTGGTGGTAACTACGATAAATCTAAAGGATACTTTATTGAACCTACCGTTTTATTAGCAGATGATGCTAACTACGTAACGATGTCTGATGAGTTATTTGGACCGGTAATTACTATTTATGTATTTGACGATGATAAATATGCTGAAACTTTAGAATTAGTTGATGGAACGAGTGATTACGCTTTAACTGGTGCTATTATCTCTAAAGACAGATATGCAGTTGCTCAAGCAACTAAAGCGTTAGAAAACTGTGCTGGAAACTTCTACATTAACGATAAGCCAACTGGAGCTGTTGTAGGACAACAACCATTTGGTGGCGCAAGAGGTTCTGGAACTAACGATAAGGCAGGTTCGGCATTAAACTTATTACGTTGGGTTTCTCCACGTATGATTAAAGAAACATTTGTAACTCCAGTAGATTACAGATACCCATTTTTAGGTGAATAAACTTTCACTATAAATAATATACAAAAACGCCTTACTTAAATTAAATAAGGCGTTTTTTTATCTATTGACGTTCGTATTTATTACAACTTAGATGTCTTTCTAATGATTTTTGGCAACTTCTTTTTCAAGTCTTTCATTAGTTTTTCTAAAGCACTTTCACACATTGGTAATATCTTTTTGGTACTCATAACAGGAATCCCTTTTACCATTACCGAGCTTTTTTTAGAATTAGCGCCTTCTTTTATCACGTAAACCTTTTTACCTTCAGAGTTATAAAGTGCAATTCTTGCTTTAGCTCTCATTTTAACAGTTGCAACACCACCTAAACCAAAGCCTTTAACCAAATCGAATGATATAGTAACAAACATAACTCCTTGTGCAGAATCTTTAAATATATTCGCAACAGCAACTTCATTAGTCTTACCCATAAAACCTTCATAGATAAGTTTATAACCTTCATAAACTGCAAAACGCTTTAATGCTTCTTCAGATTTTTCAAATTTTGGTATGTAAGCCTTGTAATCTTCATTAGACAACACCACTTTCTCGTCAAGAATTTTAAATGGAAATTCTTTTGAATACTTATTAAAAAATTCTGTGTGAAATTTTTCTAAAATTGGTGTTAAATCAAAATCTGGATTATCTCTTAATTTAAGAACCTTTGTAAGCATTTCTTCACTTCCTATACCTAAATCACTAAACCCAATAATCTTGTCAGTATTAAAAGTAACAACAGCTACTTTTTTATCTTGAGCTTTAACAGCAAATAGCGTAAAAATTAAGCTAAATAATAAAATTGTTTTTTTCATTTTGTAAATATTTGATTCTCATAAATATAATACAAATTCATTTATCTCAAACATCTATTC
>DAISIZ010000033.1:0-16854 GCA_036821745.1 Aurantibacter sp. | reverse complement strand
ATTATAAATGTAAAAAGCTCCTACTTATAATTAAGTAGGAGCTTTTTTATTTTGAATCAACTAAAGATGAGTGTTGGTGTCCGTTTGCACCGTGAACGTGTCCGTGTTCTAATTCTTCACTTGTTGCATCTCTTAATTCTACTATCTTTCCTGTGAAGTATAAATCTTGATCAGCTAATAAATGGTTGACATCTACTGTTACAGTTGCTTCGTTTATTGAAACTACTTTTCCTGGAATTACATTTCCGTTTTGGTCTTGTAAAGGTAAGATGTTTGCTACTTGTACTTCAGGAATTAATTTCCCTTCGTTCATAAACATATCTTGAGCTAATTCTATAACTGCTTCTTCTTTACGGGTTCCGTAAGCGTTTTCAGATTTTATTCCAAAAGAAAATGTATCTCCTTCTTTTAAGTTTGAGATATTTGCTTCAAATTCAGGAATCATTTGTCCTAAACCAGATAAGAATGCTAAAGGATTTTTTCCTTCTGTAGATTCAATTAATTCTCCAGTTGCAGTGTCTCTGTATAAATTATACTCTACCGCTATTGCTTTGTTTGTTACTTCGCTCATTATTATAAATTTTGAGCAAAAGTACTATTTAATTGTAGTTTAAGGAAATAGAATGTTTGTTAATGTTTTATTTGTGATATTAGACCGCTTAACTTATAAAATATAGAATCATTATTTAATTTAGTTCTCTACTGCGCTCGAATGCACAAAGGAATTTATGAAATTTACCAAAATAATTGTCTGTGAGGTTTTAATTAATTCTGTTAATCGAATATACTTTTAAGGATAGTTTTTATACCTTTAAATATAAAGAAAACAGCCAATGCACAAATGACGATAGCTATTATTAGTAAAGGAATAAAGAATGGTTTTTCTTTATTAGATAAAACGATATGTAAAAGAGTTGGTCCAGAAAATAGTAGTGCTAAAGCAATTCCTAAGTTCTGTAATCCTTTTATTAAGATGTCTTTATTAGTGCGTTTAGTTTCCATTTGGCTTATAGTTTTTTACTGCATTTCTAACACTTTTATAAGTCGTCAATAAATCTAAAGCGTCTTGTTCTGAAATGTTTAATTCTTTTTGAATCATTTTTGTACCTCTAATCACAAGTTTATCGTTAGAGAGTTGCATATCGACCATTTTGTTGCCTTTTACTTTTCCTAACTGAATCATAGTAGCAGTAGAAATCATATTTAAGACTAATTTTTGAGCTGTACCGGCTTTCATTCGTGAACTTCCTGTTAGGAATTCTGAACCTACAATAACCTCTATAGGAAATTGTGCCGTGTTTGATAATGGACTATTCGCATTACAAGAAATACAACCTGTTATGATATTGTTTTTGTTACATTGCTCTAAACCTGAAATAACATAAGGTGTCGTTCCCGAAGCGGCGACACCTATAACAACATCATTTGTTGAGATGTTATGCGATTTTAAATCTTCCCATGCTTGTGTTTTTGAATCTTCGGCGTTTTCTACTGCTTTACGGATTGCTGTATCGCCACCGGCAATTAAACCAATGACTTTATCATAGCTTACCCCAAATGTTGGTGGACATTCTGAAGCATCTACCACACCTAAACGACCACTTGTTCCAGCACCGATATAAAATAATCGTCCGCCATTTTTTAATTTAGAAACGACTTGTTCGGTTAAGGTTTCTATTTGTGGAATGGCTTTTTGTACAGCTTTTGGGACATTATGATCTTCGTTATTAATGTTGGTTAATAACTCATTTATAGACATTTGTTCTAAATTATTGTATTTAGAATCTTGTTCGGTAGTTTTTATGAAATCCATAGTACAAATGTAAGTTTTTGTTTGCGTTAGTGGTAGAAGTGGCATCCTTTTTTGTGAACATAGTTATTATTGAACATTTTATTAATAACTTCGAAAATAGGATAGAGATGCTGAAACAAGTTTAGTAAAAATAGAATTACGATTGAATTAAACAGATCCCAAACTAAATTTAGGATTGCTTCGCAAAGAAAAGATATAACGGATGACACGACCTAAATCCTGTTTTTCTCAGGATTTGTGGTAACGCCCAAATATTACAGAACCGTGTAAGTGGTTGTGAATGCTTGTGATAAACGGAAATAACCTAATGGGAAATTGTCCGGATTTGTAGTGTTTGTGCAATTTCCGCGAACTGTTGCTGGTTGGGTTTGAAATGGTCCGCCATCAGAGTCGGCAACTTGTTGAAGGAGTAAATCCATATATTCGAAAAACTGCTGTGAAACACCGTAATTATTGATAATGACTTCGTCGTTTTGTTCTAAATCTTCATCGCTATAAAATGCGAAAATTTGGTTTCCATCTATAAATTCGTCTTTGTAGACATTTAAATTAGGTAATGGACTTACTGGTGTGAAAAACTCGAAGAAATAATGGTTTAGCTCGTTGGCTGGATCGGTATAAAAGGCTTTTAATTCGATGTCTTCGCCAGAGAATCCGCCGTCGTTTTCTTGCTCGATATAGTCAACAGGTGTAACTGATAACAAAGTTTCTGTAGCCGTGTATTGTTGGTTTTTATAAGTGATATTTAAGGTATATGTTTCGTTTATAACAGGTGTAAAATTGGTTGTGCTATAAACTCCGTTATTACCAATGTCAATGAAATTTACCGTATTATTATTGCTGTCGGTAATAGTGACCGTGGCGTTTATTGCAGGTGGAATTACGTTGTCGAAAAACGGTGCAGTCGTAGTTAAAATGATACTTTGTTCGTTTCCAGGTGTGCCATCAAACCAATTAATGGATGCTTCTATAACCAATCGTTCTTGGCTATTAGGCACGTCTACATCGACGACTTTCTCGCAACTTGATAGCGTTAAAATAATGATGATTAGGCTTATATATCGTAACATAGTTTTAAAATTTGAAATTATAACTTACTGATGGGACAATTCCGAAAATTGATAATTGAGTGGCTTCGTTCTGTCTGGTATCTGGGTTTTCGCCAAATGAAATTGACGCGGCGTTGAAGCGATTATACAAATTGTAAATTCCGAAAACCCAAGAGCCTTTTAGACCGGTTTTCTTTTCTGGTTTTGGTAGATAAGTTGCCGAAACATCTAAACGATGATAGGTTGGCAAGTGGTTTTCGTTTCGGTTACTAAAGTTAGGTACCGTAATGCCATTATATTGGTATTGTGCGTTTGGATAGGTTGTGGGTTGCCCAGTTTGTAGTAAAAAATTGGCATTAAAACTCCACTTTTTATTAAGGTCGTAGTTTGTAGTTACTGAAATATCGTGGGTTTTATTGTAAGCGGTACTATACCAATTTCCGTTGTTTATTCCAATTTCGTTTGCAGTTCTTCCTGGTGTTCTTTGTTCGGCTTTAGACAAAGTGTAGGCTAACCAACCTTTAAATTTTCCTTTTGTTTTTTTGAATAATAATTCAAAACCATATGCTCTGGCTTCTCCGTTTAAAATCACTTGTTCTATGGCATCATTGGCAATTAAATCGGCACCATCTATATAGTCAATTCTGTTTTTTACGGTTTTGTAAAAGGTTTCAACTTCTAAAGAATAACGGTTGTTTTTAAAGGTTTTAAAATAGCCTAAAGCGACTTGGTCTAACAGTTGTGGTTTAATGTATTTTCCACTTGGCGTCCAAATATCTAATGGTGTTGGCGAACTGGTATTAGAAATTAAATGTAAGTATTGCGATAAACGGTTATAGCTTGTTTTTACTGATGATGTTTCGTTTAATTGATACGCTAAAGCTAATCGAGGTTCTAAATTTGCAAACGATTCTATAACGTCGTTACGCTTAAAAGACTCTATCCCAATACGATTTGCCTTTTGGTAGATGCTTAAATTTTCATTGAAGTTTACAGCTTGGTCATTGGCGTAGACATTAAGTTCGTCTTGACCTAACCGTAAAAATGAACTCAGTCTTAAACCATAAGACACATTTAGTTTATCGCTTAGTTGATGTTCGGCATCGACATAAATGGCATTTTCGAAGGCAAATTTCTTGATTAATTTTTTAGGATTAATTCCTGATGTTGGTGTCGATGGCTCAATTTCGCCAGGATTAAAACTATGGTAAATACTATTTAGTCCGTATTGAAGTTTAAAACCGTCTTTTATATAATGTTTAAAGTCGTATTTAAAGTTGAAATTTTGAATTCCAGAAACCCAATTAAACTCTACAAAGTTTAAATTCAGTCCATAAAAATAGTCCGAATAAATTAAGGACATATTAGAAAATAGTTTGTCTGAAAATAAATGATTCCATCTAAAATTCACAATGGTGTTTCCGTAAGTATTCTCGAAACTATCTGAGATATTAAAGACATCACGACCAAAATAACCTGATAAGTAAATGTTGTTTTTCTCGTTTAATTTATAGCTTAATTTAGTGTTTAAATCGTAAAAATAGGCTTTGTTATTATTGTCGAATAGCGGTAAAAATAAATGGGCATAGGTTGAACGACCACCAAATAAGAATGATCCTGTTCCTTTTTTTAATGGACCTTCGGCTAATAAACGGCTTGAAATTAAACCAATACCACCATTCATACTAAACTTGTTACTGTTCCCTTCTTTTTGATAAATATCTAATACCGAAGACACGCGTCCGCCATAACGCGCTGGAATGCCTCCTTTGTAAAGCTTTATGTCTTTTATTGCATCTGGATTAAACACCGAAAAGAAGCCAAATAAATGTGATGAGTTATAAATAGTAGCTTCATCTAATAAAATTAAATTCTGGTCTGAAGCGCCACCACGACCATTAAAACCGCTACTTCCTTCGCCAGCATTGGTTACACCAGGTAATAATGTAATGGCTTTTATAACGTCCGGTTCTCCAAAAACAACTGGTATTTGTTTTATGGTATTTGCTTTAAGTGTATTGACACTCATTTGTGGTTTACGAATGTTTATTTTTTCAACATCGGTTTCAATTAAAACTTCGTCTAAATTTTCGATGCTTTCTATTAAGCTGAAATTTTCTGCCGTTTTACTCTCTAAATTGATGGTTTTTGTGATGGTTTCAAAACCAACAAAAGACACCAAAACGGTATAAGTTCCTTTAGGTAAAGTAATGGAGTAGAAACCATATTCGTTAGTAATGGTTCCTGTGTTTAACTCTTTAATAATAACGTTTACGCCAATTAAACTTTCGTTGGTGCTTTGTTCGTTAATGGTTCCGCTTAAAGTAACATTGTCTTGCGCTAATAAATTGAGCGAAAAACAAAGACTTAAAAATAGGGTTAGTGTCGTTTTCAATAGTAACTTGTTTAAGGGTATAAAAATAACATTAAACAATCGATAAGCTATTATTTTAATATAACTTTAAGTTTTATAAATTTGATTTTAAAATAGATGTAACCAATGAAAATAAAGTTATTAATTCTGCTTGTTACTTTACAGTTTTCTTGTAAAAATAATATAAAAAAAACCTATAGTTAACGATGTTGTTTCAGTGGTAATAGACACAATTCCGCCCAAAGAAATACCAAAGCAAATTACTGATTCTATTCGCTTTAAAGATTTAACTAAAGACTTTGTCTTAGGGAAATTTAACTACCGAAAAGATTCGACTTTTGTTAAAGTAGATAGACAACATTCAAACAAAGTCATATACCTTCAAAAGCAAACGTATTCTGCTTTTTTAGAAATGCATAAAGAGGCTAAAAAAGAAGGTATTGATTTAACTATCATTTCAGGAACACGAAATTTTAATGCACAACGTGCGATTTGGAACCGTAAATGGAAAAAATATAATGCATTAGCACCAAAAACGCGTGCCTTAAAGATTTTAGAATACAGTTCTATGCCAAGTACATCACGACATCATTGGGGAACAGATATGGATTTGAATAACCTAAACAACGCGTATTTTGAGTATGGTAAAGGTTTAAAAACGTATAATTGGTTAGTTAAAAACGCTTCTAAATTTGGCTTTTTTCAGCCTTATATCTCTAAAGAAAATGGTCGTAAAGGTTATGAAATGGAGAAGTGGCATTGGAGTTACCAACCTTTATCTGGATTGTATTTAGACTATTATAATATGGAGATTACCTATAACGATATTACAGGCTTTTCTGGTTCTGAATTTGCTAAAGATATTAATAGTATTTCGGATTATGTGAATGGTATTGAGAAGAATTAATTTGTTCTTAAACTGAGAATTACAGTAGATGATGAGTTTTTTTTTAGTATAACTAATTGATATTAATATAAATGGTTTTAGTTGTATCGTTTGCAAAATAAATTATTAGCGACTTTCCTTTAGATTAGATTTTACTTGTTTTTAGTGATTGTTATTTCTTCTAATGCTATATATTATGTATCATAAATCAACTTAGTTATTTATTATGAAAACAAAATTACTTAAATTATTATTTGTATTACCAATGTTGTTTGCAACAAGTAATACATTCGCACAAACAACTTTGGCGCCAGGAGATATTGTAATTATTCAATTACAAGGTGATGATCCAGATAGTTTTGCATTTGTAACATTTGTAGATATCGCTGCAGGAACAGGAATTTATTTTACAGATTGTGGAGTAAGTAGTGAACAAATGGATTTAGAACTCCAGCATGTACAGAAGGAGCTAGAAAATATACTGCTCCAGTTGGAGGTTTGGACGCCGGTGATATTATAAAATATTCTGGTGGTGGTACTGATTTTGCGAATTATTCAGATGCTAGAATTACTGGTAACTTCCTATTATCAACAGCTGGGGATCAAGTTGTTGCTTTTCAAGATGCAACTAATGCCGCAGGAGGAGGAGATGCAGGTAATAATCCATCTTTTATTTACATATTAAGTTCAGCTTCAACACTTTTCGCAGGGGATCCAGCTGATAGTAATGAAACTTCATTACCTTCTACTTTAAGTAGCCCAAATAGTGCTTTAGCACTAGGAGCTAATACTGGAGACGATAACGAATATGATAACGTAATATATAACGGTACATATGATTTTTCAGGTTTTTCAACTGAATATCAGGCACTTGCAGCTGCACAAATGGCATTTTCAAACCCTGCTAATTACTACCAAGTTCAAACTTTAGATGCTACACATACAGCCGCTATTGGAGCTATGCCAGCCCAATTAAATATAATGACGTTAAGTAGTGAGAGTTTTGTTAAAAATGCTTTTGCTGTTTTTCCTAATCCTTCAAATGGAGCCATTACTATAAGAAATGCAGGTGTTGCATTACAAAATGTAACTATTACAGATGTTAATGGTCGTACAGTTGGAACTTATAATATGAATGGTGTAACTCAAAACACAAACTTAAATTTAGATTTAAATTCAGGTTTATACTTTGTGACTTTAAACGCTATTAAAGGTTCTACAACTAAAAAGTTAATTATCGAATAAGTTTTTATTCAAATATTTATAATAGAAGAAGCATCCATTCAGGATGCTTTTTTTTATGAACTAGTTTGTAGTTTTATGCTTGTTGGTTTTTACAGGTATATTATGAGATACTCTAAGTTAGACACTAATTTCACTAATTGTCACGGATTTGTTGTTCGTTAGTTGTTACACTGAGATTCATAGAGAAACTAACAGTTACGCGGAGCTTTTATGATATAAATTTCTTAAGTAAAACGAATAATTTGTCCGTTCGAGAATTTCTTCTGTCGGACAAGACAAGCTAAGTTGAGAACTGTATAGATTTGCAATATATTTTATAAATAACCTCTCGACTGCGCTCGAGGAGACATTTTTACTTAGCTAATTACTTTTAGTAATAGTATTAAAACAAAAAAAGCATCTGTTTTCACAGATGCTTTTTTTGATAAGTATAAGTCAATTAGTTTAACTGACCTAAAATGTTGTTTAAAGTTTCACTTGGACGCATAGCGTTGCTTAGTAAACTTTCAGTAGGTAAGTAGTAACCTCCAATTTCTACTGCATCTCCTTGTATGTCGTTTAATTCGGCTACAATTTTAGACTCGTTGTTTACTAAGTCTTTCGCAACGTTTTCAAATTGTGCTTTTAATTCGGCATCTTGTGTTTGGTTTGCTAAAGCTTCTGCCCAATACATTGCAATGTAAAAGTGAGAACCACGGTTATCTAATTCACCAGCTTTACGACTTGGTCCTTTTTTGTTTTCTAATAATTTCTCAGTAGCATCATCTAAAGCATCACCAATAATTTTAGCTTTTGGATTGCTGTTAACACCACTAAAGTGTTCTAAAGAAACGGCTAAGGCTAAAAATTCACCTAAAGAATCCCAACGTAAGTGGTTTTCTCCTGTAAATTGCTCTACGTGCTTCGGTGCAGATCCACCAGCACCAGTTTCAAATAATCCACCACCATTCATTAATGGTACAATAGATAACATTTTAGCCGATGTTCCTAATTCTAAAATTGGGAATAAATCGGTTAAGTAATCACGTAATACATTTCCTGTTACTGAAATTGTATCTTCTCCAGCTTTAACACGTTTTAAAGTAAATTCTGTCGCTTTAATTGGCGATAAAATATGTAATTCTAATCCGTTAGTATCGTGATCTTTTAAGTAAGTATTTACTTTCTTAATTAACTCAGCATCGTGTGCTCTGTTTTCGTCTAACCAGAAAACTGCAGGCGTTTGTGACGCTTTAGCTCTTGTTACAGCTAATTTTACCCAATCCTGAATTGGAGCATCTTTAACTTGACACATTCTCCAAATATCTCCAGCTTCAACATCGTGAGACGTTAATACGTTTCCGTTAGCATCAATAACTTCTACTTTTCCTGCTGAAGGAATTTCAAATGTTTTATCGTGAGAACCATATTCTTCAGCTTTTTGAGCCATTAAACCAACATTAGGAACAGTTCCCATTGTTGTTGGATCAAAAGCACCGTTTTCTTTACAGAAATCGATAGTTGCTGTGTAAATTCCTGCGTAAGAACTATCTGGAATTACCGCTTTTGTATCTTGTTGTTTTCCTTCGGCATTCCACATTTGTCCTGATGTACGAATCATTGCTGGCATACTTGCATCAATAATTACATCACTTGGTACGTGTAAGTTTGTAATCCCTTTATCGCTATTTACCATTGCTACCGCAGGTGCATTTGCAAAAGAAGCATCAATATCAGCTTCAATTTCCTTACGTTTCGCTTCAGGTAATTCGTTTAAATTGTTTAATAAGTTTCCAAATCCGTTGTTTACGTTAACACCAATTTCTTTGAATGTTTCACCGTGTTTAGCAAATACATCTTTAAAGAAAACACGAACAGCGTGACCAAAAATAATTGGGTCAGAAACCTTCATCATTGTTGCTTTCATATGTAATGAAAATAATACACCAGTTTGTTTAGCGTCTGCAACTTGTGCTTCTAAAAAGGCTAATAAAGTCGATTTACTCATTTTAGTCGCATCAATAATTTCGCCATTTAATAAAGCAATACCGTCTTTTAAAACAGTAGCGTTGCCGTTAGCATCTGTATGCTTAATAGTTACGCTTGTCGCTTCGTTTAAAGTTACCGATTTCTCATTGTGAGCAAAATCTCCAGCCGTCATTGTTGCAACGTGAGTTTTAGAGTCTTTAGACCAAGCGCCCATAGAATGTGGGTTCTTTTTTGCGTAATTTTTAACGGCTTTTGGTGCACGTCTATCACTGTTACCTTCACGTAATACTGGGTTTACAGCACTACCTTTAATTTTGTCGTAACGTGATTTAATGTCTTTAGCTTCCGCAGAAGATAAATCCTCTGGATAGTTTGGTACCGCAAAACCTTTAGCTTGTAACTCGGCAATAGCTTCTTTAAGTTGAGGCATTGACGCACTAATGTTTGGTAATTTTATAATATTAGCTTCAGGCTTTTTAGCTAATTCACCTAATAATTTTAAATCGTCCGACGCTTTTTGATCCTCCTTTAAAAACTCTGGAAAAACAGCTAAAATACGTGATGCTAAAGAAATATCTTTAGTTTCAATTTGTATTCCAGATGGCTCTACAAACGATTTAACGATTGGTAAAAACGAACGCGTTGCTAATGCTGGCGCCTCATCGGTAATTGTATAAATTATCTTTGGTGAATTTGACATAGTATAATGTGTTTTTATCTTAATTTTTAAGCGTAGCGAATATACAAAAAACAGTAGGCTTTGTAAAGGGATTTATCAATTTTGAAATTCCTTTTAACGAATTGATAATTATGGGTTTGTTAAATTATGGAAGTCTAAAATTTAGTAGTGCTTTATTCTGAAATTACTAATTGATGATTTTTTAATAAACCTTCTAAGTTGTTTTTAGAGAATTTTGCACCTTTTAAACGGTTATGATTTGGGTCTATATTGAAGTTGTAAGCGGTTTCAAAATTGGCCTTTTCTAAATTTGAAGCTTCAAAAATAGCCTGTTCCATATTACAGTTTTCAAAAACAGCTTGTGTTAAGTTGGTTTCGGTAAAATCCATTTTGGTTAGGTTACTGTTATTAAAAAGGGTTTGCTTTAAACTTAAACCATTAAAAAGTGCCAATTGTAAATCACAATGGTTAAAACTCACCGATAATAATAAGGTGTTACATTCTTGTAAAGGAAAACCAACCATTTTACAGTCATTAAAAACCACGTCTTTAAAGGTGGCTTCTTTAATTTTTACTAAGCTTAAGTTACATTCATTAAACTCACATTCTAAAAAGCTAAACGACGTTAAAAACGCTTCACTAAAATTACAGTTGTCAAAAATACAATTGTCGTATTCTGCTTTTTGTAATGGAGTAGAAGTAAAGTCTTGGTTCGTAAATGTTTTATCGGCTATAAAAGGTAAGTTCATTATATAAAATTGTGTAGTGGAATTTTGTGATAATAAAGTTACAAACTAAAACGCATAAAAAAAGCCTAACATTTAAGTTAGGCTTTTTAATATCAATTAAGAAGGGAAGATTATTTTCTTCTTGCTTCTTTAATTCTTGCTTTCTTACCAGTAAGTTCTCTAAAGTAAAAGATTCTTGCTCTACGAACTTTACCTCTTTTGTTTACTTCAACTTTCTGTAATGCTGGTAAATTAACTGGGAAGATACGCTCTACACCAACTGTTCCAGACATTTTTCTAATTGTAAAAGTTTCAGATGAACCTGAACCTCTTCTTTGTAAAACTACACCTCTAAAAAACTGAGTACGTGTTTTGTTTCCTTCACGAATTTCGTAAAATACAGTAATTGTATCTCCAGCTGAAAATTCAGGGAAATCTTTTTTAGTTACAAACTCGTTTTGTACAAAATTAACTAACGATTCCATATGATAAAATATAAATAATGTTTAATCAGGACAACATTCACGTTTCTCGCCAGAGGTTAGCCCAATTTGGGTGCAAATGTAAGGATTATTTTAGAAATAAGTATAGTTACCTGTTTTTTATTAAGATTATTTGCTTCAATCTGCATACTTCAAGCTTCTTGCTCCATAATCAAGGACTGAAGACTGATGACTAAATCACTGCCAACTATAGAAAACTACTCAACATAAACTTGCCCACGATGCGGTTTCAAAGCATCACGAATAGATTTCATTTCACTCTCATTTACGACCATAAAAGCAATGGCGTGAACTTCATTTAAGGCTTCAAAACCCGTAATGTTTAATTCAGTTTGCTCTAATTTAATAAAGTCTTTTAAGTGAATTTCGTGGTGTTCGGCAATTTTTAAGGCATCTGGACCTCTAAAATCCCATAATAACTTTAGTTTTCTCATAGTAGTAATTCTCTTTCAAAAGTACAGTTTTATAGTCTAAACTAATTCATTATCACTAAAATATTACAGTAATACTAACGTTAAGTAAACACTAACAAACTTGTATTATTACATTATATTGTTATTTTTGTTTTCCAAAAAAAGAAACGCTATTATGAAACAAATTATTCTTACTATTTGTATGTTTTTATCTTTGTCTGCAACTGTGTTTGCACAAAATAAAGACGTTTTATTTATCATAAATAATAAGCCAGTTTACGCCAGTGAGTTTGAGCGTGTTTACAATAAGAATTTAGATTTAGTACAAGACGATAGCCAAAAGAATATTGACAGTTACTTAGACTTATTTGTAAATTATAAATTGAAGTTAGAAGAAGCTTATAGTCAAGGATTAGATAAGGAACCAAATTATGTAAGAGAATTAAAAGGTTACGAGCGTCAGTTAACCCAAAAATACATTAGTAATAGTGAAGTGACCGATAAGTTGGTTTTTGAAGCTTATGAGCGTTTAGGAAAAGAGGTAAATGCTAATCACGTATTAGTAAAATTATCGCCTAATGCTTCGGAAGAAGAAGAAGCACAAGCTTTAAAAGATATTAATGCTTTAAGAGCGCGAGTAATTAAAGAAGGTTTTGATAAGGTTCAAAAAGACGTTCATAACGGTAAAACTATTTATGCTGAAAATTTAGGGTATTTTACAGCATTTAAAATGGTGTATAATTTTGAAACTAACGCATACAATACTAAGATAGGCGATGTTTCTGAGCCATTTAAAACACAGTATGGTTATCACGTAGTTATTGTAAATGATGTTAGAACAAATAGAGGTGAAGTTACCGTTGCGCATATTATGGTAGGCGCAAATGATAAAGATTTAATTGATACGGTTTATAAGCGTTTAGAGCAAGGTGAAGATTTTAAATCATTGGCTAAGCAATATTCAATAGATAAAAGTTCTAATGCTAAAGGTGGTTTGTTAAAACCATTTTCTGGCGGACAATTAAGTTCTCAGGTTTTTGAAGATGAAGCGTTTAAATTAGTAAAAAGAGGCGAGTATACTAAACCATTTAAAACCAAGTTTGGATGGCATATTACTAAACTTTACGCTAAAAAAGGCTTAGATACTTTTGAAGCTGAAAAACGTGGTTTAGAAAATAAGGTTAAGCGTGATTCAAGATCTCGTGTTTTAGAAGAAAAAAGAATTGCAACTTTATTAGATACTTATAATGTAACTTATGATAATGCCAATTTAGCCGACTTTGAAAAAGGTTTACATGAACGTTTCTTTAAAGGTTTATGGAATGCACCAGAAAATTTAAAAAACGATAAAGTCCTATTAAGCATAAAAGGAAAAGCGATTACTTATAATGAGTTTACTAACTTTTTAACTAAAGTACAGCGTAGACCACAACCAAAAAAAGCTATAAAAGCGGTTGTTTTAGAACAATATAAAGCTTTTGTGAATTCAAGTGTTAGTAAGTATCAAGAGGAAAACTTAATTAATGAAAATGAAGAATACGCTAATATTTTAAATGAATATAAAGAAGGTTTATTGTTATTTGAATTAATGGGGAAACAAATCTGGAATTCTGCCCAAAATGATTCGATTGCATTAGAAGCGTATTTTAATAACAATAAATCTAAATACTTCTTTAAGAAACGTATTAAAGCGACTATAGCTTCATCTGCAAGTAAAAAAGACGCTAAAAAAGTATTAAAAGCGTTAAACAAAAACCAATCTCAAGAAGTTATCGAAAAGCAATTCAACGCTAAAAATGTTGTAGTTACTTTTAATACAGGAACGTTTAATTTGAATGATAACGCTATTCCTTCAACGTTAAAAATTAAGAAAGGTTTATCTAAAATTTATAAGCAAAACGATGCATACATCAGTTTAAATATTTTAGAAATTTTGTCACAACAACAAAAAGACTTTAAAGAAGCTAAAGGTGCTGTAATGAGTGATTTTCAAGATGAAAAAGAGCTGAATTGGTTAAAAGTATTAAAAGCAAAGTATCCAGTAAAATTGAATAAATCTGTTTTAAATACTATAAAAGCAAAGTATTAATGCTAAAAAACTTAAAATTAATAATCGTTGTTTGTAGTGGTGTGTTTTTTAGTTCTTGTGACTATATAAAAACTCCAGAAAACGATGATGCTTTAGCAAGAGTTAACGATAATTACTTGTACCAAAGTGATGTTATAAAACACTTGCCTGAAAACTTAAATGCTAATGACAGTATTGCTTTTTTACAACGTTATATTAACGATTGGGCAAAGCAAGAATTACTTGTAAATGGTGCTACTCAAAATCTTAATGAAGATAAATTAAATCAGTTTGATGCATTGGTAAAACAATACAAAAGTGATTTATACACCAATGCGTATTTAGAAGCTTTAATAAATAAGAGTTTAGATACCTTAGTTAAAGATAAGGAAGCAGAAAACTATTTTAAGACTAATACTAGTGCTTTTACATTAAACGAGAATTTAATTCAGTTTAGATATATAAGTGTTACTGAAGATCGTAATGATTTAAAAGACTTAGTAAAAAGTTTAAAACGTTTTAACGAAACCGATAAAAAGACATTAGATTCTTTAAGTATTCAGTTTAAGTCTTATGCTTTAAATGACAGTATTTGGGTAAAGCCTGCTAAGGTTTTAAATAAATTACCGGTTATTACCAATGCTAATAGTGCCGAACTGTTAAAAAAAACAAATTTTTTACAACTCAAAGATTCATTAGACCTATATTTGGTGCAAATTAAAAACGTGCTTAAACGAGGCGAGACTGCTCCGTTAAGTTACGTAAGACCAACAATTAATCAAATTGTTATAAATAAACGAAAAGTAGATTTGCTTCGTCAAATTGAAAGCGACATTACAAAAGATGCAATTAAAAATAAGAAGTTTGAAATATTTAATTAAACAAAGTGCTTTAGCTTTAGGATTATTACTAGGAGTACAAAATCTATCAGCACAAGAAGTTATTAAAGAACCAGTACAAGAAAAAGTTACTGACACTATAAAAAGTAATAGTGCTAAAAAAGTTGATGGTGTTGCTGCAGTTGTTGGAGATTATATTGTTTTAGATAGCGATATCGATAAGAATTTACTGCAGTTAAAAGCATCTGGAGCTTCGGTTGAAGACATTACACGTTGCCAGTTATTTGGTAAGTTATTAGAAGATAAATTGTATTCTCACCACGCAATTCAAGATAGTATTACGATTTCTGATTTAGAAATCCGTTCTTATGTAGATCAGCAAATTCAACGTTTCTTGGCTCAAACTAATGGTTCTATGGACGAGCTTTTAAAGTTTTATAAGCAGGATGATGAAAAAACGTTTAGAGAAGAAATGTTTGAGATTAACAAAACACAACGTTTAGCTTCTGAAATGCAAAAGAAAATTGTTGCTGATGTTGAAATTACGCCAGAAGAAGTACGTAACTTTTTTAATAAAATACCTGAAGACGAACGACCAATATTTGGTACAGAGTTGAAAGTATTTCAAATTATAGTAGAGCCTAAAGTTGACAAAGAAGAGGAGCAACGTGTTATAGAGCAGCTAAAAGGCTTTAAGAAAGATGTAGAAAATGGGTCTAGTTTTAAATCTAAAGTTGTTTTATATACTGAAGATAAAGCATCAATACCTCAAGGTGGATTGTATACACTTAACCGTAAGCAGCCAAGAATGGTAAAGGAGTTTCGTGATATGGCATTTTCTATGAAAGAAGGTCAAATTTCAGATCCAGTAAAAACAGTTTATGGATTTCACTTATTATATCTTGAAAAAATTAGAGGACAAGAATATGATGTAAGACATATATTAATAAGTCCAAAAATTTCTCCTTCAGCTTTTGAAGAAGCGAAAGCAACGTTAGAAGAAGTACGTCAAAAAATTGATTCAGGAGCAATTTCTTTTGAAGATGCTGCCAAGGAAATTAGTGACGAAGAAGAGTCTAAGAAATTAGGAGGAATGTTACGTAATCCTGTAACACAAGATTTTAGTTTCGAGTTAACTAAAATGGACCCAGAATTATACAGTCAAATTCAAGATTTAAAAGATGGTGTTGTTAGTGATGTGATTACAGAACAAGATCGCCAAAACAAGTCTAAGTTTAAGCTAATGATGGTTAAAGATCGTACTGATGAGCATATAGCAGACTTTTCAAAAGATTATTTGAAAATAAAAGAATTAGCTTTAAACGAAAAGCGTTTTAAAGCAATTGATAAGTGGCAAGGTGAAAAAATAATGGATACCTATATAAAAATTGCGAACACTTATAAAGATTGTGATTTTAATAGTAATTGGTTGAAAAAATAACCATTATTCTTCTTGATAATTATTTAAAAACCTTTGAAATTCTTCAAAGGTTTTTTTAGTTTATTTTACTATTTTAGAGTTATAAAATTAAATATATGTCAGACGTAACCGCCGTTAATAATTTAGTCAAAAAATATAAGGATTTACAACAAGAAGTAGCCAAAGTAATTATTGGTCAAGAAGCTGTAGTAAATCAAATATTAATATCCGTTTTTTCTGGTGGTCACGCGCTTTTAGTTGGTGTGCCTGGTTTAGCAAAAACCTTAATGGTAAATACCATTTCTCAAGCTTTAGGATTAGATTTTAAGCGTATTCAATTTACGCCGGACTTAATGCCAAGTGATATTCTTGGAAGTGAAATTTTAGACGAAAGTCGTAAATTTAAATTTATTAAAGGACCAATTTTTTCTAATATTATTTTAGCTGATGAGATTAACCGTACACCACCAAAAACACAAGCCGCTTTATTAGAGGCGATGCAAGAACGATCGGTAACCGTAGCAGGACAGCATTATAAGTTAAGTTTACCTTATTTTGTGTTAGCAACGCAAAACCCAATCGAGCAAGAAGGAACGTATCCGTTACCAGAAGCACAATTAGACCGTTTTATGTTTTCTATTAATTTAGAATATCCAACGTTTCAAGAAGAAGTCGATGTTGTTAAAGCGACTACAAGTAATCATAAGCCTACTGTAAACGCTTTATTTAATGCGCAAGAAATCATTGAGTTTCAGGAGTTAATACGTCGTATACCTGTTGCAGATAATGTGGTAGAATACGCTGTGAAAATGGTTGGAAAAACTAGACCTTTAAGTGATGAGGCGACAGATTTAGTTAAGAATTATATA
>DAISIZ010000032.1:12002-17740 GCA_036821745.1 Aurantibacter sp. | reverse complement strand
CAGTCTACAGTCTACAGTCTACAGTCTACAGTCTACAGTCTACAGTCTACAGTCTTATAAGTGAATTACTTCATCATAAGCATCTGCAACCGCTTCCATAACCGCTTCACTCATTGTTGGGTGAGGATGCACAGCTTTTAATACTTCGTGTCCAGTTGTTTCTAACTTACGACCTAAAACAGCTTCAGCAATCATATCCGTTACACCAGCACCAATCATATGGCAACCTAACCATTCACCGTATTTAGCATCAAAAATAACCTTTACAAAACCATCTTTAGTTCCAGCAGCACTTGCTTTACCAGAAGCCGAAAATGGGAATTTACCAACCTTAAGTTCGTAACCTTGTTCTTTAGCTTGTTTTTCAGTTAAACCAACACTTGCAATTTCTGGAGTCGCATACGTACAACCAGGAATGTTTCCGTAGTCTAAAGCTTCAACATGTTGTCCTGCTATTTTTTCAACACATAAAATTCCTTCTGCCGAAGCTACGTGAGCTAAAGCCTGTCCAGGCGTTACATCACCAATAGCATAGTAACCAGGAATATTAGTTTGGTAGTAATCGTTAACTAAAATTTTATCTCTATCAACAGCAATACCAACATCTTCTAAACCAATGTTTTCAATATTCGTTTTAATACCAACCGCACTTAATACTAAATCAGCTTCAAGAATTTCTTCGCCTTTTTTAGTTTTAACCGTTGTTTTAACACCTTTTCCAGATGTATCAACGTTAGTTACTTCGGCATTTGTCATTACTTTAATACCTGCTTTCTTAAACGATTTTTCCATTTGTTTAGATACGTCAATATCTTCAACGGGAACAATGTTTGGAAGGTATTCTACCACAGTAACGTCGGTTCCCATAGCGTTATAAAAATGAGCAAACTCAACACCAATAGCACCAGAACCAACCACAATCATCTTTTTAGGTTGCGACTTTAAAGTCATAGCTTGTCGGTAACCAATCACTTTTTTACCATCTTGTGGTAAACTTGGTAACTCACGCGAACGTGCGCCAGTAGCTACAATAATATGGTCTGCAGTATATTCTTTACCATCAACGTCCACTTTTTTACCAGGTTTTACTTTACCATAACCTTTAATGACGTCAATTTTATTCTTTTTCATTAAAAACTGAACACCTTTACTCATGCCTTCAGCAACATTACGACTTCGGTTTACAACGGCATCAAAATCCTTGTCATATTCTTTAACCACTAAACCGTAGTCATTAGCATGCTTTAAATATTCAAAAACTTGAGCCGATTTTAATAAGGCTTTCGTAGGAATACAACCCCAATTTAAACAAACACCACCAAGGCTTTCCTTTTCTACAACTGCAGTTTTAAAACCTAATTGCGAAGCTCTAATGGCAGTAACATAACCACCAGGACCGCTTCCAAGAACTATTATATCGTATTTCATTGTGTAATTTTTAGTCTTTTTAACAAGCCACGAATTTACAAAACATAGCCGAAATAAGTAATTGAACTTTCATTTTTATTTGGGCGTGACCTAAAGGTCGTGCTATCCGCTATATCTTTTTATGCTAAACGTGTTTTTAGTTATAGATAATTATGTGTGAGAAAGCTTAGTGAGTTTAAGAAAGTTGTTTGGTTTATTAACGCATAAAAAGGATGCCACTTCTATCACTCACGCGAGTAGCAGTCTGTAGTTTTTAGTGATTAGTCTTTAGTAGTAATCAGTTAAAAAGTTTTCAATCTACAGTCATAATTATAGATGTAAAATTTACCATCTATTTGTGTTTTCAATTATAGAAAATTAAATACCATCTAACCATCTAACCATCTAACCATCTAGCCACCTAATCAAAATCAACACTAACTGAATTTACACAATAACGTATGCCAGTTTCTGTAGGTCCATCATTAAAAACGTGACCTAAATGTCCGCCACAATTGCTACATACAATTTCTGTGCGAATCATTCCGTGACTTTTATCTAAAACATTGGTGACTTTTCCTTTAATAGCGTCATCAAAACTTGGCCAACCACAACCAGATTCAAACTTACTAGAACTTTCAAATAAAGGCTCGTTACATCCGGCACATTTATAAGTGCCATCTTCAAAATGTAAATTGTACTTTCCGGTATGTGGTCTTTCAGTCCCTTTTTTACGTAAAATACGGTACTGTTCTTCGTTTAATTCTTCGCGCCATTCGGCATCGGATTTATTAATTTTAAAATCACTCATATATTATTTTTTTTCTGGAATAAACTCTAAAGCGACACCATTTATACAATGCCTTTTTCCTGTGGTGTTTCTTGGGCCATCATTAAAAACGTGCCCCAAATGTCCGCCACAAGTACCACAATGTTCTTCAACTCTGGTATAACCAATTTTTGTGTCGGTACTAAATTTTACATTGCCTTTAATTTCTTGGTCAAAACTTGGCCAGCCGGTTCCAGAATTAAATTTGTGTTCACTTTTAAATAAAGGTGTTTTACATGCAGCACAAGCAAATGTTCCTTTGCGTTTTTCATTGTTTAAAGGACTTGAAAAAGGTCGCTCAGTGCCAGCTTCTCTTAAAACAATATACTGCTGTGGACTAAGTTGTTTTTTCCATTCAGTTTTAGTTTTTTCAACTTTGTAAGTGGTTTTAGTATTTTCTTGCGCATCCGTTTTACAATTAAAAAATAGTAAGACTAATGCTAGGCATAAGATTTGTTTCATAGTTATAAATTTATCAGTTTTTATTCAGTTTGATAGGCAATTAAGAATTTATTAACCTTACTATAGCTTTGTCGATAAAATTAGCTGTAACTTAAATCTCATATCACTTAAATTAAGTATTTTTATATAAAATTTAACTATTATGAAACATCTTCATTTAAAAATAACCGTTTTTGCACTTCTATTATGTTGTGCATGCGCCACAAATCCTTTTACAGGTAAGAAAACTATGGCATTTATGCCAAACTCACAATTGTTTCCTTCGGCTTTTGCTCAATATGATCAATTTTTAGGAGAAAATAAAGTCATTAAAGGAACTGCACAAGCCGAAATGATTACTAGAGTAGGGCAACGTATAAAAACAGCAGCCCAACGCTGGTTAACGGCTAATGGACAACAAGGCTATTTAAAAGATTATAAATGGGAATATAAACTGGTAGATGATAAGGCAGTTAACGCTTGGTGTATGCCAGGAGGAAAAATTGTATTCTACACCGGTATTTTACCAGTTGCCGAAAACGAAACGGCTATTGCTGCTATTATGGGACATGAAGTTGCCCACGCTTTAGCTAATCACGGACAACAACGTATGAGTGCAGGAATGTTACAACAAGGTGTTGCTGTTGCAGGAAATGTAGCTTTTCAAAAAGACCCTAAAAAAGTTGCAATATTTAACCAAGCTTATGGTATTGGATCTCAAACATTTGGTATGTTGCCTTTTAGTAGAAGTCACGAAACAGAAGCAGATAAAATTGGATTATACTTAACAGCTATTGCTGGTTATAATCCAGATGAAGCGGCAAATTTATGGCTTAGAATGGCTGCCGCTAGTGGCGGAAAAGCACCACCAGAATTTTTAAGTACGCATCCATCTAACCAAACTCGTGTTGCTAATTTAACACAGTTGGCACCAACAGCTAAAGTGGAAGCTGCTAAGTTTGGTGTTACGAGTTACAGAGATTTAGGAAAATATTAGTGTTACAATAAAATAATTAGTTATTTTCGGAGCTGTTCTACTTTGTAGAGCAGCTTTTTTTAAACCAAAATTTATGCAATCACTACAAAAAGGCGATAAAAAACTCTTAATGGCTTGGGCATTTTATGACTGGGCAAATTCGGTATATACCTTAACTATCGCTTCGTCTATATTTCCCATTTTTTATGCGACATTATTTATAAATAATGAAGTTCCGGTAAACGCTTTTGGTTTTGAGTTTAAGCAAACCGTTTTAATCACTTTAGTTACTGCATTTACCTTTTTGGTAGTTGCATTTCTATCTCCAATCCTATCTGGTATTGCCGATTATGTTGGAAACAAAAAACGCTTTATGCAGTTTTTTTGTTATGTAGGTAGTGCTGGTTGTATAGGTTTATATTGGTTCTCTTTAGATCATATTCACTTAAGCTTATTATTTTATTTTATGGGATTAATAGGTTATTGGGGAAGTTTAGTGTTCTATAATTCTTATTTGCCAGATATTGCTTTTCCTAAGCAGCAAGACAGTATTAGTGCTAAAGGATTTAGTTTGGGTTATATTGGTAGTGTTTTATTATTAGTCATTAACCTTGGTATGGTTATGAGTCAGGAAACTGGTGCCGAAAAAGTGCAAATGATGAAATACTCTTTTGTTATGGTTGGTGTTTGGTGGTTAGTATTTAGTCAATACACGTTTTATGTATTACCAAATGGAATTAAAACAGGACATAAAGTTACTAAAGCAGTAATATTTAATGGATTTAAAGAGTTAAAATTAGTTTGGGAACAACTTAAAAAAAACAAACGTTTAAAGGCTTATCTAAATGCCTTTTTTGTTTTTAGTATGGCGGTGCAAACTATTATGTTAATAGCGGTTTATTTTGGCGAAAAAGAAATTGCTTGGGCTAATGATGCTGAAAAAACACAAGGTTTAATTGTGAGTATTTTAATTATTCAGTTGATTGCTATTCTAGGTGCAACATTAACGTCAAAAGCTTCTGAGAAATTTGGAAACATAAAAACACTTATTGTCATAAATGCCATCTGGATGGTGTTATGTGTTTATGCCTATTTAATGGTTTCACCTTTACAATTTTATATTGCAGCAGGATTTGTTGGTTTGGTTATGGGAGGAATTCAATCTTTAGCACGTTCTACCTATTCTAAATTTTTACCAGAAACAAATGATACAACCTCATTTTTTAGTTTTTATGATGTAGCAGAAAAAATAGGGATTGTTATTGGGATGCTCATTTTTGCGATTGTAGATCAACAAAGTAATATGCGAAATGCCATTTTGTTTTTAGTGGTCTTCTTTTTTGTTGGTATTTTACTATTGTTTAAAGTGCCTAAAAAGTAGTATATTAGACATTTAAACTTCTGTTTTATGAAAAAAAATGTTTTTAGTCTGTTTTTATTAGTGACAGCAGTGTTATTTACATCTTGTGATAACGAGCCGATAGAAGGTTTCGATCTGACTCAGCAAAATACAGTTACACCTGGAATTAGTACAAATAATTCTATAGTTGGAACTTGGAAATTAACGGCTTGGAATACAACAAATGCGTTAGATATTAATAACGATGGTACAGCTGGCATAAATCTTTTAACCGAATTAAATTGTTATGATAATGAAACTTTAGTTTTTAATACGGATAATACGTCTGTTAGTATGAGTCGTTCTTATGCTGATATTGAACTAAATTTAGTAGTCGGTACAACTAATAGCTATAATTATGTTGTAAACTGTGTGCAAGCTATAGAAAATACAAATTCAACTTGGACTCAAGCTGGTCAAAATGTTGCTATTACTGATGCAACTTCGGGTACCGCAACTAATTTTTCACTTAGTACGAACGATAATGAGTTATCATTTTTAGTGCCTTCAGGATTTACTTACACTAGTAATGATGGTTCTTTAACTGTAAATGAAGATTTAACTTTTGTATACACTAAGCAGTAATTAAAAATAAAATATATTTCAAAAAGCATTCTAAAATATTTAGAATGCTTTTTTTGTTGTAAAAAAGTACAATAAAAAGCTTATGTTTGTTATTCAAATAA
>DAISIZ010000032.1:0-11992 GCA_036821745.1 Aurantibacter sp. | reverse complement strand
CACTATCTTTAAATAATAGTAGAAAAAATTAAAACCTTATGAAAAATATAACAACCTTTTTATTTACAATTTTTGCTATTGTATTTACGTTCACATCATGTGAAAATGAACCTTTAGAAGGATTTGATTTAACTGGTGCAACTACATTGAACGCTAGTGTTAATGGGACAAATACTACTGGAGGATCTACCGCAACAACAATAAATCCGTTTGCTATGTCTTATAAATTGGATGGTGTTCAGCATATGTATAATAACCCTTTAAATACTAATCTGCAATCAACTACTAATATTTTTGGAGCATACCCGTTAAGTGATTATGTTTTATTTCAAAGTAGAAATGGTATTTTAGGTGGGGCAAATGGTATTTTAGAAATTAATATTTGGTTAGATAAAAATCACTTAGTTGAAAATACATCGTATACGGTAGATGATACAACTTCTGAGACAACCTCACACATTGATTTGATAGATTTAACAAACACTGTAAATGAAGAAACACTTTCTGGAACAATTTATGTTGATTATGTAAATTTAGCTCAAGGTGTTGTAAGAGGTCGTTTTGATTTTGTAGCGGGAGATCCGTTTGATGCCACATCACCTAGATTTAACATTACTGAAGGTGAATTTGAATATACATTATTATTATTATTATTATTATAGTTCATAAAAAAGATATTAAAAAAAAGAGTTATTAGTCTAAATGTTCGGGTAACTCAATTTTTACTTTTCTGCCTTTAAGTTCTTCTAAATAGTCGTAATAAGAAAAACTTTCGCTATCAAATTCATCTTCACGCTTTAGCTTCATTTCTTTTCGTTTAATGGCTTTTAAGTACCGTTTCACTTCGGTTTTATCATTTGAAATAATGCCAGGAACGGCAACTTTTTTACCATTATCATCTTTTGAAACCATTGTAAAGTAAGACGAATTACAATGTTTAAAAACGCCTGTTTGCGTATGTTCGGCTTCCACACGAATACCAATTACCAATTACCATAGAGGTATTCCCAACACAGTTAACCGATGCTTTCAAAGTGACTAATTCGCCAACCTCAATAGAGGGTTTAGAAAATCTACATTGGCAACATTAGCGGTTACGCAATATGCTTTAGAATGCTTGCTGGCACAAGCAAATGCAATTTGATCCATTAAATGTAAAATATAACCACCGTGAATTTTACCACTAAAATTTGAGTGTGATGGTAACATTAATTCGGATATACTTATTCTGGAATCGTCTACTTTTTTGAACATAAGTTCTATTTTTTAGTCCGCAGTTGTCAGTCTGAGCTCAATCGAAGACTTTATTAATTATGATATAATTTAGTGATAATTAGAGTAATTCGTGTCGAAACCCAAATCACTTAGAATTGGAATTTAGTGTTTTATTATTTTGGAATTTAATTTTCTTCAGCACGTTTTACAATAGCTTCAGGTAAGGCTTTTTTTGCTTTGGCGCCCATTTTTTTTAGTTTCTCGACACTGGTAATTAAGTTTCCACGACCATCAACTAACTTATTCATTGCTGATGAATAATCCTTTTTAACATCGTCTATTTTTTTACCAACGCCAGTTAAATCTTTAACCAAGCCTTCAAATTTATCATATAGAGCACCAGCTTGTCGTGCAATTTCTATGGCGTTTTGTTGTTGCTTTTCGTTATTCCACATCGTATCTATAGTTCGTAATGTGGCTAATAATGTAGTTGGTGTTACAATCACAATGTTTTTCTCGAAAGCTTTATTATATAGCGCATTTTCTTCATTAATGGCAATAGCGAAAGCTGGTTCAATAGGAATAAATAACAATACAAAGTCTGGCGATTCTATATCATATAAATCTTGGTAGTTTTTAGCCGATAATTGGTCGACGTGACGTTTTATAGAATTAATATGTGCTTTTAAAAATTGTGGTCGCTCTTCTAAATCGGCATTTACAAAACGTTCGTAATCGGTTAGTGATACTTTAGAGTCAATAATCATTTTTTTCTGATCAGGTAAATGCAAAACCACATCAGGTAATACGCGCGAATTATCTTCGAGAGTAAAACTTTGTTGCACAAAATACTCGCGGTCTTTTTCTAATCCAGATTTTTCTAAAACACGTTCCAAAACCAATTCGCCCCAATTTCCTTGCATTTTACTATCGCCTTTTAGAGCTTTAGTAAGGTTAGTGGCTTCTTTTGTCATTTGCAAATTCAAATCTTTTAAACCTAATAATTGCTCTTTTAAAGCCGTGTGCATAATAGCACTATCTCTCTGAGAATCGTTTACTTTTTTCTCGAAGCCTTGTATTTTTTCATTTAAAGGATTTAAAATCGCTTTAATGTTTTCTTTGTTTTGATGTGTGAATTTTTCCGATTTCTCTTCCAGAATTTTGTTAGCTAACAATTCAAAATCTTTGCGTAGTTGTTCTTGACGAAGTTCTAATTCTTCATCTTTTTGTGTGCTTAATTGTTTTAAATGATCAAACTCTGTTGATTTTCGCGTTAGTGCTTCATTTAAAAAATACTTTTCACGTCTGATACTTTCGCGATCAATTTCAACTTTATTAATCGTACTTTTTAAAGTGTCTAATTGTTCTTCAAACCATTTGTTTTGTTTGTCTTGTTCCGATTTAGATTGTGATTTTAAAACGTCAAGTTGCTCTTTAAGATTCGTGTTTCTTTCGGTTAAGGCATTGTTTTGCCCTTTGGTTTTTAAACTGTTAAAAAGTTTACCTAAATATGCACCAATTAGCAGTGCGCAAAAAATGGCAATAATAATGTAAATAGTTTCTGTCATAAAAAAGTTCTTAATCAAAGATAGCTTTTTGATGATAAGAATATAAACGATTACATAAAGCGTTATTAACAAAAAAAGGTTTCAACTTGCGTTAAAACCTTTTCTGTAAAAAATGTAATTATTGTAATGGCTACATTTTAGAAATATCTCCTGAACCAACGACTTTATTATCGGTGTCTTTTGGATTTCCGTAATAATTAATGTCTCCAGAACCTGTTACTTTAGCTTTCAAGTTATCTTTTACCATTGCATCAATAGTTCCAGAACCAGTTACTTTTAAATCTGCATTTGTACTTGCTAATTTTTTTCCGTGAAAATCTCCAGAACCAGTTACAGTTGCTTTTAATTTGTTGGTGTTTCCCACAAGTTTTAAATCTCCAGAACCAGTTACGGTTACTTCAGTAGAATTACTTTCTATATTAAGTGCAATATCTCCAGAACCAGAAAGTTTCGTTGTAAAACGTTTGGCTTTAATTGTTGAGTTATTTGTCACATCTCCAGAGCCAGCAAGCGACACATAACTGATGTCTCTATAAGTAATAGTGATTTCAATTTTTTTTCTTCCGTAGGCAATATTAACGTTGTTTTTAAACTTAATGGTTAATTGGTCGCCATCAGTTTCGGTAATAATGTAATCTAATAAGTTACTTTCTCCTTTTAAAGTGATTTTGCCTTCTTGACCTTCAACTAATTTAAAGTCCATAGAGCCAGCCAGTTTAATTTGGTCATAGTCCGAAGTCGATCTGGTAATTGTAGTTACGTTACCATTTCCTTTAATTTTTTTACCCCATTGGGCATTACAGTTACTAAAAGTAAAAACGGTAAGACCTACAAGTAAGGTTGTTTTTAATGCTTTCATAATATATTGGTTTTTAATGTTACTAAATGTGAGCAATTTGCGTACCAATTTAGTTATCATAATGTTAATACCAATTATTAAGAACTTATTTCTTAACAATAAAACTTCCCGAATTAGAATTAAATGAAATGATGTCTTTTGGGAAAAGTGTTTCGAAAACTTGTGCTTCAATAAGTTTACAAGGTTCATTGTAAAAGACCTGTTCGCTATTCATCACTAACATTTTATCACACAATTGAATGGCTAAATTAATTTCGTGTGAAGAAAATAAAATGGTTCTATTTGATGCTTTCGCAATGCGTTGTAATAATTTTAAAATGTAAGCTTTATGATACATATCCAGATGCGTTGTGGGTTCATCTAAAATAATGATTGGTGTATCTTGAGCTATGGCTCTTGCAATAAGTACTTTTTGAAGTTGACCATCACTTAATTCGTTACATTTCTTATCGGCTAAATCTAAAGTGTTGGTTTGCTCTAAAGCTTGTTTTACTTGCTGTGTGTCTTCTTCTGTAATAGTTCCGACCCAATTCGTATAAGGTTGTCTTCCTAAAGCGACCAATTCAAAAACGCTTAAATTTCTGGAGAAGTTTTTTTCGGTTAAAACCAAACTTAGTTTAGTTGCTAATTCATACGGTTTATAAGTTGAAAGTAATTGGTTTTCAATAGAAACCGTACCAGATAATGGTGGTTGAATATGCGTAAGTGTTCGTATTAAAGTCGATTTTCCAATACCATTTGCACCAACAAGTCCAATTAATTCGCCAGCAAATGCTTTAAAATTTATAGATGAAGCTATACACGTTTCCTTTTTTTTAGAAACATAACCAACCAATAGGTTAGTAGCTTGTAGTGTGATATGTGGCTGACTTTTTTTCAATATTTAATAATCCTTAAAAGCTTATTTTTTGTTTACGTACTAATAACCAAATGACTATTGGAGCACCAATTAACGACGTGATTGCGTTAATTGGTAAGGTGTAACTACTGCTTGGTAATTGTGCAATAGCATCGCAAATTAGCATAATAATAGCACCAAATAAAAACACTGCTGGTAATAAAACTTTGTGATTTGATGTTTTAAATAATTGTCTCGTTATGTGCGGAACAGCCAAACCTACAAAAGCAATTGGTCCAGTAAAAGCCGTAATTGTTCCAGCTAATAAACTGGTCGCTATGATAATGATTAATCGGCTTTGTTTGATGTTTAAACCTAAGCTTCGGGCGTAGTTTTCACCCAAAAGTAAAGTGTTAAGTGCTTTTAAAGATAGAATGCTAAAGAAAGTACCAATAGCATATATGATGCTAAAAATTCGTAATTCTTCCCATTGTAAATTACCTAAACTACCAAATCCCCAAAAAATGTATTGTTGTAATTCTTCTGCCGAACCAAAATAAGAAAGCACGCTAACAATAGCATTGGTAACGCTTCCAAACATAAGACCAATAATTAAAATAGCCATAGTGTCTTTCACTTTAGACGATGCAATAAGAACGGTTAGTAGTACCAAGAAACTTCCTAAACTGGCCGCAATAATGTAACTCCATTTTGAGGTAAGCACATCGGTAAACGTTCCTGCTAAAAATGACGATCCCATAATTACAATAGCAACACCTAAACTCGCTCCAGACGTTATTCCTAAAACAAAAGGTCCAGCTAAAGGATTACGAAAAAGTGTTTGCATAAGCATTCCAGAAATCCCTAATCCAGAACCAACTAAAATGGCGGTAATAGCTTTTGGTAATCGGTAACCTTGAATGATATTTTGCCAAGAGGTATTGTCTAAAGTGTTTCCAATTAAACAATTAAAAACCGATTTAATAGGAATATAAACCGAACCTAAACTTACGTTAAGTATAAAGCAAAGCAATAAGCCTACTATAAGTAAGGTAAATGGTAATTTGTATGTTTTAGAAACCTGCAATTAATCTATTTTTTTGAAAAATGTTGTTTTGTAATCGGCTAATAATTCTGGATGCGAAATTTTAATTACGTCTTTTAAAACTAAATCTGGTCGTAATGGTCCTAATTCAAAATAAGGTAAACCACCGTTTTTAGTGACGTTTTTTGTGTACGTATAAATGTTTTGCGATTTAAAAGCTTCAAAATACGAATAGCCATTGTGTGTTTCTAACATATCGACTCTGCTTTTAAAATTTCCAGCACCAATCCATAATTTAGCACTTTGACCTTTTTCTAAAACGTTTTCAAAATTTAGTTGTAAACTTCCATTTTTGTTAGTGTCTTTATAAAGGTAATTAGTATTAGCATCTTCTAAAAACTTTGCCACAAAACTTTGTCCGCCAGGAATATTCCAAACCTCGTTAAACATTGAACCTGAAAAAACTACAGGTTGGTCTTTAACTTCTTTAGCGATTTGTTTCGCGTTTAAATAATTGCTTTCTATGTCCTTAAAAATAGCATTTGCTTTTTCTTCTTTATTGAAAAATACGGCAATAAATTTTAGCCATTCTGCACGACCTAATGGGCTTGCCTCAGTCCAAGCGCCATCTAAAACAACAGGAATACCAAAACGCTCCATTTGGTTTAAACTTTTGTTATTTCCGTTTACCGAAAACCCAACCACTAATTCAGGCTGTAATTCTAATAACAGCTCCATATTAATTTCTAAGTTGTTATTTAAGTCTTTAATTTCTCCGTTGTCAACGCGTTTTTTTGTTTTTTCTGAAGAAATATAATTCGTACTCGGAAAACCAACCAACTTATCATCTATATCTAAATATTCTAAAGCAGGAATATTGGTAGTAGACATTACTACTAACTTATTAATAGGTAATTTAACAACAACATCTTCTTTGGTATGTTCTGGTGTTTGTTCACCTTCATTTACAACAAGGTAACGAAAGTTTTTATCGCTATTTGGCCAAGCCGAAGTAACTAAAACTTCTTTATAAGTTTCGTAGTTTTTAATGGTAAACCCTTTGGCATATTTTAAAGGAACTTCAGTGACTTCTTTTATTATGGTTGAAGTTGCATCATTAGTTTTAACCTCTTTTTTACAGGCTGATACTAATAAAATTAAGACACATAGTTTGATGAGAATCTTCATATGTTTTATAAGTTGATTTCGGTTATAAGTTGAAATGCATTGTTTTCATATCTTAAATGAAAACAATCACCATAGTTTATTTTAATATTAAACGAGTCTTTTAAATCTATATGTAACACATCAGCTAAAAAAGCTCTTATAGCACCAGCGTGCGATACCACAATTGTATTTTTAGAATCTAAAGTTACGCTTTTAAAAAAATCTAACACGCGATTTGATAATTCGGTGTACGATTCACCATTTGTGGTTTTGACATTTACAAAGTCTTTCATCCAAGGATTTATTTCTTTCTCTGGTATGTCGTTCCAAGCTTTTAATTCCCAATCGCCAAAGTTTAATTCTTTTAAACGTTCGTCTGTAATTAGGTTAGCGTTTAGTTGTTCAGCTAAAGAAGCACAACGTTTTAAAGGACTTGAGTAAATTTTATATGCTGATAAATCTTCAGGTAATTCTTTTCTTAAGGTTTCAAATTCTGACTGAAAAGTGTCGGTTAAGCCAATATCACTTTGTCCATAACAAATGCCTTTTTCAATATCTGGCGTGGTATGTCTTACTAAATAAATTTCCATAGCGCAACGATGCTTAAATAAAATATAACTTCGGTAAATTGTTGAACTGCACCAGCGCAATCACCAGTTTGTCCGCCAATCCATTTTTTAAATTTACCTTCTAAATATAGTTTTCCTAAATACATTGGTATTAAACCGAGCAATATAATTGGGTTAAAAAGTAATGCAGGTATTAGTGCAAAAATGGCTGAATAAACTACCATTGTTAATGTAATGCCTTTGGCTGCAGGTTTACTTTTACTGTTTTCTTGCCTAACGTAAGGTTGTGTGTAAATTAATGTGGTAGCTACAAAACGACTTAAAGCGTGACCACAAATTATAAGAAATGGAATTTCGTAATTAGACAATTCTCTTAAGGCTAAAAATTTTAAGCCTAAAATGCAAATCAATCCAATAACACCGTAAGTTCCCAAAGTTGAATCTTTCATTATCATTAAGATTTTTTCTTTGGTCCATCCGCCACCAAAACCATCGCAAACATCGGCAAAACCGTCTTCGTGAAATCCAGCAGTTATAAAAATAGTTGATGTCATACTTATAAGTAAGCTTATTTCAGTAGAAAAAATAAACTGTAAACCATAAAAGACTAAGGCACCAAAACCACCTACAATTATCCCAACTAATGAAAAATATTTAGAGCTTTGTCTTAAATAATCAGGGTTGTGATCGGTCCATTTAGGACAAGGGATACGAGTGAAAAACATCACCGCTGTCAGAAAAATATGTAGTTCTTTTTTTAACATTTATTCTATTTCATTACTTACACCAGCACTTTCAAAACTTGCCATATGGTTTAAAAAATTAACCGAGGCTTTTAACAACGGTACCGATAAAGCAGCGCCAGTTCCTTCGCCTAACCTTAAACCTAATTGGAGTAGTGGTGTAACGTTTAAAAAATTTAACATTTTTATATGACCTTGCTCATTAGAGTTATGAGAAAATAAGGCATAATCCATACAGTTTTTATCAATAGCATGTGCGGCTAAAAAGGCTGCAGTAACAATAAAACCATCTATAATAATGGTCATTTTTAAACGAGCAGCTTCTAATATAGCACCACACATGGTTACGATTTCAAAACCTCCAAAAGTAGCTAAAGCTTCTTGTGCCGTTTTTGGTTGATAGGTGTTAAATACTTCCGATAAAATTTTAGCTTTTTTTGAAATACCACTACCATCTAAACCAGTTCCAGAACCAACACAATCTTTAATGTTTGAGTTTGTAAAATAAGCCATTAATAATGACGCGGATGAGGTGTTTCCTATACCCATTTCACCAAATCCAATGGTGTTACAACCTGCTTTAAATAAGTTGTTTACAATGTTAGCACCGTTTTCTAAAGCTGTGTGACATTCAGTAGAAGACATAGCAGGTTCATCTTGGTAATTTTTTGTGCCTAAATCTATTTTTGCGTCAATAATATTTAAACCGTTTTCAAACTGATGATTCACACCAGTATCAACAATTTTTAAATCTAAATTATTGGTATCACTAAATACATTTATAGCAGCGCCGCCATTTACAAAATTATAAACCATTTGAGCCGTTACTTCTTGAGGAAAAGGATTTACTTCGCCTTTTTTTGCAATACCGTGATCTCCTGCAAAAATAACCATGGTTGGTTTTTGTATGGTTGGCGTTAAACTTTGTTGTATACATCCAATTTTAAAAGCTGCAGTTTCTAAAAGGCCTAAAGCGCCTAAAGGCTTAGTTTTTAAATCTATTTTATGCTGTAATTTAGCTTCAAATGTTTTGTTGGCTGTTGGTGTGATTTTAGTCATTTATTTTAGTGTCAATGGTATACCAGAAACCATCATAATGGCTCTGTTGGCGTGTTTAGCAATGTGTTGATTCATCCAACCTTGAAGTTCTGTAAAGTGCCTTCCTATTTGTGTTTGTGCGTGAACGCCCATTCCTATTTCATTAGAAATAATAATAATTGTAGCGTCCAAATCTAAAAGTTTATTAAACTCGGTTTTAGCCAAATTTAAACTTTGTTGCATATCATTTTTTGTGTCTACAAAGTAGTTAGTTAGCCATAAAGTAACGCAGTCAATTACGACTACTTCTTTAGGGTTTATTTTTGTTGAAATTTGCTTTTCTTCTTCAATATTTACCCAACGTTCATCACGATCGGAGATGTGTCTATCAACACGTTCTCGGTGATTGTCGTCCCAAATTCTTGAAGTAGCAATGTATTTTGGTTGTTGGGATAAAGTGGTTGCCAAATCTTGTGCATAACTACTTTTTCCCGATCGTTCTCCACCTGTGATGTAATAAATCATATTGCGAATTTGATGATAAGTTTGGCAAAGATTAGCCTTTTTTTAAGAATAAAATAATAATAATGCTCAGTTTTTAAAAATAGGTAGTACATTTGCACAAAATTTTGGTTCTGTATGATTTTTGTATTGTGCAGATTAAAAGGGAATTGAGTGTTAAGAATTTAACTAATTTTTTAGTCTCAAGCTGTTCCCGCAACTGTAGGTTTTACACTAAAATTGTTTTAGTGTTCTTTTTTAAGATAATTGTTAAGTCTTAAACCACTGGTTTAAAAAACTGGGAAGGTATAGCAATTAAAAACAAGCCAGGAGACCTGCCAAGATTTATAAGTCATAATCGATTTTCGGGTAAAAAATCTTAATGAACTATGAAGAAATTAAATTACATATTTGTTTTAGTATTGCTGCCAATATTTGGTTTAGCACAGTTAGATTCTATCCAAAAATTAGATGAGGTTGTTTTAAGTGATGTTAAGTTAAAGCAATACACCAATACGCAAGTCTCTCAAGTTATTTTAGATAGTATTATAAAGCGCACAAGTGGCGATTTAACGACGCTAATTAATTATAATACGCCTATTTATTTTAAAGAATATGGCTTAGGAATGACTTCTTCGCCGTCATTTAGAGGTTCTACAGCTTCACAAACTGCCGTAGTTTGGAATGGTATAAATATTAATTCTCAAACCACAGGTCAAACCGATTTTAACACTATCTCTACACGAAACTTTAATCAATTTGAAGTTAGAGCTGGTGGTGGAAGCGTGCTTTACGGAAGTGGAGCTATTGGAGGAACAATCCACTTAAAAAATGATTTAAGTTTTAACAAAGGGTTTCAAAATGAATTTGGCTTTAATGGTGGTAGTTTTGATACGTACAACGGTAATTATAAAGTTGCTTTTTCTGATAAGAAATTATCAGTAGAATCGGGAATTAACTTCTTAAAGTCTGATAATGATTATCCGTATGTAAAATCCGAAGAAGAAAATGTAAACGGACAGTTTTACAATTCTGATGTGATGTTTAGTTTGGCCTACAAACTAGATACCAAGAATACGCTTAAATTTTATAATAACTTTTTCTTGGGAAGTCGACACTTGTCACTAGAAACACCAAGAGATAATAAGACTAAATATGATAATTTTGACACACGATCTTTAGTTGTTTGGACTGGGCAATATAATAAGTTCACCTCTAATTTAAGGTTAGCATATTTAACAGAAGCTTATCAGTATTTTGCGGATATAGAAACGGATGATTATACGGGAAGTGAAGTAAAAAGTATGATTGCCAAATATGATTTAAGCTATCAATTAAATAAAAAAATAACCATTAATCCAGTTATTGATTTTACACAAAATAGAGGTGAAGGTTCAAGTATTGAAAAGGTAAAGCGTCAAATTGCTGGTTTTAGCTTGTTGTTAAAGCATCAGTTATTTAAGAAATTACTATATGAAGCTTCGGTTAGACAAGAAGTGACTAATAATTATAAAAGTCCATTACTTTATAATTTAGGATTAAATTATAATCTTTTTAAACGGTATACTATAAAGTTAAATATCTCTAAAAACTTTAGAATCCCAACATTTAATGACTTGTATTGGGAAACCGGAGGGAATTTAGATCTGCTTCCAGAAACGTCTCAGCAGTATGAAATGAGTCATGATGTAGATTTTAAATGGTTAAACTTTGGTGTGACAGGTTACTACAATGCTATTGATAATATGATTAGATGGACACCACAAGGCGGATTATGGTCTCCAGTTAATATTGATGAAGTCGAAACTTATGGTTTAGAATCTCGTTTAACAATACGAAAAATCTACAAAAACCATCACATTGCTTTAAATGGAACTTACGGTTATACCATTTCTGAAAACAAAAAACTTGGTAAACAATTACCATATGTGCCATTACATAAGTTTAACAGCTCTTTATCTTACAACTATAAAGGCATTACCGTTTTTTACGAACACTTATTTGTAGGCGATGTGTTTTCTACATCAGACCACAATCCCAAATTTGCAATTAAAGAATATCAGATTTCTAATGCAGGTGCAGAATATACCTTTAAAGCACCAAAACAAATCACTTTAGGCTTTAAACTTAAAAACTTTATGGACTTTGAATACCAAACTGTTTTAGGTAGAAATATGCCAGGAATTAATTTTAACACGTACCTAAATATTAAATATTAAATTAAACACAAATGAAACTTTTAAACAAATTTTTACTTTTAGCTTTATCAATAGCTTTATTTACAACATCTTGTAGTAGTGATGATGATGCTACTTTTACTGAAGCTGGTTCTACTTCTTTACCTTTAGGTAACTATGAGAATGGATACTTTGTTTTAAATGAAGGAACGAACACAGTAACATCTGGAGTTGACTTTATCAGTGATTCAGGAGTAAAAACAAACGATGTT
>DAISIZ010000031.1:5084-17888 GCA_036821745.1 Aurantibacter sp. | reverse complement strand
TCTTGAGAAGTGTTTTCATAGATATTTAAATCGTCAGTTTTAGTGAAATAAATCCCCATTTCTCGATTATTTCTTTCTGAATACTCATATAAATTCATTGAACTAATAATTAAATCATTTTCATTTAAATAGCATTTTGAATGTAAATTCTCACAATAATATATTTCTAAATTATTTAGATTATTTAGTTTAACATTTTCTCGTTCATTCAAATTTTGTTTACCGTAAATTAAAGTGATTTTTACGTTCCTTTTGTTAGCATCATTTAGTCTATCCATTAAGTTTTTGCTTAATTGTAGATAAGGTGTAACTAGTATTAGTATTTCTTTGGCATTTATGATTGTTTGTTCAATCTGATATGAATTTCCTGCTGTAGTTAAGAATTTAGGCATTTAAATTGTATTTTTCTGGTTAGAATTCATAAATAGCGACGCCACTTCTAAGTTTAGGTTCTATATAGGTGCTTTTTGGAGGCATAATTAAGCCTTCATCGGCAATTTGTTTAAGTTGTTTAATATTGGTTGGTAACATTCCAAATCCAACTTTAAACTCGCCAGAATCTACTTTACTTTTTAGATAGACAATATCTTTTTTCCCGCTTAAATAATCCAAACGATTGTTTTTACGTAAATCTTTAATACCAAGTATAGGATTTAATATAGTATCATATAAGATTTGTGCATCTAACCCATCTAAAGCGGTGTTGAATTTAAAATCGATTTTACGTAAATATAACGAGTAAAATTCACCATCTAAATACATACTAAAATGATGTGCCTTACTTGGCTTGTATGGGATTTCTCCACGATTTTCAATACGGAAAATAGCATCTAATTTAATTAAGAATTCATCTTTAGTTAAGCCGTTTAAATCTTTAACCAAACGGTTAAATTCGTGAAGTTTTAATTCTTCTTCACTAATTAAAAAACTCATAAAGTAGTTGTAAGCTTCTTGACCTGTGTGGTTTTTGTTTTCCGAAGTTAATTCATCACATAATAATTGCGATGATGAACTTCTGTGATGTCCATCGGCAATATATAATGTGTCTATTTTTTCAAACTCTTGCTGTATAGCGGTTATAGATTTTTCATCTTCTATAAGCCATAAATAATGCGTGTCTTTATATGTGGTTGTAAATTCAAATTCTGCACGTTCTTCTTGAGTTTTTAAAATGATATTCCTAATGGTATCATTTTTAGGATAGGTTAGGAGTACAGGTTCGGCATTAAAACCAGCAGTCTTTAAGTAATTCTTAAAGGTCGTTTCTTTAGAAGCAATGGTTTCTTCGTGTTTTTTAATCACACCAGTTTTATAATCTTCAACACTTGCAGAAGCTATAATACCATTAAACTCTTGTTGCTCACGATTTATAATTTTATAAATGTAATAGCACGGTTTTTTGTCTTGAATAAAGACTTTATCTTCTTTAAATTCTAAGTAACGATTTTTAACCAACTGGTAACGTTCTTCACCAGAAAAAATTTTATCGTACTTGTAACCCGGATTTACAATATGAAGAAATGAAAACGGATTATCGCGCAAACGTGCTTCACGTTGTTCTACTGTATAACTTTGGTACGAGCGTGATGCCACAAGGCTTACTTTATCTCGTGTTGGTCGTACAGCTTTAAACGGAAGGATTTTGCTCATTTGTTCAGTTTATAAGTCTTCAGTCTCCAGTCTTCAATAAGCAATACTGCCACTGAAGACTAAAAAACTGCTAACTAAAATTTAAGCGAATTGCTTAGATACTTTTTCTGCTTTTCTTGATTCTGAATAGTCATAGAAACCTTCACCAGATTTTACACCTAATTTACCAGCCATAACCATATTTACTAATAATGGGCAAGGTGCATATTTAGGATTTTTAAATCCGTCGTACATCACATTTAAGATAGATAAACAAACATCTAAACCAATAAAATCTGCTAATTGTAATGGACCCATTGGATGTGCCATACCTAATTTCATTACAGTGTCAATTTCTGCAACACCAGCAACACCATTATATAACGTTTCAATAGATTCGTTAATCATTGGCATTAAAATACGATTGGCAACAAAACCAGGATAATCGTTAACCTCAGTAGGAATTTTACCTAATGTTTTAGATAATTCCATTATCGTGTTAGTAACTTCATCACTTGTGCTATAACCACGAATAATTTCAACTAATTTCATAATTGGCACTGGATTCATAAAGTGCATTCCAATAACCAATTCTGGTCTTGATGTTACGGCTGCAATTTCAGTAATAGAAATTGAAGAAGTGTTAGTAGATAAAATGGTGTCTTTAGGACAAACTTCATCTAATTGCTTAAATATTTTAAGTTTTAAGTCTTTGTTTTCAGTCGCTGCTTCAACCACTAAACTTACCGATGCAACTCCAGTTTCAATACTTGTAAACGTTGTAATGTTAGCTAAAGTTGTGGCTTTATCAGCTTCGGTAATTTTTTCTTTAACAACCATACGGTCTAAGTTCTTAGAAATGTTAGCCATACCACGTTCTAAAGAAGCTTCGCTAATATCAATTAATTGTACTTTAAATCCTGATTGTGCAAATGTGTGAGCAATTCCGTTACCCATTGTTCCTGCACCAATTACTGCTATGTTTTTCATTTTATAATATTTAGTGGCTGGTTTAATATAATAACTAACCGTAATTTTAATTAAACTTTATTTTTTACTTATTAAATAAGTCGTTTTCTGTTTGTTCGTGTTTTTTAATTCAAGACCAATCTTAGTTTTCATATCTGATTTAAATTGTTCTAAATCGTCAAATTTCACATTATAATTAATATAAGACGATGTATTATCACTTATCGTATTGATATCAAATTTTTTATTGATGATTTTACAAAACGCTTTAAACCCAACGTTTTCAATACTAATAGAATCTTTGGACTGGTACGTTTTGGAAGAATTTGATCCATCATTTTCAGAAATGTGTTGTCCTAATTTTAAAGAATCGACAATGACCAACTCTAAAACTTTAGATTTGGTTTTTCTAACTTTAAGTTGAAGTTCACTAACTACGGCATCAAATAAATCCTTTTTTAAAGTACTTGGTTTATGAAATTCTTCCGCAAGCACTTCAAGGTTTATCGTTTTTAAATCATCTTCTTTAAAATCTACAATAATAGAATCATTAACTAAGAATTTAAAAAGATCGGGTAAACTAATACTTTCAGCATTTAAAACATCTAAATCTGATGATTTTGAATAATTATTGATAGAAACTAATGATAATGAAAGTTCAGAAAACTCGTATCTGTAATTATCAGTTTCCTTGCTTATCGCTTCTTTTTTAGCACAAGACGAAAATAGTAATGCTAGACCAAGAATTGGTAAAATGTTTTTTTTCATATTAAAACTGATCTATAATCATACTTGCAACACGTAAAGCTTCCGTACCATCGTGTAAGGTTACAATTGGCTTTGTGTTATTGTTTATAGCGTCTGCAAAAGTTTCTAACTCGTCTAAAATCGCATTGTTAGCCGATACATGTGGATTATCAAAATAGATTTGTTTTTTTACACCTTCAGCATTTTGTAAAATCATATCGAAATCTCCTGGTGTTTCCGGTGCATCTTTCATTTTAACTACTTCACATTTTTTCTCTAAGAAATCTACAGAGATGTAAGCGTCTTTTTGAAAGAAACGAGTTTTACGCATATTTTTAAGTGAAATACGGCTCGCTGTTAAATTAGCTACACAACCATTTACAAATTCTATACGTGCATTAGCAATATCTGGTGTATCACTAATGACTGAAACACCACTTGCAGATACATTTTTAACTTTAGATTGAACCACACTTAAAATAACATCAATATCGTGAATCATTAAATCTAACACCACAGGAACATCGGTTCCCCTTGGGTTAAATTCTGCCAAACGATGCGCTTCAATAAACATAGGTTGGTCTAATTGATGTTTAACCGCTTTAAAAGCTGGGTTGAAACGTTCTACGTGACCAACTTGACCTTTTACTTCATAGGTTGCAACTAAAGCACGAAGATTTTCGGCTTCTTCTACAGTATTTGTAATTGGCTTTTCAATAAAAATATGTTTACCTTTTTTAATGGCTTGTATCGCACAGTCGTAATGGGAAAGCGTTGGTGTTACAATATCTACCATATCTACAGCGTCAATAAGACTTTCAATAGAGTCGAAGTATTTGTAACCAAATTCAGCTTCAACAGCTTTTCCATTTTCAGGACTGGCATCGTAAAAACCTACTAAATTATATTTTGTTGACTCGTTTAGAAGTCTTAAATGTATTTTTCCTAAGTGCCCGGCACCTAATACACCTGCGTTTGACATGTTATTGAGTTTTTTTCAAATTTAGTTATTTTAACGCGTAATTTTTAATGAAATTACTATTAAAATTTAGTTATTTTTACTCCATATTTTTAACAACACGAGTTAAAACCATTTCGTTTGATAGATACATTAAAACACCAAGGATTACGTCAAAAATTAGTCGATATACTAATTAAAAAGGGCATTACTAAAGCTGAAGTTTTACAAGCAGTAGGACAAATACCGCGTCATTTATTTATGGATTCTAGTTTTTTAGATCACGCTTACCAAGATAAAGCATTCCCTATTGCGGCTAATCAAACCATTTCTCAACCTTATACTGTAGCGTTTCAAACGGAACTAATGCAAGTTAATAAAGGCGATAAAGTTTTAGAAATAGGAACGGGTAGTGGTTACCAAACAGCTGTATTGTGTTTGTTAGGAGCAAAAGTGTATAGTATAGAACGCCAACGTGAATTATTTAAAATTACGAGTAATTTTTTACCAAAATTAGGTTACCGACCTAAGCAACTTATTTTTGGCGATGGTTATAAAGGTTTACCAGAACAAGCACCATTTAAAAGTATTATTGTAACTGCTGGAGCACCTTTTGTTCCAAAACCATTATTGGCACAATTAGAAATTGGTGGACGTTTGGTGATTCCGGTAGGAGATAAGGTTCAAATTATGACATTATTTGAACGTAAAAGTCAGAAGGAATTCACGAAAATAGAACTTGGAGAGTTTAAATTTGTCCCTTTATTGCAAGACAAGAATTAATGATATTTTTCAGTATAATAGTATTCATTTAAAATGCTTTTTCACTGTTTTCAGGCTTTATTTTCCTGAATTAGTATATAAATGTGATATATATGACATCTCATTTTCTATTATTTATAGTATTTTTACACCAGTAATTATTGTTGGCCCCAAACTAGCAAACTCTTTAATTTAAAAATTAATATTCATGTATAAGTACATCCTACTTTTTATCCTTACACTAAGTTGTTTTAATGCTACTAGTCAAATTAATAATGAAGGAGTTGTTTACGTTGGGTCTGAATACAAAGTAAGTTTTAAAAGCGAATTTGTTAATGACGTTGGAGCAGATTTTTGGAATAATGGTGATGTACATGCATCAAGTAATTGGACTAACAATGGTAATGTAGATTATACCGTTTTAGGTCTTGATAGCGGAAAAACTAATTTTGTTGGAGGTACTACTCAAACCATATCAGGAAATGAATCTAGTTATTTTTATGATGTTACTTTTAATAATATTGCAATACCTTCAATTATAGATTTGCAAGGTGATATTAACGTAACAAATGAGGCTAATTTTGAAAATGGGATTGTTGCCAATGATATCTCTAACGGTATGTTTGTTTTTGAACAAAATGCCGATCATACAAATACAAGTGATGCAAGTCACGTAGATGGCACAGTAATTAAGGTAGGAGATACTGAATTTACTTATCCTACAGGAAATGGACAGTTTTACAGAAATGCTAAAATATCACAACCTGATACGACTGCTGACGTTTTAGTTGGGAATATAATTTTGTAGACACTAATATTAGTTATCCAACAACAAGTATCGCGAGTAGTTTATTATTAGTAGATAATACAGAACATTGGGTTTTAGAGCAAAATGCAGGAACTAGCCAAGTGTTCTTATCAATTGGTTGGGATTCTAATACAACACAAGCCGAAATCATAGCAGCAGCTCCAGAGAATATTCATATTGCACGTTGGGATGCAACGGCTTCACAATGGGCAGATCAAGTAGGTTTATTAGATGCAACTAATAATAGAGTTAGTGCTTTAGTTGGTAATTATGGTGTATTTACTTTAGCTATCAAAACAGATCCTACTGTTACTACAATTCCTTTTCCAGTAAATGATGAACCAGATGTGTTTCCTTTATTTGTAACACCAAATCAAGATGGTTTTAACGATACTTGGAATGTTAATCCAACATCTGATATGACTGTTAATTCTATATTAATTTTTGATAGATACGGTAAGTTATTAAAGCAATTAGCTCCAAATGGTAATGGTTGGGACGGAACTTTTAATGACAACCCAATGCCAACTAACGATTATTGGTATACAGTTCAATACACGATTTCTGGAGACTCTAATGTGAGAGAATACAAATCTCACTTCACTTTAAAAAGATAAATCTTAGAAATCACTTTTTACTGTTTTTGCCTTTTATTGCTAAAACTAAAGGCACTATAGTCATAAGTGTAACTATTATAATGAGTGCATAATTAGTCCAGGTCATTTGTTTTGCTTCACCATTAAGCGCAACATCTAATATTTGGTAATTCACTAAAAATAAGAGTACAGCCATACTAAGATTTACAAAACGCATCATTTTGCTTCCTGCTTTGTAGTGAATTTCAGCATTTTCTTCTGTGATTTTTTCGGTGTAATTAAAACTATGCGGATATTTTGTAATGGTGCTCATAATGTAACATAACACCAAGCTTATAATTGGCATTAGCCAAATAAAACTTTTATCGTCATATCTATTTACAGTACCATCCAAACTAAAGTGTGCTGGGATTTTATCTGGTAAATCGGAATAGATATATAGATTAACTACAAACATTCCAATAACAATCACCCAAATAGCAATGTCTACAATACGATCGGTTTGGTCTTTTTCAATGGCTATTTTTGGTCTGTCGTTGTAAAACATACTATTTAAAGGTTTGTATTAACCTGTTTTTAAATGCTTCGTTGTAAAGTGTACCAATTAGAAACGCATTTAAGTTTTTAGAAAGTTTTTGGTGTTCTTTAGAGGTTAAATCATCAAAAAATATAGCAAGTTCCGTTGTGTTTCCTTTTTTATCTGTGGCGTAAAATGCTTTAGTTAATACGACAGCAGTAGAGCCACCTTTTTGTCCAGCGTGTTTTAGGTTTTGTTGGTTGCCTTTACTTTGCATTAAACCTTCAATAACTTCGTCTAAATATTGATGCGTTTCTGAACTAAAATTGTTTTTAGAATTCAATTTTTGCATTAATGTGGCGTACGTGTTTGTTGTCGATTTTGGTAATCTATCAGACCAAATACGTTGCGCTTTTAGACCATTTTTACCTATATTATTTTTGTAATCTTTATTAGAAATTAATTGGCTGTGAATTTTTGTAATAGTTTCTAAATAATCTTTGTCACTACAGTTTTTTAATGCCTCTAAAAGTGCTTCATCTTTTAAATTTGGGAAAGCTTCTTTTGCAATAAATAAAGATGAACTGATGTAGTATAAATCCTCGTGTTGCTTTGCGCCTAATTGTTTTAAACGCTTATTAATTTGCTCTAAACCTAATTTCTTTTGAAGCCATTCTATATTAGCATTAGAGCTATAGGTAATCATACCTTTTGCAATCTCTCTAATAGATATTTTATTATCTACAAGTTTAGGTTTTATAGATTCTAACCAATAATAGTGTGCATAGCCATCGGTAAAAGGCACATAAAAGATATCTAAGTCTTTAATGTCTATAAGCTGGTTAGCATCTATAGTGTTGTTTTTGGCTTGAATAGCATACTCGATAGCAATTATTATTTTCATAGTACTTGCTAATGGTTGCATACGTTTATCTTTATATGCAACAAGCGTTTCACCATTATTAAAAACAGTTAAAGCTGATTTGTTAGGATTTTTTTTAATGAAATCGATAACAAAATCAGCTCCTAATAATTGTGATGTTTTATAGGTGAATCCTGTAATTACAAGTCCTACAATAACTAATAGTATAATAGCTAATCCCTTATTCATAAAGGAACTTTATTTTATAAGTCACTAAATTAAGCTATTTGTTACACATGTTTTAAAATGAAATTCCAAACATAACCGCATCATTTAAAAAGCCACTTTGGTATGAGCGAACATAATCTACTCTTAAGAAACGGTATTTACCAAAACCTAAATTATCAACTCCTAAAGAGAATTCTGTATAAGGTTTAAAAGCATCAGAACTCGCTAATTTAGCTCCAGCAATAAGATTAAAGTTTAGCTTACTTAATAAAGGAATTTTATTTAAAATGTAACCTTTAAAGTTGTGTTCTAAATGCGCTTCAGCATAATTTTTATTGGTACTTAAACTGTAATAGGGTAAGTTTTTAAAACTATTATTATAATTTCCGTCAGTTACCAAGTGAATTTCATTTCCGTTAAAGTGTTTGTAGTCCATAAAAGCAATATCATCTGCATTACTAAATAAACCACCTTTTAAGTTATATCTAAATTTTCCCATTGCCCCCAGTGTCACACTATGTGTAAGTCTAATTTTAAATTCATTAAAATTATAAATCTCTTTACTTGCATTAAAGCCTTTTTCGTAGCCTAAATAAAGCGTTGGGAATTTTCCTGTGTTTACATTGTATTTTCCATCAGGATAACTTAAATAGTTTTGCGCAAAATTAATTCTTGTATTTACGTTGAATTTTAACATGTTATGCTCCTTAAAACTTGGTGTGTTATAAGCTGTTTTGTCTAATGGATTGTTACTGAAATAAACATCGTCTTTATCATTTAACAACACGTAATTAGAATTGTTAAATAATGGCTTTCTTTTTTCGTAAGCAATGTTTGTCCCAATATTTACACCATTAAATAGCTCTTGGCCATAACTTGCTTGCACAAAAGTCTTATCGTATAATTTCATATAATTATCTTCAAACAATAAGGTGCTTACTAAGTTTTCGGTTCTTGAAATTGGATTTTGACTATTAAATTGTTCCGTTTTTATTCCACCTTTTAGTTGAATGTAATTACGTTTTATACTGTTAAATTTAAAGTAGAAACGTCCAGTTGCTCTTAATCTATCATCGGCTTCACCGTAATTTGCTGTAACATCAATATTCATAAAACGCTTATAGTCATCGTAGCGCTTTGAGTAAAATACGCCTAAGTTAGAATTCCAACCTTGCACTGTATTGAAACTAATTTTATCTAAAGGCGATGTAAAACCAAGTCTGTATTTTTTGTGTGAATTATTATAAGTGTAACCGCTAATTACATCTCCAAGTTTAAACTTATTGTTTTTACGGTCTATAGAATCTAAATAGGGTTTTGATTTTCTTAGTATTTCAATACTATCTTTTTTAACGTAATCTGAAGCTTCTTCTTGAGTTAAAGGAATAGGTCGTTTAGTGTTCCAATATAAAGAGTCTTTTTTATTGGCATTATCTTCAAAAGATAAAATTTCACGCGTAAAATTCTTTTTATCAAAATTAGGTTTAAAGTCATATTCGCTATAAACGACACTGTAAGTTCCTTCACCTTCAAAACCAAAAAAGCCAAAATTGAAATCGAATATCTGAGATATTTTCGCCCAGATATCATCTTTCTTAGAGTAAGAATAGGTTTGCTTTAAATGAAAGAAATTAACCGGTGCAATTCCTGTTTGTTGTCCAGTAATGGTAACATCTACACCATAAATACTCCAATCGTCTTCAACAATATAAATAATACCACTAAAGGCTTTATCGTTTTTACGTTTAGGAGTTAATTTAATTTTATTAATGTAATGACCTTCTTCATCAAAAAAGCCTCCAACTAATTTATAGTTATAAAACCCAAATGCGGAAGAAGCTATAGGAGACACAATTTGCTCGCCTAACTCAAACGTGTTTTTATAAAAGTTAAAGTTAACATCACTGGCGTTATTAAAGCTAAATCCATTGTTGTCTCCACTTACTTTACTGGCAATAATGGTTTCCTTTAATGCTTTAGGATATTGATATTCTAATTTAGAAACCGTTTCAGATAAGTAAATAATACCTTGTCTTGTAGAGTCTAAGTTTCCATCTAAATCACCAACTTCTTGACCTAAAATTTTCTCAGGTGCTTTTAATAATTTTATTAATCCACGTGAGTAAAAGTTAGAGGTAAAGGTGTTTTGACGTTCTAAATTCGCTTTTCGTTTTGCAATTGCAGATCTAATTATAGCGTTTGCAGGATTTTCGGTAGAATTTAAAACGACTTCATCTAAGTCAGTACTTTGTTCTTCTAAGACCATATTAAGTTCAAAAGGAAACGCAGTGATATCTACCTTTTTTTTGACTGTTTTAAAACCTAAATATTGAAAAACAACGGTATGAGTTCCTTTGGTATTAAGTTCTAAAGTATAATTACCTTCATTATTAGTTGTTGTACCAGTGTAAGTGTTTTCTAAAAAAATATTTACTGCAGTTAATGCTTCATTTTTAGTAGATGTCACATTACCTGTAATTTGACTGAAAGCCAAAGTTGTAAAGGCTAAGCATAAGAGGCTAAAAATTGATTTAAACATAATTGGTAGTTTTTTATAAAGACGTAGCTTGTTATAAAATGGTTGCCTTATAGAAACAAACCTATTCAATATTTATTGTAATAAAATAAAATTAACGATTAATTAATAATAAACTTTTTAGTTATTTGCGTGGTTTCATCATTTATAATCACCATATAAATTCCTTTGCTTAAAGCCGATAAATCAAGACTATTACGTTTATTAGTTAATGGAGATGAATATACTTTTTGTCCTAAAATAGAGAAGATATTAAGTTTCGTATTTGCTGAAGGAATCTGACTAAAATTTATACTTATATCACCATTTGATGGGTTAGGAGCTATATTAAAAGCAATTTTGTTAAAGTTATTTGTACTTAAAATTAAATCTACTTCAGCTATTGCAGCACTCATTGATGGCAATGGTCCAATATGTCCACCAGTTCCTTGAGGCAAACCGGTATCTATCATTATTTGTCGCATTCCATTCGATGTTAAGTAATTACCAGATTTATCAAAATAATAAGATTGTAAAACTGATGCAAAACCACCAATAGTGGCAGTAGCAGAACTCGTACCGCTAAATGAAGCGTAATACGATTGATTAAAATCATTACCTATTAAAATTGAACTACCATATTTACCAGTAGACCATACGTTTTGTCCCCAACCTTGTACATTAACACGATTTCCATAAGTAGAAAAACTTAATTTGTTATGTTGCATATTAGATGAACCAGCACCAACTATAATTGCGCCACTATCGCCACGCGCATTATAACTGTTATAATATGGATCGTCTAAATTTTCGCCACCATTTCCTGCTGCGGCAACAACAACAATCCCAGCATCGGTAGCGGCTTTGGTTAGGTCCCAAATGGCTTGTGTATATTCAGCACAAACAAATTCACCGTCTTGTCCACCAGTCTGCATCTCGTAAACTATAATATCTCCAGGAATTGATGTATTTATAGCATTGGAAACAGCTAAAGTTCTATTGTAATTAGATTCTTCAGTCCATTCTGGATGTAGGACTAAACTTTCAGCACCATAAGCAATGCCGGAAATCCCATAAGTACCTTTATCTGAATATATTATACCACCAACAGCGGTTCCATGTTCGGTAAACGCTTCTGAAGCTGAACTGTTAATCGTAAAATTAGGATCAATACTTGCGTTTTGGTCGTTTAGTTCTTCGTGATTTATGTTTAGACCATACTCCACATCTTTAATTCTTGTGTTTTGACCTGTATAGCCTAAGTTCCATGCGTGTCTAATATTCATACCTGGATTTGTTTCCAAATAACCTTGATTTGCTTCGTAATTAGTGGTTACTGGGGCAATGTCGTTTGGTGGCGGAATTGGTGTGGTAATATCTTGATACGCGTAAACTAAATAAGGTAATTGCTTTAAAGCTTTCAAAAATAATTCACTTTGATTGGTGTTAAAATAACCTTCAATAGCAAACGTATTTTTTAAGGTGAAACCTGTTTTTGAAGTTTTTGAAAACGATTCAATTTTAGATCTGTTTATACAATATGCGTCACTAAGTGTAAAATTGTATGTCGTTTGTAAATCTTTTAATGTAGTGTTGTTTAACGCTTCATTTGAAGAAGAGAAATTTAATTTAGGGCTTAGTTTAATGTAAAAGCGTTGTAGGTTATTTTGTGCATTCAGACTAAAACAGAAGCAAAACGTTATTAATAATACATAAACTAATGATTTAGGTGTAGTAAAATTCTTCATAACGTTTCGGTTTTTATTTAAAATCCTTTTTAATACGGTCTAAATTACGTTTGTTATCACGATCCTTTATAGTTTCACGCTTATCATATAACTTTTTACCTTTACATAAAGCAATGTCCAATTTAGCGTAACCTTTGTCGTTAATGTATAATCGCAATGGAATTATAGTTAAACCTGCATTTTGCAAATCGCGTTGTAATCCTTTTAATTCTTTGCGATTTAGCAGTAACTTTCTAACTGCTTTTGGTTTGTGATTGTAGTAGTTTCCGTATAAATATTCTTCAACAGTCATATTAACTACGAATAATTCGCCTTTATCATTAAATTCACAAAAGCTTTCTGCAATTGAAGCTTTACTAGAACGAATGGATTTAATTTCGGTTCCAGAAAGTACAATTCCAGCTGAATATCGGTCTAAAATTTCATATTGAAACTTTGCCTTTTTATTAAGAATATTTACAGTTT
>DAISIZ010000031.1:0-5074 GCA_036821745.1 Aurantibacter sp. | reverse complement strand
AAAACTAACTAATTTACTTTAATTTTTTGATGTCTAAGCTTATCGTTTTTTATTTGAACTATAAATAAATCATTATAAGTACGTTCATCAATTTCTCTATATACTTTTTCTTTAATGACATTATTAACTAGATTAGGAATCGTGTTAGAATGTCCTACTATTAATATTGTTTTTCCTTTATAGTCACTTATAAGTTGATTAGCATTTAAAGAATTTGGATAGTAAATTACAATCTCTTTATTAATAGCCTTTGCTGCTGGCAATACATTAGAGATAGTACGTTTATAATTAGTACTTAAAACCTTATCTATGTTTTTGTCCGAAAAATAAGTTGCTAAATCATTGGCGCGTTTTATTCCAATTTCAGTTAATTTCGGATTTGTCTTAGTTGTTAGATCTTTTTCGGCATGTCTAACAAAATATAGGGTAGTGGTCTCCGTTTCTTTTTTGCAAGAAAAAAATGAAATAATAATAAGAAGAAAAATAATTTTAAATTTCATAACACATAATTTTATTTAAAAGTAAATGTTATGTTTAGATTTTGTGGGGTTTTAGTTATTTTTTGTTGAATATTTAGATGTTTTTCAGACGAAAAAAAGCAACGCTAAACTTTTAGAAAGTCTTTGCATTGCTTTTCAAACTAACCAACCATTTACAATAACGGACTAATTCTACTATTATTGTAAATTTTAACGTTTAATTTTATGTTAAAGTTTGTTATTCAGTTTGTTAGACTCGTTTCTAAAAACCAGTTGGTTTTCGAATTCATCTAATAAAATGATACTATCTGTAGAAACTTTACCTGCTAAAATTTCCTTACTTAGTGCATTTAAAACGTCTTTTTGAATCACACGTTTTACAGGTCTTGCTCCATATTCTGGATGATAGCCTTTTTTTGCTAAATAATTTACAGCTTCTGGAGTTGCATCAAAGGTAATACCTTGTTGGGCAATCATTTTTGTAATGCTTTTCAATTGAATACCAACAATCTCAGTAATGTGTTCTTGAGTTAAAGGTGTAAATAAAACTGTATCATCTATTCGATTTAAAAACTCTGGTCTAACACTTTGTTTTAAAAGTGCTAAAACATCCACTTTAGCTGCTTCCATAGCCGAATTTACATCTTTTAAATTATCAAAATGATGTTGAATCGCTTCACTACCAATATTAGAAGTCATTATAATGATCGTATTTTTAAAGTCAGCCATTCGACCTTTATTATCTGTTAAATGACCTTCATCCAATACTTGTAATAAAATATTAAAAGTATCTGGATGTGCTTTTTCAATTTCATCTAAAAGTACCACAGAGTAGGGTTTGCGTCTAACCGCTTCGGTTAACTGTCCACCTTCATCATAACCTACATAACCTGGAGGCGCACCAACTAAACGGCTCACTGAGTGGCGTTCTTGGTACTCACTCATATCTATTCTGGTCATTGCACTTTCATCATCAAATAAATATTCAGCAAGTGCTTTTGCTAATTCTGTTTTACCAACACCAGTCGTTCCTAAAAATAAAAAGCTACCAATGGGTTTATTAGGATTTTGTAAACCTGCGCGACTCCGTCTAACGGCATCACTAACAGCTTCAATAGCTTCTTCTTGTCCAACCACACGTTTATGTAATTCGTTTTCTAAATTTAGCAGTTTTTCACGTTCACTTTGCAACATTTTTGTGACAGGAATTCCTGTCCATTTAGCTACAACTTCGGCAATATCGTCGTAAGTAACTTCTTCTTTAATTAAAGAGGTTTCTGCTTGCTCTGTTAATTGCGCTTGTAATTCTTCTAAACGTTCTTGAGCTTCTTTAATTTTCCCATATCGTAATTCTGCCACTTTACCATAGTCACCTTCACGTTCAGCACGTTCGGCGTCTAATTTATAGTTTTCAATGTCTTGTTTTATATTTTGTATGCTATCAACAACTTCCTTTTCGCTTTTCCACTTAGCATTGATTTCATTGCGTTCTTCTTTAATATTTGCTAAATCGGCTTTTAAAGACTTTAATTTAGCTTCATCTTGCTCACGCTTAATGGCTTCAATTTCAATCTCTATTTGCATTATTTTACGGTCCAAAACATCTAATTCTTCAGGCTTAGAGTTTATTTCCATACGTAATTTAGCAGCAGCTTCATCCATTAAATCAATCGCCTTGTCAGGTAAAAAACGATTTGAAATATAGCGTTGCGATAATTCTACAGCACCAATAATGGCATTATCTTTTATGCGTACTTTGTGGTGTGTTTCGTATTTTTCTTTAATTCCGCGTAAAATAGAAATAGCACTTTCGGTATCAGGTTCATTAACCGCTACTTTTTGAAAACGACGTTCTAAAGCTTTGTCTTTTTCAAAGTATTTTTGGTACTCATCTAAAGTTGTTGCTCCAATTGCACGAAGTTCGCCACGAGCTAATGCCGGTTTTAAAATATTAGCTGCGTCCATAGCGCCTTGTCCACCACCAGCACCAACTAAAGTGTGTATTTCATCAATAAATAATACTATATCACCATTACTTGTTGTGACTTCTTTAACAACCGCTTTTAAGCGTTCTTCAAATTCACCTTTAAATTTGGCACCTGCAATTAGTGCGCCCATATCTAAAGCGTAAATTTGTTTGTCTTTTAGGTTTTCTGGAATATCACCATCTATTATTCTATGAGCTAAACCTTCGGCAATAGCCGTTTTTCCTGTTCCAGGTTCACCAATTAGAATAGGGTTGTTTTTTGTTCGTCTAGATAAGATTTGTAAAATCCTGCGCATTTCTTCATCACGACCAATTACTGGATCTAATTTCCCATCACGAGCTAATTGATTTAAGTTTTTAGCGTATTTATTTAAAGAATTATAGGTTTCCTCTTGATTTTGAGAGGTTACATTTTCACCTTGTCTTAATTCGTCTATAGACGCTTTTAAGTTTTTTTCTGAAACGCCTTGATCTTTTAGCATTTGAGAAATTTTACTATTTGAAGCAAATATTGCTAAGATTAAATGTTCGATAGAAACATATTCATCGGCCATTTTTTTTGCAATAATAGACGCTTCGTTTAAAGTTTTACTGGTTTCACGAGATAAACCAATATCGCCACCAGATACTTTAGAGAAGCTTTCTATTTGCTTATCTAATAACTGGTTTAATAAACTAATATTAACGTTTAGCTTCTTTAATAAGAAAGGTAGGACGTTCTCATCTACGTGATTTATGGCTTTAAATAAGTGTTCGTTTTCTATTTGTTGCTGTCCAAAACTTTGCACCAATTGTTGTGCGTATTGAATGGCTTCTTGCGATTTTATAGTATAGTTATTAAAATTCATAACTTGGGGTTTTAGTTGATGCCTTATGTCGTATAAATAGACATCAAGACGATTTATTTTTTAATTCACAATTGGTATTTCAATTTTAGAACCAAATGATTGAATCGGTCAAAATGTCTTGTTAAGTGTTGTTTTTGCTGACTTTTTGTCTTTGTAAGGTTCTTGGTTTTATTCTGACCAAGATAGAAATTAAAAGTTGTATTAACTTTGTAACCTTAAAGACACGATTAAAATTATGGGATTTATAAATAAATTATTTGGTGGAAGTAGTGAACCTAAAGAGGAAAAGCTTTTACCTTGGATTAACTTAACTGATGTTAAAGCCTTAAATGAGATAGAGCAGAAGTCCAAAACTAAAACTCAAGTGATATTTAAACATTCTACACGTTGTGGCATTAGTAGTATGGTAATGAATCAGTTTGTTGATAGATATGATGTAGATGCTAATGTGGATTTATATTATTTAGATTTATTAAATTATAGAGATGTTTCTAATGAAACGGGCTATAAGTTTCAAGTGATGCACCAAAGTCCACAATTATTAGTGATTAAAAATGGAACTGCTGTAGCGCATGCAAGTCATAGTGCAATAAATGGTATAGATTTAAAAAGTTTTGAATAAGTAGACTTAAGTTTAAAATATAAAAAAAGCGACCATTTGGTCGCTTTTTTTATTGTAATAGATTATATAATAATTCTTTAGTTGCTTTGCTAGAGGGATTTGGTGCATATGGTGTTACAATATTGCCATCAGGATCTATTATAATGTAAATAGGAATTCCTGAAACTCTGTAAGCTCTTAAAAACTTATTTGCTTTACCATTAGGTAAAATAAGTTGTGTGTTGTTTAGTTTTAGTTCTTTAATTTTTGCTTTCCAAGCTTCTTTAGCTTTGGTTATAGATTGATTAAAGAATGAACCATCGTTTGTAGAAATTCCTATAAACTCAATATTTTTGTTTTTGTAGGTCTCTACAAGATTTGTTATGGCTTTTATTTCATCAAAACAAGGGTCACACCAAGATGCCCAAAAATTAATGTAAACATATTTGCCTTTAAAATCAGATAATGAAACCTTATTACCTTTATGATCTTCAAAATCTTTGAAATCTGGAGATTTACTTCCTTTTGGAAGTTCATTTTTTAAGTTGATTTTTTCGTCAATAAAATCGTGATAGCCTTTAATTAAGTGCTTTAAGCTTTTAGTTGCATGTTGAGTAAGCATAGTATCAATCTTAGTGTCTTTTGTGTAAAAAGCATTAAGTTCATTACTAATTTTTTTAATTTTTTTGTTTAATTCTACTTTAGTTAGATCACTAAGTTTGTGAGTGTCTAATAGGGTTTCTTCTAATATTGTTTTTTCCAACATATATTTAGAATTGTATGCATTTTTTCCAGAAAAAACTACGGTTTCATCAAAGTTTTTTGCATCATACTTTATGTTTATGTCATATCCATTCTCTAAGAATAAAAAAGTACCGTTCTTACCGTCATAAAAACCATAAACTTCATTAGACAGTAAACGAAATGTATCTCTAAATTTTCCGTTATCATCTAACTGAAGCATTCTTTTGTCTTCTAAGCCTTTGTATATAGATACAGAGTCTGAAAATCTATTTTTTACTTGACCAGTGACGATAACGAAATCAGCATTTACTTTTTTTGGTAGAGTAGATGTGGTTTTTTTTTCTTCTTTACAGCTTAATACGGTTAAAATGCTTAATAAGATAAGGAGTTTGTTCATTATAAAATGCTATTAAAT
>DAISIZ010000030.1:17465-17928 GCA_036821745.1 Aurantibacter sp. | reverse complement strand
ATTGCTGCTGTAATTTCTATCGCAACTGGTAGTTCTTGGACAACTTCTGCAACCGTTGGTATTGCGTTAATAGGAATTGGATCGGCATTAGGAATACCAAGTGGTATGATTGCTGGAGCCGTCCTCTCTGGGGCTTATTTTGGTGATAAAATGTCGCCATTAAGTGACACCACTAACCTTGCGCCTGCCATGGCTGGAACAGATTTGTTTACGCATATTCGTTACATGACGATTACTACCATTCCTACTATTATTATTACATTAATTGTGTTTACTATTTTAAGTAGTACAATTGATTCTAATGGAACATCTGATACAACATTTATTTTAGAGAATATTGATAAATACTTCAAAATTACGCCTCTATTATTCTTAGTTCCTGTAGCTGTTATTGCTTTAATATTACTAAAAGTAAAACCTTTAATCTCATTAGCTTGAGGAGTTGTTTTAGCTATTGTTTTTG
>DAISIZ010000030.1:12299-17455 GCA_036821745.1 Aurantibacter sp. | reverse complement strand
ATATAACTGAATCAAGTAGCACTACAATTATTAATTCTGTCTTAAAAGAAACTAATATTCATATTGATAACTCAAAATATTTAAGTGAATTTAGTTCTGCAGATATTGAGAAAATTAAAAAAGATGAAAACTTAAATAGTTTATTTACTGATGACGATTTAAAAGGTGTTTATACTTCAGAAACATTAAAGAGTTTCTTTGCTTCTGACTATAAAAATCAAGAAATCATTTCTACTAAAGCCAGTAATCTTGATAAATTAATAACAATAAAAAGATTAAAAAAATTATTTAGTTCTAAAGGTATGGCAGGAATGCTTTGGACCATATACTTAATTACTTGCGCAATGGTCTTTGGTGGTATTATGGATGCCATTGGTGCATTAGCAAAAATCACAAAAGAACTTTTAAAATTAGCGTCTAGCATATTTGGTCTATTTGCTAGTACGGTTATTAGTTGCTTAGGTTTAAATGCTATTGCTAGTGACCAATACTTAGCCTTAGTTATTCCTGGCAAAATGTTTAAAAAAGCTTATGAAGACAAAGGCTTAGCGCCAGAAAACTTAAGTCGTACGTTAGAAGATTCGGGTACAGTAACTTCAGTTCTTATTCCTTGGAATACTTGTGGAGCCTACCAAAGTGGTGTTCTTGGCGTATCGGTAGCCGACTATTTTGTGTATGCAATTTTTAACTGGTTAAGTCCATTTACAACACTTTTATTTGCGGCTCTAAACTTAAAAATACGCATGCTACGTAATAAATAAAAAGCCTTTTTAACGACTTAGTATTCCAAATATGACTAAAGACGAGCTTATTAGTTTCTTTGAAAGAGATTTAAATAAATTAATAGTAGAGATTGAAGCTTATAAAACAGAAGAAAACTTATGGAAAGTCAATAAAGAAGTTGCTAATTCTTCAGGGAATTTAACGCTTCATATTATTGGTAACCTACATACGTTTATTGGAAAAGAAATTGGAAAAACGGACTACATTAGACAAAGAGATCTTGAATTCTCTAAACAAAACGTAAAAAGAGAAACACTTATTTCTCATCTAAACGAGACTAAACAAATGGTAAAAACTTCGCTTAGTACAATGACTATTGAATCGCTAAGAAAAGACTATCCGCTTTTAAAATTTGACCAAGTAGAATCAATAGAGTTTTTATTAGTTCATTTAATTGCGCATTTAAACTATCATTTAGGTCAAATAAATTACCACCGAAGGCTATTAGATTACTAATATTTCACCATTAATAACCTAATACTATTCATTTCACAAAACAGAATAAGCAAAACTTATCATTCAATAAATTTTTAAAATTCATATTAAGCTATAAAAACACTTAATATGAATTATTTTTGCTCACTGAAAAACAAATCAATAATTAATTTTAATAAATAGCACAATGGCAATAGTTGGAAAAAAATTCCCAAATTTAGATGTAAACGCAATGAACGATTTAGGTGATACGTTTAAATTAAACGTATTAGATGAAGCGATTAACAACAAGAAAAAAGTAATCTTATTCTGGTATCCAAAAGATTTTACTTTTGTTTGCCCAACAGAATTACACGCTTTTCAAGCAGCTTTACCAGAATTTGAAAAAAGAAACACAGTTGTTATCGGTGCATCTTGTGATACTGCTGAAGTACACTTTGCATGGTTAAACACTGAGAAAAACAATGGTGGTATTGAAGGTGTAACTTACCCTTTATTAGCAGACTCTAACCGTAACTTAGCTTCTACTTTAGGAATCTTAGATATTACTAATGAAGAATTTAACGAAGAAACTGGCGTTATTACTGTTGAAGGTGACAACGTAACATACAGAGCGACTTACTTAATTGATGAAGAAGGAACTGTATTTCATGAAGGTGTAAACCACATGCCTGTTGGACGTAACGTAAACGAATTTTTACGTTTAATTGATGCTTACACACACGTACAAGAAAAAGGTGAAGTTTGTCCTGCAAACTGGGAAGAAGGTAAAGACGCTATGAGCGCTAACCGTTTAGGTACTGCTGAATATTTAGCAAACCACGTAAACTAAGCTTACACACATTTAAGGCTTAAATAAGATGCGATTGTGTCTTATTTAGGCCTTTTTTAATAAAAATACTATGATACAAGAATTAAACGAAGATAACCTTCAAGCTATTATTTCAGAAAATGAAACTGTAGTCGTACAATATTCTGCCACTTGGTGTGGTAACTGTCGTATTATGAAGCCTAAAATGAAAAAATTAGCTTCAGAATTAGACCAAGTCACTTTTGTGATTGCAGATGCGGAAAAATTTCCTGAGTCAAGAAAACTAGCTACTGTAGATAACTTACCAACGTTTGCAACTTTTAAAAACGGGACGTTTGTAAATCAAATACAAACCAATAAGTTTGATGTTTTAAAAGAATTAGTTGCCGAAGTTTCATAAACTATATTCATTATAAAAATACACTATGAAATTACCTGTAATAAAACACTTAACTCAATTTATAGAAGAAAACGACGAAGATTACGTGGTAGAAACTATTGAGACACTTGAAGCCTTAACAGAAGTTTCTTCTCTTAAAGATGAAGAATTAGATGTTATTGGCGAATTAATATCGAATATGTATGGTGCTTTAGAAGTTAATAAAATGACTAAAGAAGGAACACCACAAAAAGAAGCCTTAAACAGTTTTATGAAACGTGTTTTAGGCTCTATAGATAAATAAGTATTACTGAAAAAGAAAACACAAAAAAGCCATATCATTTATTTAATATGGCTTTTATAATATCCTACAATTAAAGTGATTTATTTCAAATCAAAACGATCTAAATTCATCACTTTATCCCAAGCTTTAACAAAGTCTAACACAAATTTTTCCTGAGCATCATCACTACCGTAAACTTCGGCAACTGCTCTAAGCTCAGTGTTAGAACCAAAAATCAAATCGGCTCTTGTACCATACCATAATACTTTACCAGTTCTTCGGTCTTTCCCTTCAAAAACAGAATCACTTTTTGATGTTGCGCTCCAAGTGGTTCCAAAATCTAAAATATTAGTAAAGAAATCGTTAGATAACGTCTGTTCGTTATGGGTGAACTTTCCATAAATAGAACCATCATAATTAGCACCTAACACACGTAAACCTGCTACTAAAACAGACATTTCTGGAATAGATAACGTTAGTAATTGTGCTTTATCAATTAAAAATTCCTCAGCAGCGATATGTTTATTATTCTTTATATAATTTCTAAATCCATCCGCTTGTGGCTCTAAATAACCAAAAGAATCTACATCAGTTTGTTCTTGTAACGCATCTACTCTACCAGCAGAAAATGGCACTTCAAAATCATGACCTGCATTTCCAATCGCTATTTCGATACCAACATTTCCTCCTAAAATCATTAAATCTGCTAACGACACTTTAGTTTTCTCATTTTTAGCATTGAATTGCTCTTGAATCGTTTCAAGTTTTTCTAACACTTTTCTTAACTGTGCTGGATTATTCATTTCCCAATTACATTGTGGAGCCATAGCTAAACGACCACCATTTGCGCCACCACGCTTATCACTATCTCTATAAGTAGATGCACTTGCCCAAGCAGTACTTACTAATTCTGAAACCGATAAACCAGATGATTTAATCGCGTTTTTTAAGCTTAGCACATCACTATTAGTAGTGACATCATAATTAACTTGTGGCAATGGATCTTGCCATAATAAATCTTCTTGTGGAATTTCTGGACCTAAATAACGTGATTTTGGCCCCATATCACGATGCGTTAATTTAAACCAAGCTCTTGCAAATACATCTTCAAACGCTTTATGATCTTTATGGAATTTTTTAGAAATCTCTAAATAAGCCGGATCCATTTTTAAAGCCATATCTGCAGTAGTCATCATTAAAACTTGATTTCCATTGGCATCACCTGCTTTAGGTGCCATTTTTGCGTTTGAAGCTTTGGTTGGTGTCCATTGGTGTGCGCCAGCAGGACTTTTAATTAATTCCCAATCGTAATTTAATAACACATCAAAATAATCATGATCCCATTGCGTTGGATTTGGTGTCCAAGCACCTTCAATTCCACTCGTAATCGTATCGTCTAAAACACCCGATTTATATGAATTTTTCCAACCTGTACTCATTTCTTCAATACTTGCGCCATGCGGTTCAGCACCAACATAATCGTCTGGATTTGCAGCACCATGCGCTTTACCAAATGTGTGTCCACCAGCTACAAGTGCTACAGTTTCTTCATCATTCATAGCCATTCTACCAAAAGTTTCACGAATATCAAAACCTGATGCCATTGGATCAGGATTACCGTTTGGTCCTTCAGGATTTACATAAATTAATCCCATATGTACGGCACCAGTTGGCGCTTCTAATTCACCGTGCGCATAACGTTCTTTATTTCCTAACCATTCGTTTTCAGATCCCCAATAAATATCTTGCTCAGGTTCCCATACATCTTCACGTCCGCCAGCAAAACCAAAAGTTTCAAATCCCATAGATTCTAAAGCACAGTTACCGGCTAAAATCATTAAATCTGCCCAAGACAACTTTTTACCATATTTCTTTTTAATAGGCCATAATAATAAACGAGCTTTATCTAAATTCCCATTATCAGGCCAACTATTTAATGGTGCAAAACGCTGTGTACCTGAACCAGCGCCACCTCTTCCATCTCCTACTCTATAAGTTCCCGCACTATGCCAAGCCATACGAATCATAAAAGGACCGTAATGTCCATAATCTGCTGGCCACCAATCTTGAGAATCGGTCATAGCATTAACCACATCTTGCTTTAATGTCTTATAATCTATACTATTAAAAGCATTGGCATAATTAAAATCTTTATCCATTGGATCAGATTTCGTTCCATTTTGCCTTAGAATATTAAGTTTCAATTCATTTGGCCACCAATCACGATTTGTGGTTCCATTACCTGCTGTTTGCATTTGTTCACCGCCCAAAAAAGGACATTTACTTATGTTTGCAGGATTATTTTTATCCCAAACATGATCGTTTTTATTACTCATAATGGCTTTACTTTTTAGTTGAACCTAAATTTAGCAAAAAAAAGAGCATCAAATGAAACTAGTAAATTGAAACTTCTTATTTTTTAATAAGTTTTAACTATACAAAAAATAAACAATGATAACTTAGAC
>DAISIZ010000030.1:0-12289 GCA_036821745.1 Aurantibacter sp. | reverse complement strand
TATTTAATTAAATTTTAATAGTATTTTAAACTTTAACTCCTAAATAAACTCTAATTTTATAAAAACTAATACAAATAAGATATGGCTGCTATTACATTAGGAGGAAATCCTACCGAAACATTAGGTAATTTACCTGCAAACAATACTAAGGCTAAAGATTTTAAACTTACTGCCAACGATTTATCGATTAAAACGTTAAAAGATTTCGAAGGACATCGTGTTATTTTAAATATTTTCCCAAGCGTAGATACAGGAGTTTGTGCAACATCTTCAAGAACATTTAACCGTGAAGCATCAGAATTAGAAAACACTAAAGTAGTTTGTATTTCAAGAGATTTACCTTTCGCTCAAGCTCGTTTTTGTGGAGCTGAAGGCTTAGATAATGTAGAAATGCTTTCAGATTTTAACACTGGAGATTTTGGAAAAGATTATGGTTTAACTATTTCTAATGGTGCTTTTGCTGGACTTCATTCACGTTGCGTTATTGTTTTAGACAAAAATGGAACTGTAGCTTACACAGAACAAGTTAAAGAAATTGGTGAAGAACCAAATTACAAAGGTGCTTTAGAAGCTTTAGCTAACTTATAGGTTTTATAAAAGAGATTTAAACCAAGAATCTTTTTTAAACCAGAAATCCCTGTTAAATTAATTTAACAGGGATTTCTTATATCTACAGAAGTATTAAAACGACTTGAATGTGACTGAATACAGAAAAATTGATTTACTAAAGACTATAAACTAAAGTCTACCAACTAACTTACCATTCTCGTTGTTTATTCAACTCTTCTTGTTCTTTAATTTGTTTTGGTGTTAACACCTTTAAAAATGAAGGATGTTGTTCTATAGCATATTCAATTTTCTCTACAATATCTACTATTGACTCATTATCATAATCAATATCTAACGGTTCTTTAATTTCAAAAGATTGCAAGATATTTTTCTTTTTAATGCGCAATCCTTTTTTATCAAAACTGCGTCTAAACCCATCAATTACAATTGGTACTACAATAGGTTTGTAACGTTTAATAATGTGAGCTGTTCCTTTTCTAATAGGCTTAAAAGGTGTTGTTGTTCCCTGCGGAAATGTAATTACCCAACCATCGTCTAAAGCTTTACTAATAGCAGAAATATCACTCATCTTTACTTGACGATTCACATCTTTACCTTCACTACGCCAAGTTCTTTCAATAGAAATAGAACCTACATAAGCCAATATTTTTGGTAATAATCCCGACTGCATCGTTTCTTTAGCAGCAACGTAATACAAGTTTAATTTAGGGTTCCATAAATAACCAACGTTTTTAATATTATCATCTCTACCGCTTAAACTCGCGTTAAAAACGTGAAACATTGAAACCACATCGGCAAAATACGTTTGATGATTAGAAATAAATAAGACATTAGTATCTGGAAGGTTTTTTAAAATATCAGAACCTTCTATTTGTAACTCATTAAAACCTCTAAAACGTTGGTGCGACAAAGCCCCTAAAATACGAATCAGCCATTTTTTAATGAATAAATTATGTCCAAAAGGATTTTTTTTGAATAATCCCATAGTTAGTGTTGTTTGATTTGAGGATAGCAAATGTAATCATTTTGGTTTTATAAGACTTCTTTTAACAAGTCTTTTACCTCACTAAGCATCATAGCTGTTGCTCCCCAAACTAAATGCCCATTTAAATGTATTGCTGGCACATTATAAATTAAATCCTCAGACTTCTTTATTTGTTTAGCTGTCAGATTCTTATCATCTAAAAAGGCATCAATATTAACTTCTAATATGGCTTCAACTTCTTCCTCTTGTTTCTTTAGTTGTGGTGTTTTTGTACAATACCCTAAAAATGGAAACACATTAAAATGACTTGGTGGAATATAAATTTTAGTCAATGCTTTAACCACAGTCATTTCCTCTATACCTACACCAACTTCTTCAAAAGTTTCTCTTAATGCAGTTTCTTGTAAGTTTTTGTCTTCTGGTTCTACTTTTCCGCCAGGAAAACCAACCTGTGCCGAATGAACCCCTTTATAGGTTTTTCTTAAAATGAGTACTAATTTGGTGTTTTGATTAATATCTGGATAAAACAAAGCCATTACCGCAGCTTGTTTTGCGGTAGTAATATCGTAATCGTGATTTTTAATTAAATCTTCTCTATAAGGTGGAATCATCTTAAATTGCGATACTTCACCTGGTAAATTTAGATGTGTTACTTTTGTGACTGATTTTAAAAACGCTTCAAATTTCATAATAATGAAAATACTTATTTGGTTATTTTTTGCTCTATTAGTGTCTTGTAATTCTTCAAACAAAGAAAAAAAGACCGTTGTAAAGACAAAGAAAGATACTACAATCTCAGCAAAAGCTCAAAAAACCATTATGAATAAAGCTAAAGCGTTTCCTTTTTTAGATAAAACTAATGCAATGGAGTTTTTTCTTGAATATGAAGCTAAGAACAAAGAAAACAAAGTCCACTTAACCACAAGTTTTGGAATTATTGAAATTAAACTTTACAACGAAACAAAATTCCACCGCGCCAATTTTATTTATTTAACCAAACGTAAAGCGTTTGATAACACACAGTTTCATCGTGTGGTGAAAGGCTTTATTATTCAAGGAGGAAATACCGACGACATTAAAGTTGCCAAACGAAGACGAGAGATTGGACATTACCTATTACCTACCGACACCAAACGTGGTTTTAAGCATAAACGTGGCGTAATTTCTATGCCAAGTAGCGATATTGAAAACCCACATAAATTGGCGTCACCTTATGAGTTTTTTATCACTCAAGTAGACAGTTATCATTTAGATGGTAGTTATACTATTTTTGGTGAAGTCACTAAAGGTTTAGATGTTGTAGACAAAATTAATGCCGTAAGAACAGACAAAGCAGAATGGCCGCTACATAACGTGTATATTGATAAAGTGGAAATTATTGAATAGATCTATTAGCATCTTGTTAGATGCTTAGACTTTTTAGACTTAAACCTTTCAATTATAATCATTTAATTCATAACCTCTTTATACAAACTTGGTAAACTTACTTTAAAGCGTACCGCTACTACTCTAGTGATAATAACGACTAGTCCGGATATGACAAAAACTAAGTCGTTTTCTACGGGTAATTTTCTTATTAAGAAATAAGACAAGCCGCCTAAAATACAAGCAGTAGCATAGACTTCTTTCCTAAAAATCACAGGAATTTCATTACATAGAATATCTCTAATCACACCGCCAAAACAGGCACTCATAGTTCCTAAAGCGATACAAATTATGGGATGCAATCCTGCAGACAAGCCTTTTTCGATGCCAACTAAAGTGTATAAACCAATTCCAATAGTATCGAATAAAAACAAAGATTTACGTAAATAATCAATTTTTGATTTAAATAATATAGCAGAAAATGTAGAACCTAAAATAACATAAACGAAAGTCATATCTTTCATCCAACTTACTGGTGTATCTCCTATTAAAACATCGCGTAATGTACCGCCACCAACTGCAGTTACAAAGGCTATAATTAAAACACCAAATACATCCATGCGCTTATTCATAGCGATTAACACGCCAGAAATAGCAAAGGAAATCGTTCCTAATATGTCAATAATGTAAAACATAGTTTATGAATTTATTAAATCTACCTCTTATTAAAAAAACAGGAATGAATTTTCTATTTACATGTTTTGAGTATAAAAACTATAATCTTTTAAAACAATGGTTAAAAACTCGACATCGTTATTTTCGTGTTGTGTTTTTATTTCAGCAACCTCAATCACTTTATTTCTAAGTTTAATTAAAGTCGCATAATCTTTTGCTTTTTGGGCTACAGTAAACGTTTCCTTTATAATACGAGCATCGTTATCCGATAACTTTATAACACTTGGATAGGTTGGCTTATATTCATTTTCCAATTCCATTAAAATAGTTTGATCAATACCACCTTTGTTTTTAATAGAAATAACGCTCGTTCCCGCAGTCATATCGCCTAAACGTTGACTGTTTTTACTTGATACAATACTAATAATTGCAATCACACCACTAAACATATTAACATCTACTATTCTAAAAAACCAACGCACCAAAAAATCAGGTAAAGTCGCTTGATAACCGTCTATTTTAACCACTTGGGTTTTCATAATTCGTTTACCAATGGTTTGCCCATCTAAAAAGATTTCAAATAAAAGTGTATAAAATATAAATGGAAAATAAAACCCAATCATAATACTAGCTTGCGACCAGTTGTCCATTCCTTCTAAATATGTTTTAAAATCAAACACTTCAAAAAGTATTAAAGAAATCGCAATAACATAAGCAATCTTAATAATAAAGTCTATTAAATAGCCCAAAATACGGTCACCAATGGTAGCTGCTTCAAAATTAATATTCACATTTTGAGTGGTATTTATCGCAATTTGAGTCATTTGATAATTTTAATAATTCTTAGTCGTCTTTATTTTTAAAACTTAAAAAAAAGTGTAGTTTTGATAGCGTATGAGAGAAGTGGCTTTTATTAAGAAAAACAAACAAAAATGGCAAGATTTCGAAACTGCTATTTTTGGCAAACAACTTAAAAATCCTGACGAATTAGCTGCTTTATATACTCAATTAGTTAACGACTTATCTTACGCACAAACTTACTATCCCAAAAGTAAAACAATAATTTACTTAAACAACCTAGCGGCTAAAGCTTTTCAGAAAATTTATAAAACAAAACGTCAAGACACAAATAGGTTTTTATATTTCTTTAAAACCGAAGTGCCTTTAATTATGTACAATTACCGTCGTTATGTGGTTTATGCGTTTATCATTTTCTTTTCGTTTGTTGGTATTGGTGCTTTATCTGCTGCTTTTGACGATACTTTTATTCGTTTAGTTTTAGGCGACCACTATGTAAATTTAACTTTAGAAAACATAAAAAAAGGCGATCCAGTTGCCATTTATAAAAGCGGTAGTAATTGGGGAAGCGCCATTGGAATTACCCTTAACAACTTATATGTTGGGGTTTTAAATGTTATTTATGGCGTTTTTGGTGGTTTAGGAACCGGATATATTTTAATGGAAAACGGTATTATGTTAGGAGCGTTTCAATATATGTTTCAAAAAGAAGGCGTTCTTATGGCAAGTATGCGTGGTATTTGGATTCACGGCGCTATGGAAATTTTCGCTATAGTTATTGAAGGTGCTGCAGGTTTTATAATTGGTGCAAGTATTTTGTTTCCTAAAACCTACTCACGTTTTACCTCATTTAAGCAAGGTGTAAAAGTTGCCGTTAAAATTTTAATTAGCACATTCCCGTTTACTATTTGTGCTGGTTTCTTGGAAGGTTACGTGACGCGTTATTCTAATGTTATGCCAAATTGGATGTCTATTGGTATTATTTTAATCACACTTTCAATCATTACTTACTATTATATTATTTACCCACATTTAGTTCATAAAAAAATAAAAGAAACCCATGCAATTATATAAATCTAGAGATTTTTCATCTTTTTTCACCGATACATTCGACTTCATTAAAGAAAACGGAAAGCACTTTTTTAAGCACTTTATTGTTATAAACGGCTTTTTTATTTTAGTTCTTGGAGCTATTAGTTACGTCTTTACTAGTTTGTTTATGAAAGATATTTTTAGCGGTTTTGGAACTGAAAATCCCGCTTCTGGAATAGACGATCTTATTAATGGTAATTCAGAACTGTTTGTATCGCTTTTAATAGGTTTAATTTTAGTATCGTTAGTTTTTGGAATTATTTCTTATGCTTTCACGCCTATTTACTTTAAACTTTACGAAAAACAAGAAAACACCAGCTTTAACACAAGTGAAATTCTTAGTATGTACAAGGCTAACATTGGTAAATTAATAATGTTTGTTATTTTAGGAATACTAATAGGTATTCCTTTAACTATGGCATTTGGTGTAGCTGCAGTTATTGTATCCATTACTATTATTGGTATTCTATTATTACCACTTTTTGTTGGTTTTTTCGCAGGTCTTTACAATATGACTTTATTAGAATACTTAGACCAAAAACGCAGCTTTTTTGACAGCTTTGGCTATGCTTGGTCATTAATAACCTCAAAATTTTGGCACGCAGTTGGCTGTATGGGCATATTTTATTTAATGAGTTATGTGGTTCAAATGGCACTAAGCTTAATACAATCTGGTTTCAATTTAACGTCACAATTAACCATTCCTAATAAAGATGTGGTTGTAGAAGATTCTAACTTAGTTTTAATAGTCGTGACTTTAATACTTTTTATGATTACGTTTTTTGCTGGTATTATTCTTAACACCATTCTGCAAATAAATCAATCTATTGTGTATTACGGATTAAAGGAAGATAAAGAGCAAGTGAATACTAAAAGTGGTATTGATTTAATTGGTTTAGATAATGACAATTAAACTGCGGTTCATAGTTCTTTTTGTAATGCTATTTTTCTGTTCTGCGGAAAGCATAGCGTCACGTCTTATAATTAAAACAACAACTCAAGACAGTGTTACTTATGACGATTCTAGTTTAAACCGAAGGACTTTTGAAGATTTAAAAGACATCTATTCTGGTAACGAATTTATTTACGAAAGAACCGTGGAACAATCTGGTTGGTGGACACGTTTTAAATTTTGGCTAGGCGAACTATTTAAAAGTATTTTTGACTTACAAAATGCAGGTGAAGCCTCTAAGTTTACTGATATTATGCTAAACACCTGTGCTGTTATTATTTGCCTATTAGTCATTTATTTCATCTTTAGAGCAGTTATAAACAAAGAAGGTCAATGGGTTTTCGGTAAATCTTCAGACCAAAACATCATTCCTATTACTTCTGTCGAACAAGAACTAGAACATACCGATTTTAAAACCTTAATCGCTTCCGCGGAAGCGAACAATAACTACCGTTTAGCGATACGTTATTATTATTTATGGTTACTAAAACAGCTTAATGAAAAAGGGGCTATTGTTTACGATGTAGAAAAAACGAATAGTGATTACCAATACGAAATCAAATCGGAAGGCTTACAAAAAGATTTTGCCTACACCTCATACCTTTATAATTACATATGGTATGGCGAATTTAACGTAAACGACACACAATTTACAAAGGCAAAAACAGCTTTTATACAACTTTTAAATTCTAACACAAATGGGTAAAAATTTAAAAGTATATATCATTTTACTTGTTGTATTACTAGGGTTTATTGTCTTTGTAGAATATACTGCCGATAAACCTATAAACTGGGCCAAAACCTACAATGAAAATGACAAAATTCCTTATGGTACGTTTGTCTTTCACGATCAGTTAAACCAGTTATTTCCCAATACAGAAATTGAAAGAATAAACACATCGGCTTACGAATATTTTGATGCTTTATATGATTACGAAAATGACGATTACGATATAAGCGGAAACTATACTCAAGTTGAAGAATTTGCAGATATTGATGTCGTTTCAGGAACAGAACTAGTCACTTACGCGTCTAAAGGACATACCGTTTTTATTTCGTCTAATCAATTTCCAAAAAGTATTTTAGACAGTTTAGATCTTAAAATTAAAACAGATTACAGTATAAGTGGCAAAGCGCAATTACAATTGGTAAACTCGCGATTTTTAAATGACACAGTCACTGTAGATAAACCTTTAAACAATACTTATTTTAAATCGTTTAAAAAAGAAAACACAACAGTTTTAGGTCAGCAAAAATTTGGAGACTCTATATTTAGTAACTTTATTAAAGTTAAGTTTCACGACGGACAAGTTTTACTCCACTTGCAACCTATGGCATTTACCAACTATCATTTACTAAAAAGTAAGCGCCATAGTAATTACACCGAAGCTGTTTTAAGCTATTTACCAAACGAAAACATACTGTACAAATCAAAAAATAAAATTGGTGCCGATTTAAGCAAATCGAAACTACGTTTTATACTAAGCAAGCCTGCTTTAAAATATGCGTGGTATGTTGGTTTAGTGAGCTTACTACTGTTTTTAATTTTTAACGCCAAGCGTAAACAACGTATTATAAAAACCATTACACCTTTAGAAAACAGTACAGTTGCATTTACAAAAACCATTGGTAATTTATACTTTGAAACAAAGAATCACACGAATTTAATTCATAAAAAAATCACCTATTTTTTAGAATATATTAGACGTGTGTATTATTTAGACACGCAACTACTAGACTACAAGTTTGTAAAAAATTTAGCTTCTAAATCCAATAAAAACAATAAAGACATAAAAGCACTTATAGACCTCATTGCGGTTTTAAGAGCAAAGGCAAATCATACCGAACAAGATTTGTTAGATTTAAACACCTTAATAGAAGATTTTTATACGCATTAATATGGAAGACCAGACAAATACAAACCCTGAAAACGATAGCTTAAACACACCAGAAAATAATGCGGTTAATTTTACGAATCGTATAGATTTAAGCGAATTAAAAGAAGGTGTTGCCCAAATAAGATCCGAAATAGGTAAAGTTATTGTTGGGCAAAAAGGTATGATAGATATGCTTATTGCTTCTATTTTGGCTAATGGACATTCGTTAATTGAAGGTGTTCCTGGAGTTGCTAAAACCATTTCGGCAAAACTATTAGCAAAGACTTTAGATGTTGGTTTTAGTCGTATACAATTTACACCAGACTTAATGCCAAGTGATATTTTAGGAACTTCAATTTTCGATATGAAAACTTCGGAATTTGACTTTAAAAAAGGCCCTATTTTTTCTAACATGATTTTAATTGATGAAATAAACCGTGCGCCTGCAAAAACGCAAGCCGCTTTATTTGAAGTGATGGAAGAACGCCAAGTCACTATTGACGGAAAACAATATAAAATGGACTTACCGTTTATTGTTTTAGCCACTCAAAATCCTGTTGAGCAAGAAGGAACTTACCGTTTACCAGAAGCACAATTAGACCGTTTTTTATTCAAAATTGATGTTGATTACCCAACTTTAGAAGAGGAAATTGAAATTATATCGCGTGAGCAAGACTTAAAAGGCGAAAAGAAAACAGCTAAAATTTCGGCATTATTAAGTAAAGAAAAAATTGAAAAGTTTCAAGGTTTAGTAAATCAAATTATTATTGAGCCTAACTTAATAAAATATATAGCCGATTTAATTGTAAACACACGTAGTAATCCGTTTTTATATTTAGGTGCATCACCAAGAGCAAGTATTGCCATACTAAAAGCAAGTAAAGCTTTTGCTGCAATGAATGGTCGTGATTTTGTAACGCCAGAAGATATTAAACAAGCTGCAATTCCAGTTTTACAACATAGAGTTATTGTAACGCCAGAACGTGAAATGGAAGGTATTTCAACTAAACAAATTATAAAGCAAATTATTGAAGCGGTAGAAATTCCGAGATAATAACCTATTTAGTTAATATATTACAATAGTACATTAATGCGCTGCGACATTGCATTATTATTGAAATGTCGTACAAATGCCGTATTTAAAACGTTACCAAAAGACTGGTTTGTCAATTACATTTGACAAAAATTAAGATGTAGTCAAAATGAACACAATTGGAAAACAAATAAAAACAAAGAGACAATTAAAAGGATTGACTCAAGAACAACTAGCCGATGCTGCTAAAGTAAATTTACGCACCATACAACGTATAGAAAATTCTGAGAGTAAACCTAGAGGAACAACTTTGGTTTTAATCTGTGAAGTGTTAGACATTGATATAGAAAGATTACTAAAAGACAATTTTAAAGAAGAACCTAAAGCAACTATTTACCAAGATAAAAATGTTGTTTTTAATTACAAATTAGCTTCAAAAGGTACACGGTTTTTAGCTACAATTTTGGAATCATTAATTTTATTTTTAGTGTTTTTCATTCCATTAGCTTCAATAGGGAATATGTCATTAAGGAAATATCTTGATATTAATTCTCATCCTATGGGATGGATTTTATCAATTGTAAGTTCAGTCATTTTAGGAGCAATTTGTTACCCTTATTTAAAAGGTAATATAGGTCATAATTTATTTAAACTAAAAGTGATTTCATCAGAAACTGGTGAAGATTACACAAAAAGCTCTCAAGGTGCTTTTAGAGAACTATTAAAAGCTACTTTGGGTATGTTAATTATCCCATCTATTTGGATTTTGTGGGACGATAAAAATCAAAACCTTTACGATAAGTTTACAAAAACATATGTTGTAGAAAATAAGTCATAAAGGCTATAGCTATCGAGATAATTAAAAAAAATAACGTTTAACATTAACTCTAAACTTATAATCGCTAAACCAATAACCTTAAATAAATGAAAAAAATAAAACCATTTTACTTACAAAATCGCTTTTTCTATGCTTGTATAGGCTTAATCATTTTGTTTGTATTCAGTTTTGTATTTCCGTGGTTATTTACTGCGGTAAGCCTGCTATTGGTTTTATTAGTCGCACTTACAGTTTTAGATATTATCGTACTATTTTCAACTAAAAAAGGGCTTGAAGCGTCGCGTATTTTGCCAGAAAAACTATCGAATGGTGACGAGAACGACATTCAGATTGAGATTCAGAATTACTATACTATTCCGCTATTTCTAAAAGTTATAGATGAAATCCCTAAACAGTTTCAAATGCGAAACTTTAGTATTCTTAAGAAACTTAACGCTTCCAAAGCTTTAAAATTAAACTACAAATTAAGACCAACCGAACGTGGCGAATATCACTTTGGAAAACTTAATGTGTATGCTAGTTCTACTTTTGGATTAATTGCCAGACGTTTCATTTTTTGCGACGATGTTATGGTACCAACGTATCCAAGTTTTATACAGTTACGTAAATATGATTTAATGGCTATGAGTAATAGTTTACATCAGTATGGTGTAAAAAAAGTACGCCGATTAGGTCATACTATGGAGTTTGAGCAAATTAAAGATTATGTTTTAGGTGACGATTTGCGTACCATAAACTGGAAAGCGACTGCAAAACGTAGCCAATTAATGGTGAATCAGTTTCAAGATGAAAAATCGCAACCTGTTTATAGTATTATAGACAAAGGCCGAACAATGAAAATGCCATTTAATGGTTTATCGTTGGTTGATTATGCGATTAATTCATCTTTAGTGATTAGTAATATTGCATTAAAAAAACAGGATAAAGCGGGAATTTTCACCTTTTCTAAAAAAGTAGAAAACCGTGTAGTTGCTGAGCGAAGAACTTCGCAAATGAATTTGATTTTAGAAACACTTTACAACGTAAACACCAATTATAAAGAAAGTGATTTTGGCCGTTTATATGCCGATGTAAAACGAAACATAACACATAGAAGTTTACTACTACTCTACACTAATTTTGAAACTTTAGATAGTTTAAACAGACAATTACCCTATTTAAAAGGGTTGGCAAAAAGTCATTTATTAGTAGTTATTTTCTTTAAAAACACCGAATTAAACGAGTTAATCAATAACAAAGCTGAAACCATTCAAGATGCTTACGATAAAGTCATTGCCGAAAAATTTGCTTTCGAAAAACGCCTTATCGTAAACGAACTTAAAAAGTATGGTATTTATAGTATTTTAACGACACCTGAAAACCTAACAGTAGATACGATTAACAAGTATTTAGAGATAAAAGCTAGAGGACTTTTATAGTCGTTAGTCTTTAGTAGGTAGAGGTTAGTTTTTTCAATGAGCAATAAACAGTTGTCAATTATCAATGGCTATTGACTGATGACTGATGACTAAAAAACTGCCCACTATTCTACCCTAACCAAGCATTCATCATCCAAACTGTTTTTTCTTGTTCGGTAATAAAATCGCTCATCATAGAATTAGTTCCTTCATCATTAGCATCATCAGATTGTGCTAAAATGCTACGCTCTAATTTTAATAATACTGAAATTGACATCACAATTAACTTAACCGCATCTTCGTCATTGCTTATGTTTTTTCCAACAGGAACTTTAGCGTGCGAGATGTAATCTTCAAAAGTATGTAATGGCGTGTTTGATAAGGTTAAAATACGTTCTGCAATTTCATCGACTTTAATATTAGCGTCGTTGTATAATTCTTCGAACTTAACGTGTAAATCAAAAAAATTTTTCCCCTTAATATTCCAGTGAATACCTCTTAAATTCTGGTAGTAAATTTGAAAATTCGCTAATAATTCATTTAAACTATTAGAAATGTCTTGTGCTTTGTCTTGGTCTAAACCTATGGTATTTAAATTCATCTTATATATTTTGTTTCAACAAATTTATTCAAATAAAAAAGAGATACCATATAATTTTTATTGATAGTTTTTATATTTTTATAGCATAAAACTATACAATGACAAT
>DAISIZ010000029.1:0-18128 GCA_036821745.1 Aurantibacter sp. | reverse complement strand
TTAAGCCACAATTAGAGCTTGATAAAATGAATGAAGCCGCACAACTATTATTAGGCTTTAAAGACTTTCAATGTTTTTCAAAATCTAATACCGATGTGTTTACTTATAATTGCGATATCACAGAAGCACAATGGAAAATAGTCGATAATGAATTGCATTTCTTTATTTCGGCAGACCGCTTTTTACGTAATATGGTACGAGCAATTGTTGGGACATTGATTAATGTAGGTATTGGTAAATTAAAGGTAGAAGATATTCCAAGAATATTAGCTTCTAAAGATAGAGGTGAGGCTGGTTACTCAGTGCCAGCACACGGATTGTATTTAACACGAGTGGCTTATCCGGAAGCGATTACAAATTATGAGTGAAACTAAAACAAGCATATTCGAAATAAAGATTTTTAAGCGTTTATTCGTTTACACAAAACCTTACCGTTTTGTATTTTTTGCGTTGCTGTTTGTAGTCTTATTATTAGGTTTCTTTAGTGTTGCAATTCCAAAGCTATTAACTACAGTAGTCGATGAAAAAATAGCAGTTTCCGACGAAAACGGTTTTGTGAATTACATTGCTATAATGTTAGGCTTAATCATTCTGGAAGCTTTATTTCAATTTTTATTTTCGTTCTATTCGTCGTGGTTAGGGCAACATATGATTAAGGATATTCGTGACAAATTATTTCAGCATATCTTAAGTTTTAAGATGAAATATTTCGATAATTCATCCGTAGGATTATTAATTACCAGAACCGTAACCGATATGGAACGTATTGGAGATGTGTTTGGGGAATCCTTATTTGCGATCTCTAAAGATATTATGGTAATGTTGGCAATTTCGGCTTATATGCTTTATTCTGACTGGCAATTAAGTTTAATTGTTTTTGTGACGCTTCCTATTGTATTGTATGCAACGAAAGTGTTTCAGCGTTATATGAAAAAAGCGTTTGAAGATGTTCGTACAGAGGTTTCTAACTTAAATTCATTTGTGCAAGAACGTGTAACAGGAATGAAGATTTTGCAGTTATTTACGCGTGAAAAAACAGAAGCCGAAAACTTTCACGCTATTAATAACCGTCATAAAAAAGCTTGGATTAAAACCATTTGGTACAATTCAATTTTCTTTCCTATTGCCGAATTTTTATCGTCTATAACCTTAGGTTTAGTGACCTGGTTTGGTGGTTTGAATGTGGTGTTAAGTGACTCGACATCTACAGGAGTTATTTTTGCGTTTATTTATATGACGCCAAAATTATTTAGACCATTACGTCAAATTGCCGATAAGTTTAACACGCTACAAATGGGAATGGTTGCGGCTAAACGTGTATTCAAAATTTTAGATACCAATTCTAATATTGATAATGAAGGTACTATTGAAGCGCAACAATTTAAAGGTAACATTGCTTTTAATGATGTACAGTTTAGTTATGTTGAAAACGAACCCGTTTTAAAAGGCATTTCTTTTGATGTGAAACAAGGTCAAACCGTTGCTATTGTTGGAGCAACTGGTGCAGGGAAAAGTACGATTATTAACTTGTTAAATCGTTTTTACGAAATTAATGGCGGTAATATTAGTATTGATAACACACCAATTAACGACATTACGTTAAGTGCTTTACGTCAGCAAATAGCTGTGGTATTGCAAGATGTATTCTTGTTTGCCGACACCATTTTAAATAATATCACCTTAAATAATCCAAACATTAGCCAAACTGATGTAGAACAAGCGGCGAAAAGTATTGGTGTGCACGAGTTTATTATGAGTTTGCCAAACGGTTACCAATATAACGTGAAAGAACGTGGCGTTATGTTATCATCTGGTCAAAGACAGCTTATTTCGTTTTTACGTGCATATGTGACTAATCCAAGTATTTTAATTTTAGATGAAGCCACATCTTCAGTCGATTCTTACTCGGAGCAATTAATTCAAAATGCCACCGAAAAAATAACCAAAGATCGCACCTCAATTATCATTGCACACAGATTGGCAACGGTTAAAAAAGCCGATAAAATTATAGTTATGGATGCTGGTGAAATTATGGAGCAAGGTACGCATAGCGAATTACTTAAAAACGAAAATGGATATTATCGTAATTTATACGATGCACAGTTTTTAAAAGTAAAAGCAGAAGTGTAATTATTTAAATTGAATTTTATTCTGTAATATTAGTATTCTAAATATTAGAAGTTTTATCGTTATATAATATGTTTCCAGACTTTAATCTTTATAGTTCTCCTTTGTTGCTTTTAAGTTTGCAAGGTCTTTTGTTTGCTGGATTGTTATTGAAACGTTATTTGAAAACTAAAAATCCTTCGGATTTATTTTTAATCTTAATTTTACTAATTACCTGTGCGCATCAAACCACCTATACTTTAGGTTTTATGAGTTGGTACGACACGTTTAAGACCACCAAAATAAATTATTTTTTAATTGATTTGTCTTTGGCTCTTGCGCCTTTACTGTATTTCTACTTTAGGTCGGTTACGAATCCTAAAAAGGTGTTTTCAAAATCAGAATTTGTTCATTTTATACCAATGGCGGTTTACTTATTAATTAGGCTTGTCATTTTTATTTACGATTTTACTCAGCCTAATTTTAATGAAGTTCAAAATGGTTATTTAGTAACTCATTTTCAATGGACGTATTTAGAGCCATTTATAACGTTGTTGTCAATGTTGCAAATGTTGGTTTATCTAACGCTTTCCTTGCAATTAGTATGGACTTACAGAGAAAAAATCAAGCATTATTTTTCTAATACCTACAAGGTAGAGTTAAAATGGTTGCAAACCTTTTGGGTTTTATACGCTGGTTTATTTGTTTATAATAGTTTGCAAACTGTTATTGATGCTTCAATAGCAGACTTAAGTTGGTTGCAACAATGGTGGTATTATATGTTGTCAGGTTTAGTGATTATCTATATTGCTATAAAAGGTTATTTTACAGATTTGTCTGAGTTAAAAGGTGTAGAGATTGCATCTTTTTTAGCTGATGAAAAACCACTATCATCTCAAAATACTGTTAAGCCAAATGTTGTTGAAGAATTATCGGCTGAAGTTAAATTGCGAAAAACTAAAATTGAGGATTACTTTAAAGTTCATCAGCCTTATTTAGAATCGGATTTGACTTTAGTAAGTTTGGCTGAAAAATTAGAGTGTTCTCGCGAAGAACTATCCGAAGCGATTAATAAAGGATTTTTGCTAAAATTTAATGACTTCATAAATTCGTATCGCGTAGAAGCTTTTAAAACAAAATTAGCCGAAGGTTTACAAGACCAATTATCGCTATTGGGAATTGCTTTTGAGTGTGGTTTTAATAGTAAAGCGACGTTTAATAGAGCATTTAAAAAGTTCACTAATGTCTCGCCTACACAATACTTAAATAGTATTAAATAGTAGTGCTTTTTTGTTTGAAAAAGACGTCTCAATTCGTGAATGAGTCCTGTTTATAACGTTTTGAAGCGTGCAAAGTCTTTTGTCTCCTGATATTTGTAGTGTAATTAAAACACAGTCATTATGAACACTTACAAAACGATCAACTTAAAAGAAGCTTTAAATGTTAATTCATTTTATAGTACAATTCTAATTTTAATCATCTTTATAACGTCTTGTCAAGCACAAGAACGAAAAGTAACCTTTAAAGTCAATGTTAATCATTTGGATAATGTTGAAAATGTATCTATAATAGGAGATATAAATCCTATAGCTTCTAACGCAAAACCTTTAACCGATTTAGATAACGATGGTGTTTACGAAACAACCATTACATTTAAAACGTCTAAACGCTATGTTAACTTTAAGTTTTTAGTGAATAATGACGAAGAATTAAAGGGTTCTGATAAAAGAAGACTTTGGTTTAAAGACGAATTGGTTAGTAAAAGTTACGTGTATAATGAATACGAGTTTTACAACAATAGTCAGTTAGATAAGTTAGTTTATACTAATAAGCAATTAGAAGAAGATGTTGCTATTTTAAAAGAAACGCTTCAATATATTCATCCTAATGTTTACGGTTATATTGATTCTTTATCACTACAAAAAGAGTTTAATAAATTAGAGTTAGAGCTGAAAAATAAACCTACATTAAATAATGCTTACGGTGCAATTTCTAAATTTTCAGCAAAAGTAAAATGTAGTCATACGTTTACAAACCCTTGGAATCAAGGCGCAAGAATGGAGTTTGCAAATTTTAGTCAGCCAGACAAAATTCCATTTACATTTAATAGAATTGGAAAGCGCTTATTTATAGATAAAAATGCTTCGGATAATTCGCAGTTAGAGAAAGGTTTAGAAATAGTAAGTATTAATGGCGAAACTACTCAAAATGTATTAACGCAATTAGCACATTATGTCACTTCAGATGGAAATAACTACGAGAAAAAATTAGAGCGCTTATTAGTTTCTGGTGAAGAAAAATTCGCAATGTTCGATATGTTTTATCCTATAGAATATGGTAGTCAAACCGAATTTCGTTTAGAACTAAAGAATTTAAAAACAAATGAGCAAATCAAAACAACCGTTAAGGCGACTTCTAAAACCAATAGAACTAAAATACTATTAGAAAATTACGGTAACGTATCGACAGATTTAAAAAGTATGTTTGATTTTAAACTGTTAAATGAAACGACAGCTCAGTTAATTATTAAATCTTTTGCAGTGCAAAGCAATACGTTTGATTGGAAAGGTTTTTTAGATGATGCGTTTAAAACAATGAATACAAAATCTATCTCTAATTTAATTATTGATATTAGAATGAATGAAGGCGGACAAGGCGTTGTAGGGAAATATATTTTTGAACGTGTGATCCAACAACCAACAAAAATAAATGCAATGGAATCGTCGGTTCGTTATTTAGAAATTCCAAAAAACATAAAAAAGCATATTTCTACTTGGGATAAATTTCCGTACAGTTTTAAAGGTAAAACAGCATCGTCAAAAAATGGAAGCTACCTTTTAAAAGAAAAATATTCAATTGAAGAAATACAACTAAAACCAAAACGTAACGGATTTAAAGGTCAAGTGTATTTAATGACGGATGCTTCAAATAGTTCGGCAACACATATTTTAGCAATGTATGCAAAAGGTGTTAGTAATATTACAATTGTAGGTCAAGAAACTGGCGGAAATCAATTAGGAACAAATGGTAGTTTTATGTTCTTTTTAAGATTGCCAAACACTAAAATAGAAGTCGATATTCCAGTTATTAAACAAGTTGTGCCTTTAGTTAAAGGTAATGTTGATGGCGGTATAAAACCAGATGTTGTCGTAGAAAAAAATGTTATGGATTTTGTAGAAAATAAAGACACTGAATTGTCTGCAGTTTTGAAATTAATTAATTCAAAATAATCAACACCAAAGTAATTATAGAAGGTAAAGCTTGAGTGAAAAATATCTTTTTATCTGCTGTAATACTTTTTCTAAATGATAATTCTATTTGCAAATTTATTTATGTTCTGCAAAAATATGATTTTCGCTTTCAGGCATTAAATTCATCATTGTATTACAATAATCCTCTAAAAATTTAGCTGTGTCTCCAATTCTACCAGTCATAAAGTTTAATCTTTTTTTATTATACGTAATTTGAAGTCGTCCATATTGAAGACTGTCCGTTTCTAATCTATGACTTTGTCGTTTTAGAAACGCATTAAATTTCCAAATGGTATCATTAATGTGAATAAGTATTGGTTTTGAATTAATGTATTCTGCACCTAAAATCATAGATTCAGCAAATTGTTGTTCAATTTTTAAAGAATCGCCTTTTCTTGTGATTTTCAATTTTTCAACACCTTGATAAGTACATAGACTTAAATTTGTCCATACTTTTATGGTGTCTAATTCAGTTATTTTATGAGTTAAATTCGCAAAATCATTTTTTAGATTAAAATTAGATTTTGGTATCTCTATTTTTTCTTCTGTTTTACAAGAAGTAAAGATTAATAAGAGGATTAATATTTTAAATAAGTAATTCAAATAGTCTTTTTGTTTAATTAAAAATAATCAGAACCAAAGTAATTATGGTAGGTAAAGCTTGAGTAAAAAAAATCTTTTTATCAGCTGAAATGCTTCCGTAAATACCAGCAATAGTTACGCAAGACAAAAAGAAAATGCTAATGTTAGCTTGCCAAGTGTTATGGTCTATAAAAAACGTCCAAATTAATCCTGCAGCTAAAAAACCATTATATAAACCTTGGTTTGCCGCCATTGCTTTAGTAGGTCTAAATAAATCCTTTGGGAATTGTTTAAAAACTTTAGGTCCTTTAGTTTCCCAAGCGAACATTTCAAACTATAAAATGTATAGATGAAGAACGGCAATAAATCCTATTAATATATTTATGATAAGTGTCATAATTATGTAGTTTTATGATTACACTAAATCCTCAAGGATTTTAGTTTCTAAATCTTGAATAGTTTCAAAGCCTACAAATTCACCATTTTTAAAACAAGAGATTTGTCCAGTCTCTTCACTTACTGCTATGGCTAAAGCATCGGTTCTGTCTGTGATTCCAACCGCAGCTCTATGACGTAAACCAAAGCGTTGTGGTATGGTTTTTTGATTGTTTACGGGTAAAATAACACGTGTTGCTTTTACAATATCTCCTTCAATAATTATGGCGCCATCGTGTAACGGACTATTCTTAAAAAAGATACTTTCTATAATGGGTTGCGTGACTTTAATATTCATTTCGTCACCTGTACTCACTAAAAAATCTAAGTTATTGTTACGTTCTATAACAATTAAAGCACCTGTTCTACTAAGACTCATTTTTTTACAAGCAGCTAAGATTACTTTAATATCTGTATCTGATTTTGTTTCGGTTTTAAGGAATTTTAATTGTTTTAAGAAATTACGTTTACTTCCAAAATTAGTAGAACCTAACATTAATAAGAACTTTCTAATTTCCTGTTGAAAAACCACAATTAAAGCAAACATCCCAACGCTAATAAATCCGCCAAGAATATTACTTAGTAATTGCATACCTAAAGCTTGTGTAATTTTCCAGATAATGTAAACCATTACAATACCAATAAATATATTAATAGCAACGGTTCCTTTTACTAATTTATAAACGTAGTAGAGTAGTATAGCTACTAAAGTCACATCTATAAAATCAATAACCGAAAGGTTTAAAATAGTATCTAAAATGTCTAATTGCATAGGGTTGATTAATCGTACGGATTCTTTTCCGAAGATAGCATTTTTTTATAGTTTCTAGCATTGTGTTCATAGCTTATTCTTTCAAAGCATTAAATAGCGTGACACATTCTACAGCTTCTTTTACATCGTGAACACGTAAAATTTTAGCGCCTTTTTGTAAAGCAACCATATGTAAAGCGGTTGTTCCGTTTAAGGCTTCTTTAGCTGAGGTGTTAAGTGTTTTGTAAATCATAGATTTCCTTGAAATTCCAGCTAATAGTGGTGCGTCAATAATGTTTAGTAACTCTAATTTATTCAGTAATTCAAAATTTTGCTCACGTGTTTTTGCAAAGCCAAAACCTGGATCAATTATAATATCTTTTATGCCTAGTTGTTTACAACCTTCAATTTGTTTTGAAAAGTAAAAAATGATATCGTTTACTAAATCGTCATAATTAGTTAAGTCTTGCATTGTGTTTTGGTCGCCTTTCATATGCATCATAATATAAGGCACTTGTAAATTGGCAACAGTTTGAGGCATATTCTCATCTCTAAATCCGCCAGAAATATCATTTATAATTGATGCGCCGTGCTGTATGCAAGCTTTAGCAACCTCACTTCTAAAAGTATCTACCGAAATTAGAATGTCAGGAAACTGTTTTATTAATAAATCTATAATAGGAATGATGCGTTGTAACTCTTCAGCTTCACTAACAAAAGGCGAATTTGGCCTTGAACTATAAGCGCCAACATCAATAAACGTAGCACCATTATTAAGCATTTTTTCAACTTGATTTAAAATATCATGTTCATTCTTATAACTGCCACCATCAAAAAAAGAATCTGGTGTGACGTTAAGAATCCCCATAACTTTAGGCGACGAAATATCAATAAGTTGTTCTTTGCAATTAATGGTCATACGGCTAATTTATAGAATTAAATAAGTTAAAAATTGACAATTTTTATAAGCGTAAAATCAAAACTAAAGATAAACTTTGAACTTTAAACTATTTAAGCGAAATTTACACAAAAAAGGATATAATTTATGCAAAATACCTCAAAACAATACGATGCTGTTATAGCAACCTGTCGTGAGCTTTTTATAAATAAAATGAGTGATTACGGAAGTGCTTGGCGTATACTGCGTTTACCAAGTTTAACCGACCAGATTTTTATTAAAGCACAACGCATTAGAGGTTTGCAACAAAATGAGGTGCAAAAAGTAGATGAAGGTCAAGAACCAGAATTTATTGGGATTATAAACTATTGCATAATGGCGCTTATTCAAATTGATAAAGGCGTGGTTGAGCAACCAGATTTAGGTGTTGAAGAAGCTACAAAACTATACGACGAAAAGTTAGCTGAAACGAAACAGTTAATGTTAGATAAAAATCACGATTATGGCGAAGCTTGGCGTGATATGCGTGTTAGCAGTTTAACCGATTTAATCTTACAAAAGTTATTACGCGTTAAGCAAATTGAAGATAATGCAGGTAAAACAATTGTAAGTGAAGGCATAGATGCTAATTATCAGGATATGATTAATTATGCGGTTTTCTCATTGATTTTGCTTGAGCAACATCAATAAACTACAAATAACAATCACAAAATTCCAAACCTATTGAATGATAATAAAACATACAATTTAGAAGTTCGAACTTACGAGTTTGCAAGAGATTGTCGTTTTTTGGTTAAGGAATTAAAAAATAATACATCTAATTTTGAAGATGGCAAGCAGTTGGTTCGTTCTTCAGGTTCTGTTGGAGCGAATTATATTGAAGCTAACGAGAAGTTAGGAAATAAAGATTTAAAATTTAGGTTAAAAATATCTCGAAAAGAAGCAAAAGAAAGTGAGTATTGGCTTAAACTGTTAAAAGATTTAAACGTGCCACTTTCTGAAAAGATTAATCCTCTGATAAAGGAAGCTGGAGAACTAAGGAAAATTCTTTCAGCGATAATTAATAAGTTAAGCTAAATTTTAAATTCAGTTTTAACACAACAGTAGTGTTTGGAATTTAAAAGAGTAAGTTTTTGGAATTTAGTTTTTGAATTTTGGAATTTAACTTGAGTAGGTTTTTGGAATTTAGCCCTTTGGATTTTGGGCTTTTTAATTAAAATAAAATTATGAAATACATCACACAACTATGTAGACTATTCGTAGGTGCATTATTTATTTTTTCAGGAATGATTAAATTAAATGACCCGTTAGGATTCTCATATAAATTGCAAGAATATTTTAGTGCTGAGGTTTTAGACTTACCCGTTTTTATCCCGTACGCATTAGGACTTTCAGTTTTTGTAGTGGTTTTAGAAGTGGTTTTAGGTATATTCTTATTAATTGGATATAAGACAAAACTCACAGTATATAGCTTATTAGCTATGATCGTGTTTTTTACGTTTTTAACTTTTTACGCTGCTTATTTTGAGGTTGTAAAAGATTGTGGTTGCTTTGGTGATTTTATGAAATTAACACCTTGGCAAAGTTTCACTAAAGACGTTGTATTATTAGTGCTTATTTTAGTGTTAGTAGCCGGAATGAAACATATAAAACCATTGTTTGGTTCATTTGTAAATACCATTTTAGCTTTATTAGGTTTTATATTCAGTTTATGGTTTGGATACCACGTATTAACACATTTACCAGTATGGGATTTTAGAGCTTACAAACTAGGTGATAACTTAAAAGCGAATATGACTTTACCTGCAGATGCACAAAAAGAAGTGTCAGAATGGACTTGGACGTTTAAAGTAAATGGTGAAGAAAAGCAGTTTATAACCAATGGAACTTATCCAACGGTTAATGGTGGCGAATATGTAGGTTACGAGCAAAAAGTATTAATTCCTGCAGATGAACCTAAAATATTAGATTTCTCAATAGAAGATACCGAAGAAGATTTAACAGATTATTATTTAGGTCGTGAAAACTTGGTGATTGTTGTGGCTTACAACTTAGAGAAAACCAATGTTCAAGGAATGAAAAATATGAAAACGGTTACCGATAAAGCCATTGCTAACGGTTATGATGTGATTGGTTTGACGTCTTCAGGTGAAGATTTAAAAGCTAAAACTAAAGCCGATTACGATTTAAATTTTGACTTTATGTTATGTGATGAAAAAGTAGGGAAGACCATTGTGCGTTCTAACCCAGGAATCATAACTTTAAAGAAAGGAACTGTTACCGATAAAGAACATTTTAACGATGTTGAAGATTTAGATTTACCTAAAGTGAAAAAACAAGCTGATAATAGACCAAAACCTATGGAAAAAGTAACGCTTAAAACCTTGTACTTTATTAACGATGTAGAAAGTACGCAAGAAGCTGTAGATGCTTTAGACCCTGAAGCTGTTGCTTCAATGAATGTCATTAACGATAAAGCTTTATTAGCCGAAGCAAATTATACGAATGTGGAATCGGTTGTGAAAATCACTTTAAAATAACAAACCACTGATTTCTTACTTTTTAAATAAAATCGCTTACGCAATCATCACTTTATTTGGTGTGGTTACGGTTATATTTTTATTATTTAATGTTTTACCTGGCGATCCAGCACAAATGATGTTAGGTCAAAATGAAGATAGCGAACAGCTAAAAATAGTAAAACAAAAATATGGTTTCGACCAGCCGTTAAGCGTACAGTATTTGTATTATTTAAATGATCTGTCTCCGGTATCATTTCATTCTACACAAGAAACTGATTACACTTTTTTATCGCCACAAAAGTATAATGCAGTGTCATTATTTAGTGTAGCTAAAACACAAGTCGTTTTAAAAACGCCTTATTTACGTGAATCTTTTACCAAACAAGGAAAAAAGGTAAGTGCTATTTTAGGTGAAACATTACCAAATACTTTTGTTTTAGCCATTTCAGCCATAGGAATTGCTTTGTTTTTAGGGTTGCTATTAGGTGTGTTTTCTGCCTTGAAAAAGGATAGTTTTATAGATAAAGCCATTCAGATTCTAAGTACACTTGGTATGAGTGTACCATCGTTTTTTAGTGCCATTCTATTTGCTTGGTTTTTTGGTTATGTGTTACATAAATACACCAATTTAGAAATGACAGGTAGTTTGTATGAGTTGGACGATTATGGCGAAAACACCAATTTAAAACTTAAAAACCTACTATTGCCAGCTGTTGTTTTAGGTATTCGTCCATTAGCAGTAATTATTCAATTAATGCGAAATTCTTTGTTGGAAGTTTTAAATCAAGATTACATACGTACGGCAAGAGCAAAAGGCTTAAGCGAATTTCAAATTATTAAAAATCACGCCGTTAAAAATGCTTTAAACCCAGTAGTGACTGCAATTTCGGGTTGGTTTGCATCTTTATTGGCTGGAGCAGTTTTTGTAGAGTACATTTTTGGATGGAACGGTTTAGGAAAAGAAATCGTAAACGCCTTAAATACGTTAGATTTGCCAGTAATAATGGGTGCAGTTTTAATCATTGCGACACTATTCATTATTATTAATATTTTGGTCGATGTCATTTATACCATTTTAGACCCAAAAGTGAAGTTGCAATAAAGTATTAACTTTGCACTATAAATCGTTTTTATGAAACCCTTTTTATATGTTGTTTTTGTATGCTTTGCCTTACTAAATTGTAAGCCAAAACCAGAGCCAACGCAATTTACTACACAAGCTTTAAACGATACGTTTGTAACCTTAAAAGGCGATAAAGTTACATTTCAGTCTATATTAAATCAGCATAAAAATAAAACCATAGTTATAGATGTTTGGGCATCTTGGTGTGGCGATTGTATAAAAGGAATGCCTAAAGTTAAAGCTTTACAAATGGCATATCCTCAAGCAGAATACGTATTTTTGTCGCTCGATAAAACCGATAAAGCTTGGAAAAGAGGTATCGGAAAATATAAAGTAAAAGGCGACCATTATTTTATGCAATCGGGTTGGAAAGGTGACTTCGCTACATTTCTAAACTTAGATTGGATTCCAAGATATATGGTCATAGATCCAAATCAAAACATAAGTGTATTTAATGCTATAACAGCTAACGATACCAAAATTATAAAACGTTTAACCAAATAAACACCTTCTGTTTTTGGAAGGTTAATAGGGAATATGAGAACTCAAATCGTAGCAGGAAACTGGAAAATGAATAATGATTTAGCCAAAACTCAGGCTTTAATCAGTGACTTAAAAAAGGCAAATCAAACTTCAGATGCTGAGGTTATGGTAGCACCAACATTTACAAATTTATATTCGGCTTACGAAGCACTTAGGGAAACCAATGTTGAGGTTATTGCACAGAATATGCACTTCGCTAAAAACGGCGCTTATACAGGCGAAGTTAGTGCCGAAATGCTTAAAAGCGTAGGTGTACAAACCGTAATTTTAGGACATAGCGAACGTCGTGCTTACTTTGGCGAAGACGATAAAATTTTAGCTCAAAAAGTAGATGCCGCTTTGGCGTCAGACTTGCGTGTTATTTTTTGTTTCGGAGAAGAATTAGCCGACAGAAAAGCCAATAATCACGAAACGGTAGTGAAATCACAAATCGAAAATGCGTTATTTCACTTACCAGCAAGTCAGCTTAAAAACATTGTTTTAGCTTACGAGCCAGTTTGGGCAATTGGATCCGGAGAAACGGCAAGTCCTGAGCAAGCACAAGATATGCACGCGTTTATTCGTAAAACATTAACGTCTAAATATGGCGAAATTATAGCGCAAAACACCTCAATTTTATATGGTGGAAGCGTGAAGCCAGCAAATGCTAAAGAGATTTTTTCTAAGCCAGATGTAGATGGCGGATTAATTGGTGGTGCCGCTTTAAAAGCTCAAGATTTTTTCGAAATCGTAAATGCGTTTTAAATAAATAATTTGGGCGTTTTACAAACAGAAAAAGTTTGTAACCGCGCTTTCACGAGTCGCTTCCCGATAGAAAAAAATCGGGAGAGCTTCAACAATCGCTTTATCGCTAACGCAGGGCTAAATCCTAAGGTTTGGTCTTTTTGCAATAATTTATAGTACAAAATGTCTAATATTATATATATCGGTTATTACTTCAATGTGAAACCATTACAGCCAGCAGTAGAAATTTTAATTGCTGAGTTAGGTTACACAGGATTTGAAAGTTTTGTAGAAACCGAAACAGGTGTTACAGCTTACATCCAAAAAGAAGAATGGAATGACCAAATCTTAAACGATATCCAGGTTTTAAATTCAGTCGAATTTGAGATCACTTATACTTTTGACGAAATAGAGCAAACTAACTGGAACGAGGAATGGGAAAAGAATTTTAATCCTATTGTTGTAGATAATGCTTGTGCGGTAAGAGCTCCATTTCACGATAAGTTCGACACGGAATATGATATTATCATAGAACCAAAAATGAGCTTTGGTACAGGACATCACGAAACTACACATATGATGATACAACATATCCTAAAAAATGACTTTACCAGTAAGTCGGTTTTAGATATGGGTTGTGGAACAGGAGTTTTAGCAATTTTAGCCGAAATGCGAGGTGCAACACGTTTAGAAGCTATAGATATTGATAATTGGTGCTATTTAAATAGTTTAGAAAATGTAGAGCGTAATAATTGTAAACATATTGATGTTTATGAAGGTGAAGCCTCTTTATTAGTCAACAAATCATTCAATACTATTATTGCTAATATTAATCGTAACATTTTACTAAACGACATAAAAACATACGCAAGCTGTTTAGAAAAGAGTGGTAGTTTGTTTTTAAGTGGTTTTTACAGCGAGGATATTCCAACGATAACCGAGGAATGTGAAAAACACGGATTAAGATTATTGGACCAATTAGAACGTAATAATTGGGTTGCTTTACATTTTAAAAATTAATATCTTAGCTAAAACCTTAATTATGAGTGTTAAAGAAAAAAATCAAATTAAAATAGAGGTTAAAAAGCAAACCGTTAAAAACAACGAAATCGTACTTTATAATGACGACGTTAATACATTTGACCACGTTATAGATACTTTAGTTGCTGTTTGTGAGCATACCAGTGAGCAGGCTGAACAATGTGCTATTTTAGTACATTATAAAGGTAAGTGTACCGTTAAAACAGGTCTTTTAAAAGATTTAAAGCCTAAATGCTCTCAATTACTATCTGCTGGATTAAGTGCAGAGATTGTTTAACACATCACTTTAAATCTATCCCATAAAAAAAGCCGAAACTAAATGTTTCGGCTTTTTTTATGGGATAGATTTATTATTTTTTAACTGTATCTACAATTTTTAAATCAAAGATTAAGTTTGAGTTAGGAGGAATAACGCCACCGGCACCTCTTTCACCATAACCTAAAAATGAAGGGATGAAAATACGAGCTTCATCACCAACATTCATATTAAGCATAGCTTCTCTAAATCCAGGAACTAAACGTGCACTTTGGTTGTAAATCATAGGGAAAGGCTTGTAACCACCTTTTTTATCTCTTGCTTCATCGTACTTTCCGTTATTTTTAGCTGCATCAACCATACTCGTATCAAATAAGCTTCCATCTTCTAAATAACCAGCATAGTCAATTAATACCGTTTGATGCGGTCCTAATAATTTTTCTGGACCTCTTGTTGTGTAGATCATCACTAATCCAGATTCTAATCTTTTAACTTCGTTATTGTTAGAATTGTTTTTAGTAATAAAAGCTTCTTTGTTTTTTTCTAAAATTGCTAATTCTTCTTTTTTAGCTTCTTCTAATTGTTCAAAGTAGTTTTCAAATTCTTTAGGTGCATCAAAGTTTTTAGCATCTGAACCTTTTCTAATAATGTTAAGCTTGTTAATTACTACATCTACTTCAGGTTTAGATCCACTAATTACTTTAACATTAGAAATACTATCTTGTACATCTAATCCTTCAACTAATTCACCAAAAACAGTATGTTTATTGTTTAAGTGAGCTGTTGGAACTTCTGTAATAAAAAACTGGCTACCATTTGTTTTAGGTCCAGAGTTAGCCATAGATAAAATTCCTGGCTTATTGTGCGTTAATTCTGGTACAAACTCGTCTCCAAATTTATAACCAGGACTTCCAGCTCCAGTTCCTGTTGGATCTCCACCTTGAATCATAAACTTATCCATAACGCGATGAAAAGTTAATCCGTCGTAAAATCTCTTTTTAGAGAAAGCTGTGTCAACCTTAGTGTTTGTTCCTTCGGCTAAAGAAACAAAGTTGGCAACCGTAACTGGTGTTTTGTCGTAAAATAATTTAGCAACCATTGTTCCTTTGTTAGTAACAAACTCGGCATAAATTCCATCTTCAAGATTTGGGTATTTATCTTGGCAAGAAGCTGATGAGAAACCAGCTAAAACTGTAATTAAAAGTAGCTTAAAAGCGTGTTTAAATTGATTCATTGTTATGTATTAAATTATTGAATTTTTGTTATTTTATTTATAGTTACTTCACACATTATAGGAATATTCGTGCCAATTTTGTTTTCATCGCCATAATATCCAAAAGCTTTTTGCGATGGGAATAAAAACGTTGCGCTTTGTCCTTCGTTTAAAAGTTTTAAACCTTCACGTAAACCTGTAAAGATTTCTTGTTTATCCATACTGTAGTTTTGTGTGCCTAATTCTTCAGCAGAATAAATAGTTGCCCCTTTTAAGGTTTTTATGTTGTAGTCAAAATTAACTTTATCGCCAAATTTAGCAAAATAGTCGTTGTTTTTTTCTGAATTATTTAAGAAATACCAAAAACCATAACTAGATGAAATCACTGTTTTGTCGGCGTTTTTTTCTGTAATCGCTCTAATTAAAAGTGCTTCTTTTTCGTTTAGTTCTTTATTTCTTTCCGCGGAAGCTTTAATAAAAGAGCCTGTTTTAACCGTAATAGGTTTTCTCGCTTCTGGAGATTTACAAGAAGTGTTTAGAATAAAAAAGATTGATAGGCAGCATAGTGTGCTATATTTCATTATTTAAGGCTGTTTTATATAGTGGTAATATACTAATAAATCTCTTTACTGTATCATCTAAATTATCTTCACTTTTTCCTCCTGCAGCATTTGTGTGTCCGCCTCCTTCAAAATGAGCACGCGATAATTCATTTACTGAGAAATTTCCTTTAGATCTTAAAGAGATTTTAATAATGTTGTTTTTTTTGTCTTCAATAAAAATAGCAGCTAATACAATGTTATTTAAAGATAGCGCATAATTTACAACACCTTCAGTATCACCTTTCTTGTAATCAAAACTATTTAATTCTCTTTGAGATAGAGTGATGTAAGCCGTGTTACATTCTGCAATAACTCTTAAATTGGTTAATGCAGTTGCTAGTAACTGAAGTCTATTGTAGCTATTGGTATCATAAACGCTATTATGAATTTTGGTGTTATTGGCACCGCAATCAATAAGCTTAGAAATAATTTGATGTGTCGTGCTAGTTGTAGACCTAAATCTAAACGAACCTGTGTCAGTCATTATACCGGTATAAATACATGTTGAAATATCTACGTCTAATAAATCAATATGACCAATTTTCCATATAAAGTTGTAAATCATTTCACAAGTAGAGCTCATACTTGTGTCACTATAAGTTACAGTAGCATAATCATCTGGAGATTGATGATGGTCAATCATAATTTTTGTAGCGTTACTATGAGTTAAAACATCGCACATATCTCCAGTTCTATGAAATGCATTATAGTCCAAACTAAAAATTAAATCCGCTTCATTAATTAATTGATTCCCTAAAATTTTGTCATCTTCATATTTAATGATTTCCTCTTGTTGTGGTAACCACTTTAAAAAGTTAGGATAATCGTTAGGGACGATCACTTTTGAGTTTATGTTGAGCTTTTTTAACAATAACAAAAGTGCTAAAGATGAGCCGATTGCGTCTCCATCTGGCTTTTTATGAGAGGTTATTATTACATTTTTAGCGTTGTTTAATAGTGAGTTTGTTTTATCGATTAATTTTGGAGTCATTAGTTAGTGTTTTTTAACTGTAAAATAATGTTTTTGAACGAGGTAAAGTGTCTTTCATCGAAAAAAGCAATCTGTTTTGTTTTATATCCTTTTTCCTGTTCTACTTTTGTGCTCCCAACAATAAAATAAATATGAAAAAAAATTACTTTAAACTAGTATTACCTTTATTATGTATTATGCTTTTTAGCGTTAAAGATACACCTTTTCAAGTTTCTGAAATGGTTTTAGTTGAAGGTGGTGAATTCTTATTAGGTTCACCTTACAGTGATGCAAAAGCAGAAAAAGATGAACAGCCACAAGTTAGAGTTAAGGTGGCATCTTTTCATATGTCTAAGTACGAAGTTACTGTAGAAGAATGGAAGGCATTTTTGAATGATACGGGTAAATCTTTGCCAGAAGCACCAGAATGGGGTTGGGAAGACAGTTTTCCAATGTCTGGTGTAACTTGGAATGAAGCTGTTGAATATTGTAACTGGTTAAGTTTAAAACATAGTTTAACTCCAGCTTACAAAAAAAGAGGTAGCTACCCATTTTGTAATTTTACTGCCAATGGATACCGTCTACCTACAGAGGCTGAATGGGAATATGCTGCTCGTGGTGGAAAAAAATCTAAAAAATATACATTTGTAGGTGCAAATAATCCTGATCGTATGTCTTGGAATGCGTCAAATAGTGAAGGAAGACCTCACACTGTAGGAACACGTTACGCAAATGAGTTAGGTATTTATGACCTAAATGGTAATATGTGGGAATGGTGTTGGGATATTTATGATCCAATCTATTACAAAGACATTAAAAAAGAATTAGCATCTAATGATAACCCTAAAGGAGGAACAGATGGTGAACTAAGAGTTTTAAAAGGAGGTTCTTGGGATAGTAAATTAAGTTTTTTAAGACCAGCCAATAAAGTGAGAACTAAGCCATCACAGGTTTATAATTTCTTTGGATTTAGAACTGTTAGAACAGCAGAGTAATTTTATAAATTAATTGTAGTTGTAACTCTTAAAATTAGTTACTTTTGCAAAATAAAATATTTCAAAAATGACAACGAATAGAACATTTACAATGTTAAAGCCTGATTCAGTAGAGAA
>DAISIZ010000028.1:1067-18266 GCA_036821745.1 Aurantibacter sp. | reverse complement strand
CCAGGACAGCGTTTTAGAGTTGTAAACGGATTTGACGCCATTACAACTGATAAGCCGGAGAAGAGTTTATTAGCTCCGAAAAAACGTTCAGGTGGTAGAAACAGTCAAGGACGTATGACAATGCGCTACAAAGGTGGTGGTCACAAACGTCGTTATCGTATTATCGACTTCAAGAGAACCAAAGATGGTATCCCTGCAGAAGTTGCATCAATTCAATACGATCCAAACAGAACAGCATTTATTGCGTTATTAAACTATCAAGATGGTGAAAAAGCGTATATCATTGCTCAAAACGGATTACAAGTTGGTCAAACACTTGTATCAGGTGATAATGTAATTCCAGAAATTGGAAATACAATGTCTCTTGCAAACATTCCATTAGGAACTATTATTTCTTGTGTAGAGTTACGTCCAGGACAAGGTGCTGTTATGGCACGTTCAGCTGGAGCTTTTGCTCAGTTAATGGCACGTGACGGAAAGTTCGCAACGATTAAATTACCATCAGGAGAAACACGTTTAATTTTAGTAACGTGTCGTGCAACAATTGGAGCAGTATCTAACTCAGATCACCAATTATTAGTATCTGGTAAAGCAGGTAGATCTCGTTGGTTAGGACGTCGTCCAAGAACTAGACCAGTAGTAATGAACCCTGTCGATCACCCAATGGGAGGTGGAGAAGGTAAGTCTTCTGGAGGTCACCCTCGTTCAAGAAACGGAATACCAGCTAAAGGATTTAGAACTCGTTCTAAGACTAAAGCAAGTAATAAGTACATTGTAGAACGTAGAAAGAAATAATAAGACATGGCAAGATCATTAAAAAAAGGACCTTACGTTCATTATAAATTAGAGAAAAAAGTTGCTGCTAATGTTGAAGCTAACAAAAAGACTGTCATTAAGACTTGGTCTAGAGCTTCTATGATTACACCAGACTTTGTTGGACAAACTATTGCAGTACATAATGGACGTCAGTTTGTACCTGTATATGTTACAGAAAACATGGTAGGTCATAAATTAGGCGAATTTTCACCAACACGTTCATTTAGAGGACATGCAGGTGCAAAAAATAAAGGTAAAAAATAATAAGCTATGGGAAGTCGTAAAAGAGAAATGGCAGACGCTATTAAGGAAGGAAAAAAGCAAATCGCTTTTGCAAAACTTAATAACTGTCCTACGTCACCAAGAAAAATGCGTTTAGTAGCCGATTTAGTAAGAGGTGAAAAGGTAGAGAAAGCGCTTAATATTTTAAAGTTTAGCTCTAAGGAAGCATCTAACCGTTTAGAAAAGTTATTATTATCTGCGGTTGCTAACTGGGAAGCTAAAAATGAGGATGCTAACATTGAGGAAGCTGAATTATTTGTAAAAGAAATTAGAGTTGATGGCGGATCGATGTTAAAGAGATTACGTCCAGCACCTCAAGGTCGCGCACACAGAATAAGAAAACGTTCAAATCACGTAACTATCGTGGTTGGAGCTAACAATAACACACAAAGCTAAGATAGATATGGGACAAAAAACAAATCCAATCGGAAATCGCTTAGGAATTATTAGAGGATGGGAATCTAACTGGTACGGAGGAAACGATTACGGTGATAAACTTGCCGAAGACGATAAGATTAGAAAATACGTTCACGCGCGTTTATCTAAAGCTAGTGTTTCACGTGTAATTATAGAGCGTACACTTAAACTTGTAACCGTTACTATCACTACTGCTAGACCTGGTATTATTATCGGAAAAGGTGGACAAGAGGTAGACAAGTTAAAAGAAGAGCTTAAAAAAATTACAGGTAAAGAAGTTCAGATCAATATTTTTGAAATTAAAAGACCTGAATTGGATGCATTTTTAGTAGGATCAAGCATCGCTCGTCAAATTGAAAACAGAATTTCATACAGACGTGCAATCAAGATGGCTATTGCTGCTACAATGCGTATGAATGCTGAAGGAATTAAAATCCAGATTTCTGGTCGTTTAAACGGAGCTGAAATGGCACGTTCTGAGCACTACAAAGAAGGACGTATTCCTTTATCTACATTTAGAGCCGATATTGATTATGCTTTAGTTGAAGCACATACTACTTATGGTAGATTAGGTGTTAAAGTATGGATCATGAAAGGTGAAGTATATGGTAAAAGAGATCTTTCTCCGTTAGTAGGATTATCTACTAAAAAGTCAGGAAAAGGTGGTCGTTCTGGTGGAAAGCCACAACCTCGTCGTAGAAAGTAATTTTTAAGAAAAAGAACAAATGTTACAGCCTAAAAGAACAAAATTTAGAAAACAACAAAAGGGTCGTATGAAAGGGAACTCTGGTAGAGGTCACTTACTTTCAAACGGTACTTTTGGAATTAAATCATTAGATTCTAATTTCTTAACATCACGTCAAATAGAAGCTGCACGTATCGCCGCTACTCGTTATATGAAAAGAGAAGGTCAGTTATGGATTAAAATATTTCCAGACAAGCCTATTACAAAGAAACCTCTTGAAGTACGTATGGGTAAAGGTAAAGGTGGAGTTGAATATTGGGCTGCTGTTGTTAAGCCAGGAAGAATCCTTTTTGAAGTAGGAGGAGTGCCTTTAGATATTGCTAAAGAAGCATTACGTTTAGCTGCTCAAAAATTACCAGTAAAAACTAAGTTTGTAATCGCTAGAGATTATCAAGCATAATTTATTTAAGATCATGAAACAATCAGAGATTAAAGAATTATCTGTAGCTGAGTTACAAGAGAAACTTAGTGAAACTAAAAAGAGTTATTCAGATTTAAAAATGGCTCATGCTATTTCTCCTTTAGAGAATCCTATTCAATTACGTCAAATTAGACGTTCAGTTGCTCGTATAGCAACAGAATTAACTAAAAGAGATTTACAATAATTCTGCCTAAAGATGGAAAAAAGAAACTTAAGAAAAGAGCGTATTGGTGTAGTTACTAGTAACAAAATGCAGAAATCAATTGTGGTATCTGAAGTTAAAAAAGTAAAACACCCAATGTACGGAAAGTTCGTGTTAAAGACTAAAAAGTACGTAGCACACGACGAAACGAACGATTGTAATATTGGAGATACTGTAAAGATCATGGAGACAAGACCTTTAAGTAAATCTAAATGTTGGAGATTAGTTGAAATAATTGAAAGAGCGAAGTAATTATGGTACAACAAGAATCAAGACTTAAAGTCGCAGACAATACCGGTGCTAAGGAAGTATTAACTATCCGTGTACTTGGTGGAACTAAAAGAAGATATGCTTCTATTGGTGATAAGATCGTTGTAGCAGTTAAAGATGCAACTCCTAATGGTAATACCAAAAAAGGAACTGTTTCTACAGCTGTTGTAGTTCGTACCAAAAAAGAAGTAAGACGTCCAGACGGATCTTATATTAGATTTGACGATAATGCTTGTGTACTTTTAAACCCTCAAGGGGAAATGAAAGGAACACGTGTATTTGGACCTGTTGCAAGAGAACTTCGTGATAAGCAATTCATGAAAATTGTATCATTAGCGCCAGAGGTGCTTTAATGACTAAAAAAATGACAAAGCTAAAAATTAAAACAGGAGATACTGTAAAAGTTATTGCTGGTGACCATAAAGGGGAACAAGGTAACGTAACTAAAGTATTTATTGAAAAAAATAAAGCGATTGTAGAAGGTGTTAATATGATTAAAAAACATACTAAACCTAGTGCACAAAGTCCTCAAGGAGGAATCGTTGAGAAAGAGGCTCCTATCCATATTTCTAACTTAAGTTTATTAACCGCTAAAGGTGAAGAAACTAGAGTAGGTTACAGAAAAGAAGAGGGAAAGAAAGTGCGTTTTTCTAAAAAATCTAATGAAGTTATATAATTATGGCATATTCACCTAGACTAAAAGAAGAGTATAAAAGCAAAGTAGTTGCTGCTCTTACAGAAGAATTTGGTTATAAGAATATAATGCAAGTTCCTAAATTAGAAAAAATTGTTGTTTCTAAAGGTGTTGGTGCTGCTGTTTCTGATAAGAAATTAGTGGACTACGCAGTAGAAGAATTATCGACAATTACTGGTCAAAAAGCGATTGCTACATTATCTAAAAAGGATGTTGCGACTTTTAAATTACGTAAAGGAATGCCTATTGGTGCTAAGGTTACGTTAAGAGGAGAGCAAATGTTCGAATTTTTAGATCGTTTAATCACATCGGCTTTACCACGTGTAAGAGACTTTAACGGAATCAAAGCTACGGGTTTTGACGGTAGAGGTAATTACAACTTAGGTATTACAGAACAAATTATCTTTCCAGAAATTGATATTGATAAAGTAAATAAAATTTCGGGAATGGATATAACTTTTGTAACTTCGGCGGCGACAGACAAAGAAGCTAAATCATTATTAACTGAAATGGGATTACCATTCCAAAAAAACTAAGTTATGGCTAAAGAATCAATGAAAGCCCGCGAGGTTAAAAGAAGTAAAACAGTTGCTAAGTATGCTGCTAAACGTGAAGCTTTAAAAAAAGCTGGAGATTATGAAGCATTACAAAAGTTACCTAAAAACGCTTCACCTATACGTCAACACAATCGTTGTAAGTTAACAGGTAGACCAAAAGGGTATATGAGAACATTTGGTATTTCTCGTGTTATGTTCAGAGAAATGGCTAACCAAGGATTAATTCCTGGTGTTACAAAAGCAAGTTGGTAAAATTATAAATTGGTTAAAGGTTCAACTCCGATTTGTTTCGGAGTTGAAAACCAAAACCGCAAATTAATACATATGTATACAGATCCAATTGCAGATTATTTAACTCGTGTTAGAAATGCCGTACGTGCAAATCACCGTGTAGTTGAAATTCCTGCATCAAACCTTAAGAAGGACATTACTAAAATATTATTCGATCAAGGATATATTTTAAGTTACAAATTCGAAGATTCAACAGTACAAGGAACTATCAAGATAGCCTTAAAGTACACTAAAGAATCTAAAGAATCTGTAATTAGAAAGATTCAAAGAATTAGTAAACCAGGTTTACGTAAATATTCAAGTTCAAAAGAATTACCACGTATTTTAAATGGTCTTGGTATAGCAATCGTTTCTACATCTAATGGTGTAATGACAGCTAAACAAGCCAAAAGAGAAAACGTTGGTGGTGAAGTTTTATGTTACGTTTACTAAAAAAAGGATAAGTCATGTCAAGAATAGGAAATAATCCAATTACTATCCCAAGTGGAGTAACAGTAACGGTAAACGATAACAACATTACAGTAAAAGGTAAATTAGGAGAATTAACTCAAGATTTCAATACTGTAGATGTAAAGGTTGAAGAAGATAAAGTTGTAGTAACAAGATCTTCTGAAAACAAAGATAGTAAAGCTAAGCATGGTCTTTATAGAGCTTTAGTAAACAACATGATTGAAGGTGTTTCTAAAGGTTTTACAAAAGAACTAGAATTAGTAGGTGTAGGTTACAGAGCATCTAACCAAGGAAACGTATTAGAGTTGGCTTTAGGGTTTTCTCACAATATCGTTATGAGCATTGCTCAAGAGGTTAAGATTGAAACTGTATCTGAAAAGGGTAAAAACCCAATCATTAAGTTAACTTCTCACGACAAGCAATTAGTTGGTCAAGTAGCCGCTAAAATCCGAGGATTTAGAAGACCTGAACCGTACAAAGGAAAAGGAATCAAGTTTGTAGGAGAAATCATTAGAAGAAAAGCAGGTAAATCAGCTTAATAAGAAAGTCATGGCGTTAACAAAGAACGAAAAAAGATTAAGAATAAAAAGTAGAGTTCGTAAGGTTGTTTCTGGAACTGAAGCTAGACCTAGATTATCTGTTTTTAGAAGTAATAAAGAAATTTATGCTCAAGTTGTAAATGACGTAGATGGTAAAACATTAGCGGCAGCATCATCTAGAGATAAAGATATTAGTTCTGCAAAAGGAAATAAAATAGAAATTGCTGCGTTAGTAGGAAAGTCTGTTGGTGAAAAAGCACTTAAAGCTGGTGTTGATACAATTTCTTTTGATAGAGGAGGTTTTTTATATCACGGTAGAGTAAAATCATTAGCAGAAGGTGCTAGAGAAGCAGGACTTAAATTCTAAGAAATTATGCAAAAATTTAATGCAGAGTTAGTAAAGCCAACAGGATTAGATCTTAAAGATCGTTTAGTTGGTGTACAAAGAGTTACAAAAGTAACTAAAGGTGGTAGAGCATTTGGTTTTTCTGCAATCGTAGTGGTTGGAGATGAAGCTGGTGTTGTTGGTCACGGTTTAGGTAAATCTAAGGATGTTGCTTCTGCGATTGCTAAGGCAATTGAAGATGCTAAGAAAAACTTAGTACGTATTCCTTTAATTAAAGGAACATTACCTCACGAACAAAAAGGTAAATTTGGTGGTGCAAAAGTAAACATCATACCTGCAGCTCCTGGTACAGGGGTTATTGCTGGTGGTGCTGTTAGAACTGTACTTGAAGCAGTAGGAGTGCATGATGTACTTTCTAAGTCTCAAGGATCATCAAACCCACATAACGTAGTTAAAGCAACTTTTGATGCTTTATTACAATTAAGAAGTGCTCATACTATCGCAAGAGAAAGAGGTATTTCTTTAGAGAAAGTGTTTAACGGTTAATACATAGGACAATGGCTAAGATTAAAGTAAAAAAAGTTAAGAGTGCTATAAACCGTACGTTAAGACAAAAGAGAACATTAGAAGCTCTTGGTCTTAAAAAAATCGGACAAGTCGTAGAGCACGATGCTACTCCAAATATTCTTGGAATGGTAAAGAAAGTTAATCACTTAGTTTCTATTGTAGAAACTAAATAATAAAACTGAATAAATGAATTTAAGTAATTTAAAACCTGCAGAAGGTTCAGTTAAAAGTCAAGGAAAAAGAGTAGGTAGAGGACAAGGTTCTGGAAAAGGTGGTACTGCGACACGTGGTCACAAAGGAGCTAAATCTCGTTCTGGTTATTCTAAGAAGATTGGTTTTGAAGGTGGTCAAATGCCTTTACAACGTCGTGTTCCTAAGTTTGGCTTTACGAACATTAACAGAAAAGAATTTCAACCAATTAACTTGGACAAAATCCAAGAATTAGTGGATGATAAAAAGATTACTGATACTTTAGATTTTGCAACTATTGTTGAGCTAGGTTTAGCAGGAAACAAAGAGTCTGTAAAGATTTTAGGTAGAGGTGAATTAAAGTCTAAATTAACTATTACTGCACACAAATTCTCAGCGACTGCTAAACAAGCAATTGAAGCAGCTGGAGGACAAGCAGTAGAACTATAACAATTTTTGAACATGAAATTTATAGAGACTATAAAAAATGTTTGGAAAATTGATGAACTAAGAAATCGTATCTTAGTAACACTAAGTTTGTTATTAGTTTACCGTTTTGGTGCTCAGGTTGTATTACCTGGTATTGATGCTGCGCAACTAGAAAACTTACAAAGTGGTGCTGCTGATGGTATTTTCGGTCTACTTAACGCATTTACAGGAGGTGCTTTTGCTAACGCTTCTGTATTTGCCTTAGGTATTATGCCTTATATATCAGCTTCTATTGTAGTACAGTTAATGGGAATTGCTATTCCTTACTTACAAAAACTTCAAAAAGAAGGAGCTTCAGGTCAAAAGAAGATAACTCAAATAACACGTTGGTTAACTATTGCTATTTGTTTAGTACAAGCACCAGGTTATTTAGCGAGTTTAACAACTGCTTTTGGTATTCCTGAATCTGCTATTCTTTTAGATAGTACAGTGTTTTACATTTCATCTGTAATTATTTTAGTTACAGGTACTATTTTTGCAATGTGGTTAGGTGAGAAAATTACCGATAAAGGAATTGGTAATGGTATTTCATTATTAATTATGGTTGGTATTATTGCTACATTACCTAAGTCATTCTTACAAAATGCTGCCTCTCGTATGGAGACTGGAAGTATTATGTTAATTGTGATTGAGATTGTAATTTGGTTCTTAATTATCGCTGCTTCAATATTATTAGTAATGGCAGTTCGTAAAATTGCTGTTCAATATGCTAGAAGAACTGCAACTGGTGCTTATGAGAAAGATGAATTATCTGGAAACAGACAGTATATTCCATTAAAGCTTAATGCTTCAGGAGTTATGCCTATCATCTTTGCTCAAGCTATTATGTTTGTTCCTGGATTAGTTGGAAAATCATCTTTATTAAAAGATACAACAACTGGTGTTTGGATGCAAACAAATTTCGCGGATATCTTTGGTTTTTGGTATAATTTAGTTTTCGCATTATTAATTATAGTTTTTACATATTTCTATACAGCGATTACAGTGCCAACAAACAAAATGTCTGACGACTTAAAAAGAAGTGGTGGTTTTATCCCTGGGATTCGTCCTGGTACTGAAACCTCTGAGTACTTAGATAAGATTATGTCTCAAATTACTTTGCCAGGATCTATATTCTTAGCATTAATAGCAGTATTTCCTGCTTTTATTGTAAAATTATTAGACGTGCAAACAGGATGGGCTTTATTCTTTGGAGGTACATCACTTTTAATTATGGTTGGTGTTGCAATAGACACTATGCAGCAAGTAAATTCTTACTTGTTAAATAGACACTATGATGGCTTAATGAAAACCGGTAAAAATAGAAAAGCAGTAGCTTAATATTATTATGGCAAAACAAGCAGCAATAGAGCAAGACGGAACAATTATAGAAGCATTATCTAATGCCATGTTTCGTGTAGAATTAGAAAATGGTCACATTGTGACAGCACATATTTCGGGTAAGATGCGTATGCATTACATTAAATTATTACCTGGTGATAAAGTGAAATTAGAAATGAGTCCTTACGATTTAACTAAGGCTCGTATAACCTATAGATACTAACATTAGTTAGTTCTATTAATAACAAGAACAGATGAAAGTAAGAGCATCAGTTAAAAAAAGAAGTGCAGATTGTAAAATCGTGCGCAGAAAAGGTAGACTTTACGTGATTAACAAAAAGAATCCTAGATTCAAACAAAGACAAGGATAGTTATGGCAAGAATTGCAGGTGTTGATATACCAAAACAAAAAAGAGGAGTTATCTCATTAACTTATATCTACGGAGTAGGTAGAAGTAGAGCTCAAGAAATTTTAGCTATCGCTAAAGTAGATGAGAGTATTAAGGTACAAGACTGGTCTGATGATCAAATTGGTGCTATTCGTGATGCTGTAGGTACATTCACTATTGAAGGTGAATTACGTTCTGAAACTCAATTAAACATTAAACGTTTAATGGATATAGGATGTTACCGCGGAATCCGTCATAGAGTTGGTTTACCATTAAGAGGTCAACGTACTAAGAATAACTCTAGAACAAGAAAAGGTAGAAGAAAAACTGTTGCTAACAAAAAGAAGGCAACTAAGTAATTAAATGTAGTCTTTAGTCTTTAGACGTTGGAAAGAATCTGTTAGAAATTATAATGGTTTAGGATTCTAGCGACTATCAACTAATACTAAGAACTAAAATATTATGGCAAAGACAAACGCTAAAAGTACTAAAAAACGTAAAGTTTTAGTAGAATCTGTAGGTGAAGCTCACGTAACAGCATCATTTAACAATATCATTATTTCTTTAACAAATAAGAAAGGTGATGTTATTTCATGGTCATCAGCAGGAAAAATGGGCTTTAGAGGTTCAAAGAAAAACACACCTTACGCTGCACAATTAGCTGCAGAAGATGCTGCAGGAGTAGCTAAAGAGGCTGGTTTAAAGAAAGTAAAGGTTTACGTTAAAGGACCTGGAAATGGTAGAGAATCTGCTATCCGTTCTATCCACAATGCTGGTGTAGAAGTAACAGAAATTATTGATGTTACTCCATTACCACATAATGGATGTCGTCCTCCAAAGAGACGTAGAGTATAAGTTTACAACTATAGAAATTAATATCAATTGTATTTTTACAGTTGGTATTAATTTTTTTTATGTAAATTTGCAAAATTAAAATAATCAAGTATCAATAAGAGATTAAACGATTATCGAAGGATAAGATTAAGACCTTAATTCATAATCACTCTTTAAAACAATTAGAAATGGCAAGATATACTGGTCCTAAAACTAAGATAGCTCGTAAATTTGGCGAGGCTATATTCGGTGATGACAAATCATTCGAAAAAAGAAATTATCCACCAGGACAACACGGTAACAACCGTCGTCGTGGTAAGAAATCTGAGTACGCTATCCAATTAGCAGAAAAGCAAAAAGCTAAATACACTTACGGTATTTTAGAACGTCAATTTAGAAATAGCTTCAAGAAGGCAACTGCTGCAACTGGAATTACAGGTGAAGTTTTATTACAATTATGTGAGTCTAGATTAGATAACGTTGTATTTAGAATGGGAATTGCTCCAACAAGAAGCGGTGCTCGTCAATTAGTATCACACAGACATATTACAGTAAACGGAGAGTTAGTAAACATTCCTTCATATAGCTTAAAAGCTGGAGATGTTGTAGCTGTAAGAGAAAAGTCTAAATCTTTAGAAGCTATCGATAGATCTTTATCTAACAATAGTAATGTTTTTGAGTGGATCACTTGGAACTCTGAGAAAAAGGAAGGAACTTTTGTTTCTGTACCTGCTAGAATCCAAATTCCAGAAAACATCAACGAGCAGTTCATCGTAGAACTTTACTCTAAATAATAATTAATCATTGGGTTTTAGCCAAAGGGTTTATTGGACTTCTTCAAACTTATAAACCGCGCAACTAAATCACAATTAAAACGAAGAATATATGGCAGTATTTAATTTTCAAAAACCTGACAAAGTAATCATGATCGATTCTACAGATTTTGAGGGGAAATTCGAATTTCGTCCTTTAGAACCTGGTTATGGATTAACAGTAGGTAATGCTTTACGTCGCGTATTATTATCTTCTTTAGAAGGTTTCGCTATCACTTCAGTGAGAATTGAAGGTGTAGATCATGAATTTTCTGCAATAGAAGGTGTAGTAGAAGATGTAACAGAAATTATCTTAAGCTTAAAGCAAGTACGTTTTAAGCGTCAGATTGAAGATGTAGATAACGAAACCGTTTCTATTTCTATTTCAGGTCAAGACACAATTACAGCTGGTGATTTCCAAAAGTTTATTTCAGGATTCCAAGTACTAAACAAAGATTTAGTGATTTGTAATTTAGATCCTAAAGTTAGCATTAATATGGAAATTACAATTGAAAAAGGTAGAGGTTATGTTCCTGCAGAGGAAAATAAAAAGCCATCAGTTGCTGTTGGTACAATCTTTACAGATTCAATTTACACACCAATAAAAAATGTTAAGTATAGCATTGAGAACTTTAGAGTTGAACAAAAAACGGATTACGAAAAATTAGTTTTCGAAATTCAAACGGACGGTTCTATTACACCTCAAGATGCTTTAACTGAAGCAGCTAAAACGTTAATTCACCACTTCATGTTATTCTCAGATGAGCGTATCACTTTAGAAGCTGATGAAATTGCACAAACTGAAACTTATGATGAAGAATCTCTTCATATGAGACAGTTATTAAAAACAAAATTAGTGGATATGGATTTATCTGTAAGAGCACTAAACTGTTTAAAAGCTGCAGAAGTTGATACTTTAGGAGACTTAGTATCATTTAATAAAAACGATTTAATGAAGTTCCGTAACTTCGGTAAGAAATCTTTAACTGAGCTAGAAGAATTAGTGAATGTTAAAGGGCTTAACTTCGGTATGGATCTTTCAAAATACAAGTTAGATAAAGACTAACTTTTAATTGAGTTCAACAACATTGTTTGTTGAACTCAATTTTTATTTATAAACAATTTTAATAATCATATTTTGCTCTCTCTATTTCGAGATTTGGAAGCAAGATGATAACCCAAAAGTCATGAGACACGGAAAAAAAGTTAACCACTTAGGTAGACAAACAGCACACAGAAAAGCAATGTTAGCTAATATGGCATGTTCTTTAATAGAGCACAAGCGTATTAACACTACTGTTGCTAAAGCAAAAGCTTTAAAGCAATTTGTAGAGCCTTTAATTACAAAGTCTAAAGAAGATACAACTCACAACAGACGTGTAGTATTTTCTAAATTAAGACAAAAAGAGTCAGTTACTGAATTATTTAGAGACGTAGCTGTAAAGGTTGCTGATCGTCCAGGTGGATACACTCGTATTATCAAATTAGGTAATCGTTTAGGAGATAACGCTGATATGGCAATGGTAGAATTAGTTGATTACAACGAAATCTACAATGCAGATAAAAAAGCTAAGAAAACTACACGTCGTTCTCGTCGTGGTGGTGCTAAAGCTGAAGCTGCTGCTGTTGAAACTACTTCTACTAAAGAAGAAGAATAAACAAGAAATGTTAATTTCTTTAAACAAAATGTCAAACTTTTACTAGTTTGGCATTTTTTTTGTAATATTATCTAAAATTTGTAAATCCCATGAAAAAAGTATCATTATTATTAGCCCTTCTAACTACATCCTTATTTTTTGCCCAAGGTGGACAATCTCCTGCAGCTAACTTAAGTGGTGGATCTGTTGATGCGTCTTTTAGACAAACCTTCGATGCCGTAAATTACAACGGTTTCCATTTAGCTAAAAAATCTGGACCTAAAGTTTTAGGTACTCCATTTGCATTTAAAAATGCACCTATGGTTTTAAATACAACAGAAGGGAAATCTTTTAAAGTTCCTAATGGTAACTACAATGCAAAGAGCAATCATATTGTTTCTAATTTTGCAAAAGATTCATCATTTGTATTTAATGCAGGTTCTATTGAATCTGTAAAGATTGACAAATATGTTGCTAAACAATTTATTACTGAAAGAGGGAAAAAGCGTTTCTTTTTTGATGCTACTCCACGTGCTTCTGTTAAATTATTAAAGCAATTTGTAGCGACAATCAAACAAGGTCAAGTTAATGTAATGACAAAGCTTAAAACATCTCAAGATAAATACATTTTAAGAGATTATTTATTAATCTCTAAAGATGGAAAAACAGCAGAGAAAATTAGATTTAAGAAAAAGACAATTCTTAAATTATTTAACGATAAAAAAGACTTAATCGAAAAATTTGTAGTCGATAATAATTTATCTTACAAAGATGAAACTGATTTAGTCAAGATTTTTAATTATTACAGTATTAATTAATATAAAAAGGATAAACATTTTAGTTTATTTTTTTTTATTTATGGAAATTTGCCAAACTTTTAAAGACTTTAAAAAGCACTTTTAAAATGAAATACCAAAAACTTAAAAAAGCATTAGTTTTACTTTCTGACGGAACTATTTTTCATGGTAAAGCAGTAGGTAAAGAAGGAACTTCTTTTGGAGAGGTTTGTTTCAATACAGGTACAACAGGTTACCAAGAAATTTTTACTGATCCGTCTTACTTTGGTCAGTTAATGGTTACCACTAATGCACACATAGGAAACTATGGTATTAACAAAGATGAAGTTGAATCTAATTCAGTTAAAATTGCTGGTTTAATTGTTAAGAATTTTAGTTACGATTATTCTAGAAATAATTCTGATGATTCATTAGAAAACTTCTTAAACGAGAATAATTTACTAGCTATTTCAGATGTTGATACAAGAGCACTTGTAAGTTACATAAGAGATAATGGAGCAATGAATGCTTGTATTACTACAGAAGTAGATAATATTGAAGCTTTAAAAAAGCAATTAGCTGACGTCCCTAATATGAATGGTTTAGAATTAGCCTCTAAAGTGTCTACAAAAGAACCTTATTTTTATGGTGATGAAAATGCATCAGTTAAAATTGCAGCTTTAGATTTAGGGATTAAAACGAATATCTTAAGAAACTTTGCAAAACGTGATGCTTACATTAAAGTATTTCCTTTTGATGCTTCGTACGAAGATTTAGCGGCTTTTAATCCAGATGGTTATTTCTTATCTAATGGGCCTGGAGATCCAGAACCATTAGTTGCAGCTCAAGAAACGGCTAAGGATATTATAGCAAACAATAAGCCTTTATTTGGTATTTGCTTAGGTCACCAAGTGATTGCATTAGCGAATGGTATTTCGACTTACAAAATGCATAATGGACATAGAGGAATCAATCACCCAGTTAAAAACCTTTTAACAGGTAAAGGTGAGATTACATCTCAAAACCACGGTTTCGCTATTAATAGAGAAGAAACTGAAGCGCACGCCGATGTAGAAATTACCCATGTACATTTAAATGATCATACCGTTGCTGGGATTAAAATGAAATCTAAAAACGTATTTTCAGTACAGTATCACCCAGAAGCAAGTCCTGGACCACATGATTCATCTTATTTATTCGATGAATTTATTGCAAACATTAAAAAATCAAAATAATTAAAGAGCAGCATAGGTAACTATGCTGTTTTTTGTTCCAAATTAAATTGGCATAATAGCCTTAATACATTAAATTTTATAATTATGAGTATTGTTATTAACGTACACGCAAGACAAATCTTTGACTCAAGAGGAAATCCTACAGTTGAAGTAGATGTTGAAACAGAAAACGGTTTTGTTGGAAGAGCAGCAGTACCATCTGGAGCTTCTACAGGAGAACATGAGGCAGTAGAGTTACGTGATGGTGGTGATAAATATATGGGTAAAGGTGTTACCAATGCCATAAACAATGTAAACACTATTTTAGCTGAAGAGCTTTTAGGTGTTAACGTGTTTGAGCAAAACTACATCGATAAATTAATGTGCGAAATAGATGGTACACCTAATAAATCTAAGTTAGGAGCAAATGCTATTTTAGGAGTTTCTTTAGCCGTAGCTAAAGCAGCAGCTAAAGAATTAGGTATGCCATTATACCGTTATGTTGGTGGTGTTTCGGCTAATACTTTGCCAGTTCCTATGATGAATATCATTAATGGAGGTTCTCATAGTGATGCACCAATTGCATTTCAAGAATTTATGGTAATGCCTGTAAAAGCGAACAACTTTACGCAAGCGTTACAAATGGGGTCTGAGATTTTTCATAACTTAAAAAAGGTATTACACGACCGTAATTTAAGTACTGCTGTAGGTGATGAAGGTGGTTTTGCACCAACTTTAGATGGTACAGAAGATGCTTTAGATACTATTGCATTAGCTGTTAAAAACGCTGGTTATACTTTAGGTGATGATATTATGATTGCTTTAGATTGTGCTGCTGCAGAATTTTATGTGAACGGTAAATACGATTACACAAAGTTTGAAGGTGAGTCTGGGAAAGTAAGAACAAGTACTGAACAAGCTGATTACTTAGCTGAATTATCAGAAAAGTATCCAATTATCTCTATTGAAGATGGAATGGATGAAAATGATTGGGAAGGTTGGAAATATTTAACTGAAAAAGTTGGAAATAAAGTACAGTTAGTTGGAGATGATTTATTTGTGACTAACGTAGACCGTTTATCTCGTGGAATTAATGAAAACATAGCCAATTCAATTTTAATTAAAGTAAACCAAATCGGTACTTTAACTGAAACTATTGCAGCAGTAAATATGGCACATAACGCAGGGTTTACTTCTGTAATGTCTCACAGATCTGGTGAAACTGAAGATAATACAATTGCTGATTTAGCGGTAGCATTAAACTGTGGTCAAATTAAAACGGGTTCTGCTTCAAGAAGTGACCGTATGGCAAAATACAACCAGTTATTACGTATTGAAGAGCAATTAGGAGATGTGGCATATTATCCACAAGAAAATGCTTTTAAAGTGAAGTAATTACATATTCTTAAAAAGAAATATTTAAGCCCTAATCATTTTTATGATTAGGGCTTTTTTGTAAATTCTTGTCTTATACATTTTTTTAACGGTTTAGATACGAAAAGCATTAGCATTTCACTTTAAAAATCGAAGCTTTTTTTGTACTTTTACGTTTCGTAAAACAATATCTTAAAATCACAAAATATATGTCAGAGAAAGCAACCATAGAAGTTAACGGCCAAAAACACGAATTTCCGTTAATCGTTGGAACAGAAAATGAAGTAGGAATTGATATCAAAGCACTAAGAGGTTTAACTGGTGGTGTTACGACAATAGATCCAGGTTATAAAAACACAGGTTCTTGTCAAAGTGCCATAACGTTCCTTAATGGTGAAGAAGGTATTTTAAGATATAGAGGTTACGCCATTGAAGATTTAGCCGACAAAGGAGACTTTTTAGAAACCGCTTATTTGTTAATTTTTGGTGAATTACCAACAAAAGATGAATTAGCGAAGTTTCATAAGGATATTAAAGATGAATCTCATGTAGATGAAGATTTAAAAAAGATTTTAGATGCTTTCCCTAAGACAGCGCATCCAATGGGTGTTTTATCGTCGCTAACTAGTGCGTTAACATCATTTAACCCAACTTCAGTAAATGTAGATTCTGAAGAAGATATGTACAATGCCATTGTAAAAATATTGGCTAAATTTCCAGTATTAGTATCATGGACTATGCGTAAAACGCAAGGACAACCATTAAACTATGGAAGTAAAAATTTAGGTTATGTAGAAAACATCTTAAAAATGATGTTCGAAAAGCCTAATGAAGATTATGTACAAAACGATGTTTTATTTAACGCTTTAGATAAATTATTAATCTTACATGCAGATCATGAGCAAAACTGTTCTACATCTACAGTAAGAATTGTAGGGTCATCTCACGCAGGTTTATACGCTTCTTTATCAGCAGGAATTTCTGCACTTTGGGGACCACTTCACGGTGGAGCAAACCAAGCAGTATTAGAAATGCTTGAAGCTATTAAGCAAGATGGTGGTGATACTAAAAAGTTCATGGCTAAAGCTAAGGACAAGCAAGATCCTTTCCGTTTAATGGGATTCGGACATAGAGTTTACAAAAATTTCGATCCTCGTGCTAAGATTATTAAAGTTGCAGCAGACGAAGTATTAGCGGATTTAGGTGTTGAAGATCCTGTATTAGACATTGCAAAAGGTTTAGCTAGTGAAGCATTAAGCGATCAGTATTTTGTAGACCGTAAATTATATCCAAACGTAGATTTCTACTCTGGAATTATTTACAGAGCTATGGGAATTCCTGTAGAAATGTTTACGGTAATGTTTGCATTAGGACGTTTACCAGGTTGGATTGCACAATGGAGAGAAATGCGTTTACGTAAAGAACCAATTGGTCGTCCAAGACAAATTTATACTGGTGAAAACCACAGAGAATTTAAAACAATTGATAAAAGATAATTTTTGTTTTTAGATATTGAAAAAGAGCTTCATAATTTTTATGAAGCTCTTTTTATTTTTATACCTTTACGT
>DAISIZ010000028.1:0-1057 GCA_036821745.1 Aurantibacter sp. | reverse complement strand
AATAAGAACTTTGTTAGAAAAATAATCACACTTTAATCGTTTTTAAACTATTTATGAAAGACATTCAACTTATAAAAAATAGATCGGATATTGGAGCAGGAACCAGAGGTTCTGACTTAGGAATAGACGCTATGGAAATAGCCGCTATTAATTCGGATAACAATTATTTCAATCATCACAGTTTTGAAGATGTTCCTACCGAAAACGAAACCATTTATAATAAGAAGAAAAATGCTTTCGGGAAGCAAATTAAAAGTGTTTACAGTCAATGTGATCGCTTAGCAAATCATGTAAAAACTAATTTAGATAATAATAAATTTCCTTTAGTATTATCTGGAGATCATTCTTCTGGTTTAGGTTCTATAAGTGGTGTTAAAGCGGCTTACCCAGATAAAACATTAGGTGTAATTTGGATTGATGCGCATGCCGATTTACATTCACCCTATACATCGCCATCTGGAAATATTCATGGTATGCCTTTAGCAGCTGCTATTTATGTCGATAATTTAGATTGTCAAATAAATACGCCGGGAGCAGATACTGTAGAGTACTGGAATAAAATGAAAAATATTGGTGTCGATGGACAAAAAGTAAAACCTGAAAATTTAGTGTTTTTCGGGGTTAGAGATACTGAAGCTCCGGAAGATCATCAAATAGATAAGTTGAATATTAAAAACTATATGGTGAATGAAGTGCGTTACAGAGGTTTAAAGACTTGTGTTAGCGAAGCTTTAAATAACTTATCTCACTGCGATATGCTTTACATTTCATTTGATGTAGATTCTATGGATTGCGATATGGTATCTTATGGAACAGGAACACCAGTGCCAAAAGGGTTTGATCCACAGGAAATAAAAGATATTATTAATACACTTTTAGAAAGTGAAAAAGTGGCTTGTTTAGAGTTTGTAGAGGTGAATCCTTTATTAGATTTTGGCGGTAATAAAATGGCAGAAACAGCCTTCGATATCTTAGATGATGTCACAAAAACAGTAGTAAAAGTTAATGCTTAGATTCAATTTATTTAATTTGAATTTCAATATTATTTCACAATAAA
>DAISIZ010000027.1:15095-18614 GCA_036821745.1 Aurantibacter sp. | reverse complement strand
ATGACCTCTATGCCACGCTCTGCAATTTGGCTAAGGTTAAACCTGAAAATAAAAATGAAGCAACCCCAAAACCTTTAGCAATAAATAAATCGCTTAACCAAGCACCAGTTTTACTTAACCAATTTTTGGCTTCAACTTGTTTGTTGGTAAACTCATCTAAAATACTTTGGTCTTCCTGTCCAGTAAACAAATAAGAAATGAAAGCGATAAATAGTAGCAAACCAAAAATCACTAAGAAGCTACCTAATATAAGTCTTTGTTGACTTGATAAGGTTAGACTAGGTGCCTTAAACTTCGGTAAAGAAGGTTTTGCTTTCTTTTTCTTTGGTGCAGATTTTGACATTAAAAGTGAGATTTAAACAAGTGACAATTTACATTTTATAATACTAATAATGTAGTATGGCGTTAGGTTTTATTAACAGAATAATTAACCTATAAATTTAGGGATATAAATAATTAAACCAATAGCCGAAGAAAATATAGATGATAAGAATACAGCACCTGCAGCAACGTCTTTTATAACGCCTATTTTATCGTGATGTTCTGGGTGAATAAAATCAGCAACTTTTTCAATAGCAGTGTTTACGCCTTCAATACTCATTACAAGTCCAATAGCAAATAATTGTAGCATCCATTCCGTAGATGAAATATTAAAGTAGAAGCCTAAAGCTATGATAATAACTGCCAATGAAAACTGAACCTTTATGCTAGCTTCTGTTTTTAATAATAATAAAGCACCTTTAAAGGCATATCCAACACTTTTAACTCGGTTTTGAATGAAACTTTCTTTGCTTTCTTGCATATTTTAATTTTCTGTCGGTTAAATTTATTAATTTTGGGCAATTAAAAACAAATATAACATACCTCGATGATATTTTTAGGAAGATTACAAGAATACAAAGTATTTTTTTATAGAATTTTTTTAGTATTCTTTTTTTATCAAATCGCCCGTGTTTTATTTTATTTTTATAACTCAAATCTAATCGATGTAAATTCTATATCGGAGTTTTTTAACATATGTTTTAGAGGTACAAAATTTGATACTACTGCAATAATTTACACAAACTCATTTTTTATCCTATTAAGTGTTCTTCCTTTATTTATTAACACGTCTAAAACATATCAAAAAACACTGTTTTATGTTTATTTTATAGTGAATCTTCTAGCTTATGCTTTAAATTTTGTGGACTTTATTTATTATAGATTTACGCAAACGAGAACCACAACTGCAGCATTAGAATCTGTAGAAAATGAAACCAATAAATTGGGTTTGTTTTGGACTTTTTTAATTGACTATTGGCACGTGTTTGTATTGTTTGCTTTGATTTCAATTTTATGGGTTAAACTATATAAATTGGTAAAATTAGAGTTTAAAACAATTAATCATAAATCTGCTTATTTTTTTAGTTCAATTATAGTGTTAGCTTTAATTGCTGTTTTATGTGTTGGTGGAATTAGAGGTGACTTTAAACATAGTACTAGACCAATTACTTTAGTTGATGCGAGTCGTCATGTTAAAAAAATATCGCAAGCCGATATGGTTTTAAATACGCCATTTGCATTAATTAGAACCTTAAATAAAAACTACTTTAAAAAGCAAAATTCAATTCCAGAACAAGTGGTGAATAATGTCTTGCAACCTGTTAAAACCTTTAATAGAGCAGTAGAAACACCTCCAAATGTGGTAATTTTAATTGTAGAAAGTTTAAGTAGGGAATATATAGGGAGTTTTAATAAGCATATGGGTATTGAGCATCACTTGTCTTTTACGCCATTTATAGATTCTTTAGCTCAAAAAAGTTTAATTTTTCCAAATGCTTTTGCTAACGGACGTAAGTCTATACACGCAATGTCCTCTATATTAGCCGGAATTCCGTCTTTTAAAGTTGCATATACGTCTTCACCTTATTCTAATCAAGATACGCAATCGGTAGTGTCAGTTTTAAACGAAATGAATTATGACACTTCGTTTTTTCACGGCGCACCAAATGGCTCTATGGGATTTTTAGGTTTTGGTAATATTTTAGGCTTTGATCATTATTATGGTAAAACTGAATATAATAATGATGACGATTATGATGGTTTATGGGGAATTTGGGATAAGCCATTTTTAAAGTATGTTAATACAGAGTTAGACAAAAAGAAAGAACCATTTATGGCTACTGTTTTTACGTTAACATCGCATTCTCCTTATGTAATTCCTGAAAGTGCTAAAGGTAAATTCCCAGAAGGACATTTACCAATTCATAAATGTTTGGGTTATACAGACGATGCTTTGAGACACTTTTTTAATGAAGCTAAAAAAGCACCTTGGTTTGATAATACTATATTTGTGTTAACAGGTGATCATGGTAATCAAATTATGTTTCCAACTTATACCAAATTAGTGAATCGTTTTGCAGTACCAATTTTAATTTATAAACCTAATAATGGTTTAGTAAAAGAGAATTATAGTTTGGCGCAACAAATTGATATTTACCCTACTTTAATAGATATGGTGGGATATAAAAAACCTGTAAGAACTTGGGGTAGAAGTTTACTAAATGATACTATCATAAAACCATTTGCGTTAACACATAATGGATCTACATTTCAATTACAGCAAGGAAAATACATTTTAGCTTACGATGGTACTTCTAGTATAGGTATCTTTGATATTAAAGATAAAAATCTTGAAAAACCCCTACCGGTAAGTACTCAAGTAAAGGACAGTCTAGAATTAAAAACAAAAAGTTTTATTCAAGATTATATGAATAGAATTATTGATAAAAAATTAAAAGTAAATTAAGTTATGAAACGCAGTTGGTTAAAGAAAATAGGTTTAATTGGTCTTGCAGTTGTGGTGTTTATGGTTTTAAATCATTTATATCACATTAAATTTAATTATAATTTTGGTACGATAACTGAAGGTAAAGTTTATAAATCAGGTGTTATTCCTCCAGAAAAAATAGCCGATTATATTAAAGAAAACGGTATTAAAGCTGTAGTGGATTTTAGACATGGCGAAATACAAGATGCATTAAATCCTGCAAATTTAGGAGATATTGAATTAGAACGTCAAGCGGTTAATGCTATTCCTAATGTGAGCTATTTTAATATTCCTTCTAGTCAAATTCCTACGGATGATAATTTAAATGAGTTATATGCCATTTTAGATAAAGCAGAGAACTATCCCGTTTTAATGCATTGTTATCATGGTACTGGTCGAGCAATGATTTATTCAGCAATCTATAAAATGGAATATGAAGATATGCCTAACGAAAAGGCAAGGCAATTAACACGACCTTTTTACTCTTTACCATTTAGCTCTTTTGGTGCTAATAAGCCAAAAGGAAAGTATGTAATCAATTATAAAAAAAGAGACGCTAAGTAATACATAAGTTATCAATTAAAATTACTTAATAATCATCAATAAAAAATCCCAGTTAAAATAGTTTAACTGGGATTTTTGGTTTAATTTATTGGTCGTTAGTCGTTAGTATTTATAATTGAGTCTTTCTTCTTACTTTTAAAAGTAAA
>DAISIZ010000027.1:0-14995 GCA_036821745.1 Aurantibacter sp. | reverse complement strand
GTCGTTAGTCGTTAGTATTTATAATTGAGTCTTTCTTCTTACTTTTAAAAGTAAAGCGATCTAAAAGTCTAAACAGTCTAACTAATCTTTAAGTTATTCAATCTTTTAATCCTTCAATTAAAGACTACACTTCCAAACGTTTTAATTCTTTGTAATTACGGTTTAATCGTTTTAATAATAAGCCATATAGTAACTTATAGAATAACCATATAACACCAATAACAATTATAGTAGAGATAACTAAGCCTGTGTAAAATCCAGTCATTTGTGCGCTACTGTAGTGCGACATATTTTCTATAAGAACCGCATCGTGATTAATAGCAAAATAAAATCCGAAGACAATAGAAATACCAATTACAATTAAGTTATACAATACATAGTATCTTACTATACGTCTGGTTTTTAATATCTTTTCCATTAGTTTTTTAGCATTATCTAAAGTACTAATAGATTTGTAAGACTTGTAAAGTAATACTACAAATAAAAGAATAATAGCGTAACTAACTCCTGTTGCAATTTCGGATAAATAACCTTCGCCGTAAACTTTCTTAACGGCTTCGTTATAAGAGTCCGAAAAGAGTAGTGGTATAATATTTAAAGCAATCCAGAGGACTAACTCTGCAACACTAATGTAAAACAGTGTTTTTACAATATTAGACGACTTTTTATGCAACATTTGATAAATATCGTTGCTATTAAAGCTATGTTTTGCGGTACTGGTCTCTTTTTGCCAGTGCGATTTTAATAATTCTAATTCATCCATTGGGCTACGGATTTAATATAGTTCTAAGTTTAGTTTTCACGCGATTCATCTTCACTCTGGCGTTCACTTCACTTATTCCTAAGGTTTCACTTATCTCTGGGTATTTTTTATCTTCTAAGTATAAAAACACCAATGCTTTGTCAATGTCATTAAGCTGATTTAAGGCTTGATACATTAGTTTAAGCTGTTCTTCTTGTGTATCGTCATATTCTTCAGCAGAAAGTTTAAACTCTACCGCATCAAATTCTTGGGTTTGAATACGTCTTTTAGATTTTCGGTATAAGGTTATTGCCGTATTTAAACCAATACGATACATCCAGGTACTAAATTTTGCATCACCACGAAATTTCGGGTAAGCTCTCCATAATTGTATGGTAATTTCTTGGAACAAATCATTATGCGCATCATAGGTGTTGGTATAAAGTCGGCAAACTTTATGCACTATATTCTGGTGCTTCTCTAAGAGCGCTACAAATTCCGATTTTTCAGCTTGCGTCAATGCTAATTTAGTTTGGTTACTATGTAAGTGTTCTGTAAAGATATAATGTTACACTTAAGTAGCACTTTTTTTTAAGAAATTACAATTCGTCTGTAAAAAATGACGGTTGGGTACTTTTTAATTTAAAAAAGCATAGTGCTGTGGTAGATTTGTAGAGAACAATTAAAACAAACTATTATGGCAAAGTTATTTACAGCATTAGCATATTTTATTATTTTAAGTATTAGTGCACAAACCGCAGGAACTTTTGAAACGCAATTAGAACAAACGTTAGCATTAAGCAATATGGAAACGAAAACCAATCAGCTTAAAGTGTTATCTAAAGATTACCCTAAAGAATGGTTAGCCGATTATTATTTAGCACAAATCAGCATAAAGAAAAGTATGCAGTTTATTTATAATGCGGAACAGTTAAAAACCAGTTTAGATGAAGCGCAGTCGTATTTAGATAAAGCTTATTTAGTAGACAATGATGAAGCTGAGTTGCTAATTTTACAAGGGAAATTGTATTTGGTGTATATAATGAGTAATCCAGATGTGTATGGACGAAAATACGCGCCAATAAGTACTAATATTTATAATAAAGCTTATAAATTGGCTCCTAAGAATCCACGTGTGGTATTAAGTAAGGCACAATGGGAAATTGGTTCGGCAAAGTATTTTGGGGCTTCTACTGAAGAATTTTGTAAAGAATTTGAAAATGCCGTTAAACTTTTTGATACTTTTAAGGTAGAATCTAAACTTCATCCTAATTGGGGTTTAACTGAAGCAGAACAAGCTGTAGAAAGTTGTAAATAATAGACCTATGTTAAAAAAAATAGTAATTACCTTTTTTATTGGAACCATAGTGTTCTTAGTTGGTACTTTTTTGTTCAGGGATTTTGAATTTAAAACGGCTAACGAATTATTAGAAGTCTTTGGGTTTTATCAGCTTTACGCTTTTGTTTTAGGCTTTTCTAATATGTATTTTTTCGATTATTGGAATAATAGAACTTGGACCAAAGAACAACGTTTTACTCGTATAGTTGGTGGGGTTTTTGCTTCGGTAATTATTACACTTATAGGCTTGTTTTTCTTACGTTTTTTTACAGCAGTAATTTATGGAGGCCTAACAACCGCTGAGTTCTTTGCTAACGAATCAATTAAAAACTACCAATTTGGTTTATGGATTACTTTAACCATTGTAAGTATATTTCATATCATATATTTTATAAACCTGTTTCAAAAGCAAAAATTAAAAGAACAAAAGGTTATTGCAAAAACGGCAAATGCACAATTTGATGCTTTAAAGAGTCAATTAGATCCGCATTTTTTATTTAATAGTTTAAATGTATTAAGCAGTTTAATTCACGAAAATCCAGATAAAGCAGAGCAGTTTACCACGAAACTTTCTAAAGTGTATCGTTATGTTTTAGAACAAAAGAATAAGGAATTAGTGTCTTTACAAGAAGAATTGCAGTTTGCTAAAATCTATATGGATTTGCTTAAAATGCGATTTGAGGACAGTTTGGTTTTTGAAATACCAGATACAGTATTAAACCCAGACAGTAAAGTGGTGCCGTTATCATTGCAACTGCTTTTAGAAAACGCCGTGAAGCATAATGTGGTTTCGGAAGCTAAACCTTTAAAGATTGAAATCATAGAGGAAAACGATTCTTTAACCGTAAAAAACAATTTGCAACCAAAGAAAATACTTAATAAAAGCAGTGGTGTAGGTTTAGCAAACATCGTGCAACGTTATCAATTATTATCGCATCGTAAAGTTAGAATTCATTCAACAGATTTGCACTTTATAGCGTCATTACCAATATTAACAAAACAGATTACAATTATGGAAAATACATACGAAATAAACGAAAATATAGCTTATAATAAAGCAAAGAAAGAAGTTCAAGAATTAAAAGGGTTTTACGCCAACGCAGTAACTTATGTAGTTATAATCTCTGGATTAATTTTTATTAACTTAAAGTACACACCAGAATTTTATTGGTTCTTTTTTCCAATGTTTGGCTGGGGAATTGGTTTAGTATTTCACGCTATAGGAGTTATGGGCTTTGGGAAGTCTTGGGAAGAGAAAAAGATAAAAGAAATTATGTCTAAAGAAAACTCTAATACTTGGAAATAATGATGCATTTAAATCAAAACGAACAAGAAGAAACCTATAAAAGAGCGAAGAAAAGAGTTAAAGAACTTAAAGGGTTTTATACACATTTTTCGATTTTTATAATCATAAATATTATGATATTAGCTGTGAATATGTATTATACGCCATCATCAGAATCAATTTTTAGATTTAGAAATTTTAGTACTTTATTCTTTTGGGGAATTGGACTTGTTGCACATGCTTCGGCGGTTTTCATTCCTCAAATAAGATTAGGTAAAGGCTGGGAAGAGAAAAAAATAAAAGAGATTATGGATCGTGATAAGCAAAATAAATTTTAACAGCTTATAACGTATTAAAATTCTAAAAACAACTGCTAATAAAGCTTATGAAAACCATTATTATAGAAGATGAAAAGCCATCGGCAAGACGTTTAAACCGTATGTTAACCGATTTAAATGTTGAGGTAGAAGTGATGCTACATTCTGTTGAAGAATCCATTGCTTGGTTTGAAACCAATACGCATCCTGACTTAATATTTTTAGACATACAATTAAGCGATGGCTTATCGTTTGAAATCTTTGAAGCTGTAGAAATTAAATCGGCTATAATATTTACCACAGCTTATGATGCTTATGCTTTAAAAGCTTTTAAGCTGAATAGTATTGATTATTTATTGAAACCAATAGATAAAGAAGAATTAAGCTTTGCGGTCCAAAAGTTTAAAGCCACTAAAACCGAGCAACCTCAATTTGATTTAAAAGCGATTACCAGTTTAATGAGTAAACAAGAACCCGTTTACAAAAAACGTTTTACGGTTAAGATTGGTCAGCATTTAAAATTGATTAATACCGAGGATATTGATTGTTTTTACAGTGAAAACAAGGCCACTTACATCCATACCTTAGATAACCGAAGTTATGTGTTAGATGCTAATTTAGATGCCGTTTTAGAGGAATTATCGCCTAATGATTTCTATAAAGTGAATCGTAAGTTTATTGTTAATGTCAAATCGATTACAGACTTAATTCATTATAGTAATTCCAGGTTAAAAATTGTTTTAGAAGCTTATAAAGGCGATGAGATTATCGTGGCTCGTGAACGCGTGAAAGACTTTAAAAAATGGTTGGACTAGTGGTTTGTTCTATGGTTTATCAACTTTGTTGTCGTTAAAGGAACTTGGTAGTAAGTTAGGAATAAGCTTTGCGAAAATTGGTAGTAAAATAGCGCCACCAGGTAATAGGAAAATAGCTAAACTTGGTATGGTTTTTAAAATATCTAATAATTGAAGTTGTACTTTTTCTTGCTCTTCTTCGTTTAAATCTCTAACAGTAGACTGACTTAACAAGACCATCAATTCTTTACTCTGCGAAATCTCTTTAACCAAACGTTTACTGTTTCGTTTGATGAGTTTAATTACTAATTGTGAGGTGTTGTCGTAAAAGTTATTAATTGCATTATTCTTCTTAAACAATGAGCTGTCTTTAGTTTGCTCGTAAAACAATTGCATTTGTTTTATACTGGCGATAATATCTGTTTTTGGGATATCTAAAGCCAAACCAAATCGATTAATAAACTGTTTCGTTTCTTCGTTATTAAAGTTAGGGTTCCAAATACTTAAAGTGGTAATGTCTAAGAAATACTGTTTTTCTAAAGCACTAAATTGTTGTTCTAATTGAATGCGATAATCGCTATTTACAGCTTGTGTTTCTTTGGCAGATAAAGATTCTTTGACGTGTTTTAAATTACTCTGATTTGCATTATTATTTTTCAGCTTAAATACATTCACATCATTGGTAATATCTACAATACCTTGCTCAATAGATTTAGTATAAATCAGTGTAGCTTCATTAACATTTAAAAACTGATGATAACCCAAGACATCAATAAAAAGTAAAGCATTTGTCGTGCTTTTGTAAAAATGTTTGGTAAACATATTCTGATCTATTTGAATATGTTCGTGTAAAATGCGTTCTAATTGTTGCTTTTGGTCTTTACCAGCAATAAACTTATCCCAAAGCGATAATTCAAAGACTTCAATCGCTTTATAAAATTCTAAAACCGAAGTGATAAACGCATTAAAATCTATGGATTTGTGTCTTAAAGTATAGGTTGCAAAAAGCGCTGTAAATAAGTTTACTTTTTCAATTTCATCTTGCGATAACTTTTGCTCACTTTGGATGTCAATAATTGGTACCTGACTTAAACCAAATAGAAAGCCATTGGCGCGTAAATGATGATAAATCATATTAAAATGATACAACTCAACAAGATTTGTTTTGGGAAGTGTTTCAAACTTCTGTATCCAGCCACTTGCGCTTGGGTTCATTAGTTGTGTTTTTATTTAGACTTACGTGCTTTTTTTCGTTCTAAGCGCAAGGCTTTTCGTTTTGCTTTTTCTTGAACTTTTAAGTATTTATGATGCGCAGATATAAAGCTTTCGCTGTATTCTTCTTCATTTGTAAAATTGTAACCAAGATTATTGAGTTTCTTTTTGTAGGCAAGAAGTTTAAGTCTGTTTTGTTCTGCGGTAATTGCAGAACAGGAAATTTTATGAGAATTCCTGAGTTCCTCGCAATCTACTTCAAGCCATTCAAATTTTTTATCATATTCAAATGTTTTTGTGTAGCATTTTCCAGCTTTAACATTACTAGGGAAGTTTAAATTCTGACTATATGAAAATAAAGTGCCTAATAAGAATAGTAAAATTGAGAGTCTATGTTTCATTTGTGGATTGTTACTTCTTTGTAAAGATATACAATTACTTAAAATGATGTGATATTCATTATTATTTCTAATCAGGAAATAGGTTTAAAAAAATAATGTACAGAATTTAATCATCTTATATTGAATGCTTTATAGTGTTGTTTTATTATGTGTTTTCTTTTTTTTGTTGCGATTATAGTTCTATTAACATTTTTTTAACATTTAATCTTAAACCCTAAATTGTTTTGTTGCGTAAGTAAGGTTGAGAACTAAACATAAATAAATTAAAATCTCAAACATTATGAAAAAACTAAAACTAATTTTAGGAGGAAGCTTGCTAGCTGTAGTGAGTTATTTAACAATTGCTGCCGATCATATTGATGCGCCAGCCGTATCTGGTGGTACAAGTGACATCACTGATTTTTATGCATTTCAAAATCCAACTTCAGATGCTATTGCATTTGTGGCTAACGTAAAAGGATTAATATCGCCAGCAAATACAGCTTCTTCATCTTTTGATGAAAATGTTATGGTAGAATTTAATATTGATACAGATTCAGATTCTGTGGAAGATTTAGTAATTCAAGCTATTCCAAGAAATGGTAAAATGTACTTTTTTGGTCCATTTGCGCCTTCAACAACTGGATTAAATTCTACAGTTAATACAAACGAAGCTATTGCTAATGTAGACATTACTGCGTATAACCAAACTGCTCAAATTTATTCAGACAATGGAATTAAAGCTTTTGCTGGTCCAAGAGACGATCCATTTTTTATGGACTTTTCTCAGTACGGTGAAATTATAGCTGGTAATGCAACAAGTTTTAATAATCCTGGTACAGATACTTTTGCAGGATCTAATGTGATGTCTATTGTTTTTGAAGTGCCAAAGACTATGATTGGAAGTACTGGAACCATTAACACTTGGGTAGAAACTAAAAGAAAACAATAATAACTTACAAATTATAAATCAGATGAAAACTTTAAAATATATTTTACTTACTGGAATTGTATCGCTAACATTTTTTAATTGTTCTAGCGATGACGATGCAGCAGTGTCACCTTTAATAAATACGGCAACACCATTAGAATTTTCAGGAACTTATGCGCAAGAAGACCAAATGGGTAGACCTGCAATAAACACAGTTTTTGTTAGTATGGCAAATAAAGACAACTTTAATGTGACTTTACCTGCAGCACAAAATGCAGCATACCAAACCGCATTTCAAAACAGACTTTTAGCCTTAAATCCAGATTATACAACTAATGCATTAGGTTGGGATGCTGCAACTTTTACAGGTGCTTTAGCTACAGATGTATTATCGGTTTCTTTAGACGGAACGACTACATTTTTTGATGGAACGAATGTTTTAACTGGTCGTGCTTTAGCCGATGATGTTATTTCAACAGAATTATTATTAATTTTTGGTGGACCAGATGGTTCTGAAAAACCAGGATTGACAGACGATAATGTTGATGCCAATGATAAAGCCTTTTTAGCCTCTTTTCCATATTTAGCAACACCTCATTAATAACCTACTAAGAAGCATTTAGTTAGACTGCTAAATGCTTCTTTTTTAGAAAGACAGAACAAACAACAAACAACAAACAACATGTTAAAAACACATCTCTTACCAATAGTAATGGTATTTGTCTTCATTACAAGTTGTCAAAAATCATTAGAGTTAAAGCCTATAGCAAATGCTGTAGATTATAACCACTATTTAGAACAAAATTCATCAGAAAAGACAGCCAAAGCAAATGAGAATTTCAAGTTTTGGAACACTAAATTATTAGCGACTCCTAAGCAATACGTATATCTTTCTAAAATTGCTGGCGTTCATAATGCAAAATTTGAAGCGACTGCAAATATTAAAGAATTAAGTAAAGCCGAAGATAATTTGAGAAAAATTAATCAAATTACAAAGTTTGAAAACCCAAATTATTTGCGTGCTTTAGCTCATAACTTAATTAGTCAACATAAGTTTAAATCAGCATTAGATTTAGTTTTAAAAGCTGAAGCAATTGGAGAAAATTTAAAAGCGTCACAAAAAATGTTATTCGATATTCATCTTGAATTAGGTAATGATGAAGACGCTAAAAATTACTTAACAAAAATTAAAAATTTTGGTGATTTCGATTACTTAATTCGTTTAGCCAAATGGAGTGACCACAATAGCGATTTACAAAATGCCATTCATTATATGGAAAAGGCAACTAAAATTGCAGAAGCTTCAAACTTAGCTTCACTTAAAATTTGGTCTTATACTAATTTAGCTGATTTTTACGGACATAATGGTCAAGTAAAAAAGGCTTATAATTTCTATTTAAAAACTTTAAAATTAGACCCAGAAAACGCCTATGCAAAAAAAGGCATTGCGTGGATTGTGTTTTCTCACGACAAAAATCCTAAGGAAGCCAATAGAATTATAGACGCCATTTTAGTAAATTACTCGGCACCAGATTATTATTTATTAAAAGCAGAAATTGCAACATTCAACCAAAATAAATTAAAAGAAAAAGAAGCCATTAGTGCTTATTTTAATGCAGTTAAAGATTCACTTTATGGTGATATGTATAATGTATATACCGCAAAGTTATATGCTGAAAATCAACCACAAAAAGCATTAATATTAGCACGTAAAGAAGTTAAAAATAGACCAACAGCAATATCTTATGATTTATTAGCTTGGTGCTTATTAAATAACGGACAAGAACAAGATGCTTTAACTGTTATTGAAGAAAAAGTAAAACCTTACACTACAGAACCCGATGCTTTATTTCATATGGCAAAAATATATAAGGCAAATGGCTTAAATTCTCAAGTAAAAACTTTGAAAAATGAACTTTTAGAAAGTACTTTTGAAATTGGACCACTAACTGAAAAAGATGTTCAAACCTTATAATATGAATTATAAAATAATTAGTCAATTTATAGCGGTAATTTTATTCTTTTTGGTCTTTTCTGTAAAAGCACAAAGTCTTAAAGGTACTATTTTAGATGTCGCAGGACAGCCTGTTGAAGGTGTATATATATTTAACAAAAACAGTAAGTCACATACGCATTCTAATGAGCTGGGCTCATTTATACTTAATGAAACTAAAGCAAAGGATAGTGTTGTTGTAGGACTTTTAGGTTACGAAAAGCAAAATTTTAAACTAACAGAAAGTCAGATGAAATCGTCTTTACAAATTAGTTTGAAAACTAAAAATATTGTTTTAGACGAATTGGTATTATCTCAAGAACTAGATGCCTTAAATACTTTAATTGCAGTGGATTTAGAAACATCACCAGTTAGATCTTCGCAAGAATTATTGCGTAAAGTACCAGGATTATTTATTGGTCAGCACGCTGGTGGCGGTAAAGCCGAACAAATATTTTTAAGAGGTTTTGATGTAGATCACGGAACAGATGTTGCATTGTCTGTAGACGGTTTACCTGTTAATATGGTATCGCACGCTCACGGACAAGGTTATAGTGATTTACACTTTTTAATTCCAGAAACCATTCAAAATATAAATTTTGGAAAAGGTGCTTATTATGCTAATAAAGGTGATTTTAATACTGCAGGTTTTGTAGATTTTAAAACAGCAAATAGTTTAGAAACTAATCAAATAAGTTTTTCTGCAGGACAATTTAATAGCACAAGATTACTTGGAATGTTTAATTTATTAAAACAGAAAAAAGGACAAAATTTTTATGTGGCTTTAGAGCATATTTTAACTGATGGACCTTTTGAAGCTTCGCAGAATTTTAATAGAACAAACATTTTTGGAAAATATTCTGCCTTAATTAATGAGAATAATAGTGTATCGTTAACGGCTTCTCATTTTACAAGTTCTTGGGATGCTTCTGGACAAAGTCCAGAAAGAGCAGTAAATAGTAATCAAATAAGTAGGTTTGGAGCAATAGATAGTACTGAAGGTGGTATAACTTCCAGAACAAATTTTAATTTACAACAACAATTAAACCTAGCACCAAACACTTCGGTGAGTTCTAACATTTACTTTACACAGTATGATTTTAAGTTATATTCTAACTTTACATTTTTCTTAGAAGATCCTATTAATGGCGACCAAATTAAACAAAAAGAAAGCAGACAGCTTTTTGGTTTTAACACCACTTTTAAAACAATTAAAAAAATTGGTAAGACCGATGTTGACTTTAATTACGGTTTAGGTTTACGTTATGATATAAATGATAATGTAGAATTATCTAGAACATTAAATAGAAGGACCACTTTAGAGAATATACAATTAGGTGATATTAGACAGAATAACACTTATGGTTTTTTTAATGCTGATGTTGATTTTGGGAAATTTATTATTGCACCTGGTTTCAGATTAGAGAATTTCAAGTTTCAATATAATGACGCTTTACAGGTTAATTACGAAACACAGTCGGCTTCAAGTTTTGCCTTTTTACCAAAGTTAAATTTATTTTATAATCAAAATAACAATTTGCAATGGTTTATTAAGTCTGGTGTAGGTTTTCATTCTAACGATGCTAGAGTGGTTTTAAGTCAAGACGTACAAACAAGTTTGCCAAAGTCTGTTGGTGCAGATTTTGGAGTTGTTGCTAAACCTACAAGTAATTTAGTATTAAACTTAGCATTATGGTATTTACAATTAGAACAGGAGTTTGTATATGTTGGCGATGCTGGTATTGTAGAGCCTAGTGGCAAAACAGAACGTAAAGGAATAGATTTAGGACTGCGTTACCAATTTAGCGATCATGTATACGCAAATTCTGACTTGTCATTAACCCACGCAAGAGGTATAGAAGACAGAAACAATTTAACTTATATACCATTAGCACCTAATTTTACATTAGCTGGTGGACTTTTTGTAAAAGATTATAAAAAGTGGTCTGGAGGTTTAACTTATAGATGGCTAGGTGATAGGCCAGCAGATGAAACTAATACTGTAAAATCCGAAGGCTATTTTATTACCGATTTAAACCTTAATTACAGTTTTACCGATAGTTTAAGTGGAGGCATAGTCATAGAGAATATTTTTGATACTGAGTGGAATGAAACACAGTTTTTAACTGAATCTAGATTGCAAAACGAAATTGAATCAGTTGAAGAAATTCATTTTACACCAGGAACTCCATTTTTTATTAAAGCACAAGTCACTTATAAATTTTAAAAATATTTTACCCACAAGTTGAAGGTAATAACTTCAATATTGTTTGTTTTTTGTTAGTTTGTTCAAAGCGACGTTCTCTTGTAGAAGTCGCTTTGTTAATTTATAATACTTAGTAACGAAGGAGACTTACGTTTTTGATTGCTAGATGCAATTTATTTAATAATTTAAAGCTAACGTTTAATGAGTTGTGATTTCTTATAACTGTTTTAGGGCAAAAAACGTCTTGTTTTTAGGCATAAAAAAAGACCTATAGATTATAGGTCTTATGTTTTTAATGGTATTTTTATTTTATGATGTTGGTATAACACCAAGCGTAAATAATTGTTCTAACGTAGGTGATTTACTTCCGCCGGCAGGCTCTAAAGTAATTCCAAAGGCTTGAGAATTATTAGGGTTTTTAATTTTAAATAACTTGTTAGCATCTTCGTTAAAATCACTCACAATTCCTAAATCTGTTGGTGTTAAAGGGTTTAATGTTAAAGACCATATTTGGTAAACTTTACCTTCGGGTGCTTTAGGTAAACCACTTAAATCTAAAACCAATTCATTATTAGTTTTATTCCAGAATGCATTTGCATAAGCATCACGGTTTATGGCTTGTCCAGCTAAAGGTACAGAAATGGTATTCTTATCTCTTAGAACTTTTAAAATTGAATTAGCTTTAGCTAATTGACTATTATTAGTTTCTAATTGAATTTGTTTGGTGTTCAGTTCAATTTCTAGCGCTTTATTTTCTGTTTCGCTAGTCGTTAGGGTTTCTTTTAAATTACTATTCTGGCTAACACTCCAAATTAATCCACTAGCTAGTAAAACAGAAGCAACCCAACCTAATTGTCTTGTCCAAGATGTTTTAGTTGCGTTTAAAGGTATTACTTTAGAGTTAGTGTCAGGATTAGAATTTAGTAAACCTCTTATGTCATCAAAATTAGCTTTTTGTTTACTAGAAAGACTTTTTGTAAGATTAATAATAGCGTTTTCTATTTCTAAAACTTCCTTAGTTACTTCAGGATGTTTTTTCATCATTTCAAAAACCGCCTCGTTTTCGTCTTCTGTAAGTTTCCCTGCTACAAAGAGCTCAAGAATTCCAGAATTTATGTAGGTAGTAATATCCATAATTTAAAGTAAATCGGTTCTTAATTTAGAAATACAATTTCTATTATTTGTTTTAATAGTTCCAAGAGGCATATCTAGCTCTTCGGAGGCTTCTTTTTGTGTGTATCCTTTAAAATATAAAAGTTCTATAACCTTCTTACACATTTCCGGTAGGTTAGACACAAATTTCCTCAAACCAATAGCATTAGTTTGTTTATCTAGATCCTCATTGGATTCTATTATATCTACGAAAAAATCACTGTTAAGGTTTTTATTTGTTGCTTTAAATTGTTTAGAACGTATTTTATCGATAGCGGAGTTTCTAGAGATATTTAAAATCCAGGTGAAGAAGCGTCCTTTTTTTAAGCTATACTGGTCGCTTTTATTCCATATTTTAATAAATACGTCTTGTAAAACTTCTTCGGCTACTGCGTGATCTTTAACAATGTTAAAAATAACGCCTAGCATACTTTCGCTGTACATATTATATAATGTTTCGAAAGCTTTTTCATCTTTATTTTGAAATGCTTTAACTAAAACATCTACATTTTGGGTTGTAGTCATAAGTTATTTTATAATTCCAGCACAACTTACACGCTTTCCAGCTGCGCCAGAAGGTTGAGAAGTTAAATCATCTTGACCTTGGTGTACAATAACAGCTTTTCCTAATATGTTTTTAGTATCATCGTCACAACCAATGCACCATTCGTTTGTGCTAAATCTTACAGTTGCTTCTCCTTCAGCGTTTGCTTCAAAATTTCCAATATCTCCTTTATGGTAAGCTCCATTTTCAGCACCCCATTTTCCGTGAGGTTGTGCAGTTGGATTCCAATGTCCACCAGAGGATTTTCCGTCGGCACTTGTACAGTCTGCTGTTTGGTGTATGTGAATGGCGTGTATTCCAGGTGTTAAACCTTGAATTTTAGCCAGCATATTTACATTCTTCTTGGCATCTTCAGTAAAGATGACTTTCCCCGAAACGGTACTACCACTTTTAGAATTTAGAGCTATCATAATTTCTTTCGGTGCAATTTCTTCAATTGTCTTTTCAACTTCAATTGTTTCGTTAACAACCTCTTTCTTGTCTTGTTTACAGCTACTCGTTAAAACAAGTACAGCTATACTTAAGGGTAAGATTAATTTTTTCATCGTTAGGATTAGTTTAGTTTCTAGGTTAAAGGTAATTGTAAATGCGAAGTAAAGCAAGTAACAAGCGTTTTATCTAAGCTATTTTGTATTTATTCTATACGTTAAACAAAAATGTACAACTCTTAATATTTACTCTTAAAAAGCTGTTAAGAGATTTTATTTCTGCTGAAATATGCCTTATTTTTATAATGCTATGAGTAAAAACAACATTCAACATAAAGGTTTTGTATTTAAAATCTACAAAGCACCTTTTCAAACACCTTTCGATAAGCTTTTTGATATCTTTAAGGAGTTAATTACGCATACTTCTGGCGATTTTGACGAAGCCGTTACTTGGTTACGTGAATTAGATGTCGAGTATAAATTAACGACTCCAGAATATACGATAGACGATTTTGTTGAAGATTTAAAAAAGAAAGGTTACATCCGTGAGGAAATTAAACCCGATGGTAAAAAGGGAAATGCCATTACGGCAAAGACTGAACGTGCTATTAGGCAATCGGCTTTAGAGCAAATTTTTGGAAACATAAAACGTAGCGGAAGCGGAAACCACAAAAGTAAAGGCATTGGTTTAGGTGATGAGCATACGGGCGATTTTAGAAACTACCAATTTGGTGATGCTTTAGATAAAGTTTCAATGACCGAAAGTTTAAGAAATGCACAAATTAATCACGGTATTGGCAATTTTCATTTAACCGAAGATGATTTGGTGGTTGAAGAAACGACGTACAAGTCACAAATGAGTACGGTTTTAATGATAGATATTAGCCACAGTATGATTCTGTATGGCGAAGATCGTATTACGCCAGCCAAAAAAGTCGCTATGGCTTTAGCCGAATTAATAACCACACGTTACCCAAAAGATACCTTAGATATTTTAGTCTTTGGAAACGATGCTTGGACCATTAAAATTAAGGATTTACCTTATCTTAATGTTGGTCCATATCACACCAATACGGTTGCAGGTTTAAATTTAGCAATGGATTTACTCCGAAGAAAACGTAACACCAACAAACAAATTTTTATGATTACCGACGGAAAACCAAGTTGCTTGCGTTTACCTGACGGACAATATTATAAAGACAGTAACGGATTAAATCCTTACATCACGAATAAGTGTTATGCCGTTGCGCAACAAGCTCGAAAATTACACATTCCTATTACCACATTTATGATTGCACAAGATCCGTACTTAATGCAATTTGTAGAAGAATTTACCAAAGCGAACCAAGGCAAAGCATTCTACACCGGTTTAAAAGGTTTAGGAGAAATGATTTTTGAAGATTATGAAACCAATAGAAAAAAAAGAATTAAAGGATAATTAGCTGTTAGCCATTAGCTGTTAGATGAAAGCGTAAGCTTGCTAACAGCCAAAAGCAAATAGCCAAAAGCTATAAAATGAATATACAAAACATAACAACCTTAGGCGAATTAAAAAAAGCGAACTACCAAAGCAAGTCTATTAAAGACGAGTTACGTGATAATTTAATCGAAAAAATAAAGCACAAAGAAACCACGTTTGAAGGTATACACG
>DAISIZ010000026.1:15349-18625 GCA_036821745.1 Aurantibacter sp. | reverse complement strand
ACACCTTCTTTACCAACTTTTCCAAAAGCATTAGCGATTAAATCACCAATCACTTCGTCGTTGTTAGCCGAAATAGATGCAACTTGCTTAATCTTATCAGATGAGCTTCCTACTTCTTGAGTTTGCTTTCCTAAGTCTTCAACAATAGCAGTAACTGCTTTGTCAATACCACGTTTTAAATCCATTGGGTTTGCACCTGCAGCAACGTTACGTAAACCTTCTTTTACGATAGATTGTGCTAATACAGTAGCTGTTGTTGTTCCGTCTCCTGCTAAATCGTTGGTTTTAGAAGCAACTTCTTTTACCATTTGAGCACCCATATTTTCTAATGGATTCTCTAATTCTATTTCTTTGGCTACAGAAACACCATCTTTAGTAACGTGAGGTGCACCAAAACTTTTACTAATTATAACATTACGACCTTTTGGTCCTAAAGTTACTTTTACTGCGTTTGCTAAAGCATCAACACCACGTTTTAAACCGTCGCGAGCTTCTATATCAAATTTTATGTCTTTTGCCATTTTTGTTTGTTTTGCTTTTAGCTATTTGCGCTTGGCTTTTAGCTGAAAGAGTTATTTAATTATAATTGTAAAAAGCCAAAGGCGAATTGCCTATAGCGAAAGGCTTATTAAATAATAGCCATAATATCATCTTCACGCATCATTAAGTAAGCGTTTCCGTCTAACTTTAATTCGTTTCCTGCGTATTGACCGTATAATACTGTATCTCCAACTTTAACCGTTAAAGGTTCGTCTTTTTTACCGTTACCAACAGCAACTACAGTTCCTTTTAATTGTTTTTCTTGTGCGCTATCAGGTATATATAATCCTGATGCTGTTTTTGTTTCAGCAGGTAATGGTTCTACTAAAACTCTGTCTGCAAGAGGTGTAATGTTTAATTTACTCATTATCTATTATTTTGATTTGTTATAAAAACAAATGGATTAATTTAATTATGTTGAATTAAGCTAAAAATGTGCCATTTAAAAGTGACTGACAAACTTTCATTTTATAGATGAAACTGTCGTGATCGGTATGAAAAAATGACTTAAACTAAAAATGCCAACTCATTAAGCTGGCATTTTAAATATATTTTAAATCTGATAATTACTTACCAGCTTCTTCTTTCTTTTCTGTTGCTGGCGTTTCAGCTGCAGGCGTCGATGTTGGTAAATCGTTAACGATTTCATCGTTTATTGCTTTAGATTCTGAAACTGCAGAACCACCATCAATAGCAACATTAGATAATAAAATTAATGCTAATAATACAGTTGCTAATGTCCAAGTACTTTTATCTAAAAAGTCGGTTGTTTTTTTAACACCACCTAATTGTTGTGTTCCGCCACCACCAAACGATGAAGATAATCCGCCACCTTTTGGGTTTTGAACCATGATTACTACGATTAATAGAAATGCAACGACTACTATTAAGATTAAAAAGATTGCAAATGTATTCATTATGATATATTATTTTTTTCTTGTAATTGTTTTACTGCCTTAATTTGGTCTGCAAAGAAACCATTTTTTTCTGGATATTTCAAACTTAAAATTTTATAAGATTGAATTGCCTTTTTGTAATTCTTTTGTTCCAAGTAAATTCGGGCTAAAGTTTCGGTCATTAATTCCTCTTGCGGAATCATTTGTGCCTTAGCTATATTGACTTTGTTCTCTACATCGCGCTTAGGTTCTAACTTGTGGTTTTTAGAAATAAACGCTTCAATTAATTTGTTTTTTTTCGCAATAGTCGACTTTATAATCGTGTCTTTTTTTGCTGATTCTTCTTCTTTTACGTCTTCAATAGCTTCAGTAGACTCATTTTTGGTCTCTCGTTCTATTGGTTTAAACTTTGTTAAATTTAACCATTCGCTAAAAGAATGCGTTTCATCTTTAGTAAACTCTAAAGGCTGTCCAATTTTTAAAGTGTCTTCTGGCTTTGTACTGACTTCTTTTTCTTCAACTGTTAATTCACTTTCTTCGGAAGTAAGCTCAGGTTCAGAAGATGGAGTAGTGTTTTCTGTTGAAGCGTCATTTGTTAAGGTTTCTTGTTTTTCTTCAAATAAACCCGGATCTAAAACAGCTTTGTTAGACTCTAAATGCGATTCAAAATCTTGTTGATCGCTCTTAGTTTGTTCTGAAATATTTTCAAAATCAACTGGGATAGCATTTAAACGTTGTGTGTTTTGCTTAATGCTTTCCGAAATACTATTCTGATTAAATTCTTGCGATGTAATAAAATCGAATAAAACACTGCGGTCTGTAGTATAGGCAGCAGTCACTTTTAAATTGTGATTGTACTTAAAACTATCGTTTTGCTTTAGCTTTTTTAAGTATAAAGCACGAACCGATTGCGCATAAGGAAACTCATCTACAATAGTTTTTAAGTCTTGTAAATCTACCTCACTTAATGTGTTAGGGTTTTCCAATAAGTTATGAAAAGCAGTCGTGTTCATTTACCAATCGGCTAAAGATGCGTTAAAAATATCTTGTGTTAAACGTTCAAAAATTTCTTCGAAAGCCGTATCTTTTTGTGAGCCAATTAACTGTGCAGAACCTGCATAATCATAAAAGAATGAAAAGTTTTTTTCAAAGTCAGCATCTTCTTTCTTCTTATTGATAAAGTTGACTTTTACGCCAATAGTTAAACGGTTTTGTGCGGCTGTACTATTAGATGTTGCTGCAGTAGGAGAGATGCGATATTCTGTGATTTCTCCTTCGTAAACCAAGTCGCCATTAGAGTTTACTAAACTTAAATTGGTTTGGTTTTGAATTAAATCTTGTAATGCTAAAGTAAAATCACGATCTAAACCGGGCTCTACTAACAGTGCGCTATTTTGAAAATAATTAACTTGAAATGTTTTGGCTTCACCAACATCGGCTCCAGTAAATGAATAAGCGCCACAAGCTAAAAATGTGGTAGTAATGACTGTTATTAAGATGTATTTTAAATATTTCATTTTATGTTTTTATTGTACTTCGACTGCGCTCAGTATGACGCTATTTTTTCAATTTAAGTGAATAACTGTTTATTATTCTGTTGAAACTATTACAAATCAAACTGCTTTATTTTTCTATATAAAGTACGTTCGCTAATACCTAATTCTTCAGCGGCCAACTTCCGTTTTCCGTTGTGACGTTCTAAAGATTTTATAATTAACTCCAGTTCCTTGTCGTGTAAAGATAAGGTTTCTTCTTCCTCAATTTCTTCAGCAAAATGATATTTGTCTTCAATAGCAACTTCTGGTGTTGTTTTTTCAGGAATAGATAATACTTCTACAGG
>DAISIZ010000026.1:9796-15339 GCA_036821745.1 Aurantibacter sp. | reverse complement strand
CACTTCTACCGGTGTGGTTTGCTCTCTTTCAAATGTATTGGTGTTGTCTTCTTCACCGTATATTTTCTGAATTAAACCTTCGTTATCTTTTTGAATGTCTTTAGATGAACCGTTTTTCATTAGTTCCATTGTAAGCTTCTTTAAATCATTTAAATCGGCTTTCATATCGAATAAGACTTTGTAAAGAATCTCGCGTTCGCTACTAAAATCACTTTCGGATTTAGACTTGTTAATTACCGCAGGTAAATTACTGCCTCCAGAAGGTAAATATTCTTGCAGTGTTAATGCCGAAACTTGTCTGGTTTGCTCCAATACCGAAATTTGCTCGGCAACGTTTCGTAATTGTCTAATGTTACCATTAAAGCGATAATTTTGAAGCATTGAAATAGCATCATCGCTTAACTTAATGGTTGGCATTTTATACTTTAAGGCAAAGTCACTTGCAAATTTTCTAAATAGAATATGAATATCTTCTTTACGCTCGCGTAATGGTGGTAAGTTAATTTCTATGGTACTTAAACGGTAGTATAAATCCTCACGAAATTTCTCCTTTTTAATTGCCTCAAACATATTAACGTTAGTAGCTGCCACAATACGAACATTGGTTTTTTGTACTTTACTTGAACCTACTTTTATAAACTCACCATTTTCCAAAACACGTAATAAACGTACTTGTGTGGTTAATGGTAACTCGCCAACTTCATCTAAAAAAATAGTTCCGTCATCGGCAACTTCAAAATAACCTTGTCTGGTTTGTGTAGCTCCTGTAAAAGCGCCTTTTTCGTGACCAAACAATTCACTGTCTATGGTTCCTTCTGGAATCGCACCACAGTTAACAGCTATGTATTTACCGTGTTTTCTGTGTGATAACGAATGGATTATTTTAGGCACACTTTCCTTTCCAACACCACTTTCACCAGTGACTAATACCGAAATATCAGTTGGTGCAACTTGCATCGCTTTTTCTATAGCACGATTTAATCCTGTGCTATTTCCAATAATTCCGAAACGTTGTTTTGTGGCTTGTGTGGATTCCATTTTTTTTGATTCAAAAATTTAAAAATTCAAAATTGAATGATTAAAGTGGTTTGTTATTCTTTTAAACTTTACGGCAATAAATCTTAGTTATTCTCACTTAATCCAACCGCTTCACCAATTAAAGTGGCTTTTGTACAGTCGGTTATTTTTACGTTTACAAAATCACCTACCTTATAGGTTTCTTTAGGGAATACAGCAACTATGTTATGCTGACTTCTTCCTGACCACTGATTTTCTGATTTTTTAGATTGTTTTTCAACTAAAATCTCAATTGTCTTTCCTAGATGTTGTCTGGTACGTAATTCACTATGTTCTAATTGTAAGGCAATAATTTCGCTTAAACGTCTACTTTTAGTAGGTTCAGGAATATCGTCTTCTAACTTACGTTCGGCAAGTGTTCCTGGTCTTTCAGAATACGTAAACATATAACCAAAGTTATATTTTACATAACTCATAAGACTTAAGGTGTCTTGGTGATCTTCTTCGGTTTCGGTTGGGAAACCAGCAATCATATCTTGACTAATAGCACAACCAGGAATAATTTCCTTAATGTTATCTATTAATGTGAAATATTCTTCACGCGTGTGTAAACGATTCATTGCTTTCAAAACGCGATCACTACCACTTTGTACTGGTAAGTGAATATGGTTACAAATGTTTTGGTATTTCGCCATTGTTTTAATCACATCTAAATGCATATCCTGCGGATTAGAGGTCGAGAAACGAATACGCATTTTTGGATGCGTTTCGGCACATAAGCTTAATAGTTTGGCAAAGTCTGTAGCGGTTGCTTTTTGTAAATCGGTAGCTTTATCGAAATCTTTTTTAAGTCCGCCACCATACCATAGGTAACTGTCTACATTCTGACCTAAAAGCGTAATTTCTTTAAAACCACGTTGTGCTAAGTCGTTAATTTCTTCAATAATACTTTGTGGATCACGACTGCGTTCGCGACCTCTTGTAAAAGGAACCACACAAAATGTACACATATTATCGCAACCACGTGTAATACTTACAAAAGCAGTAACGCCATTACTTTGTAATCTTACTGGCGAGATATCACCGTAAGTTTCATCTTTAGATAAAATCACGTTAATAGCATCGCGACCTTCATTCACTTCTGCTAAAAGATTTGGTAAATCCTTGTAAGCATCGGGTCCAACTACTAAGTCTACAATTTTTTCTTCTTCAAGAAACTTGTTTTTTAAACGCTCGGCCATACAACCTAAAACCCCAACTTTCATTTTTGGGTTAATACGTTTTACAGCATTATATTTCTCTAAACGTTTTCTTACTGTTTGCTCGGCTTTATCGCGAATAGAACAGGTGTTGACTAAGACTAAATCGGCATCTTCAAGTTTAGAAGTGGTATTGTAACCTTCCTTGTCTAAAATTGAGGCTACAATTTCACTGTCGCTAAAATTCATAGAACATCCGTAACTTTCAATAAAAAGTTTCTTTGTGTTTTCTGTCTTTTGCTCTAAAATTAAAGCATCACCTTGCTTGCTTTCGTCTATCGTTTTTTCCATTTGTATGCTATTCTTAACTGTACACTGTCAATTAATATGCAAATATAGGATTATTTCATAGTTTCTGACAAAGTGTCATAAATTAAAATTGTAATTTTAGAGTCTCAATTTTGACTAATAAAGAAATTACCATTTGCGAAACATCTTATTGTTCATATTATTAATAGGTCAGTTCTCTGTAGCTCAAAACGCTGTAAAGAACCAATTGTCTTTTATAATGGATAATGATAAGTTAGTTTTGACCGATAAATATTACACCAGCGGATTGTTTTTGGATTACAAACGTGTTCTCGCTAATGACTTTTTATTTTTTAAGGCTGAAAAAGGTCAGCTTCAATTAGAATTCTTATTAAGTAATGAAACTTATACACCAACTAATTTACGAAGCACAAATGTGTTAAAGTTTGATAGACCTTATGCAGGTTGGTCATCTTTAACTTCAAGCTTGAAACAAGTAAAAGAACATCAATCGCATACTTTTGCTTTCGAATTTGGATTAACTGGTCAACTATCTGGTGCAGGACAAATGCAAACGTGGTGGCATACCGCTTTAGGAATTGATAGACCAACTTGGACTCAAGAAATCAGTAATAAGTTTTTAATCAATTTAAAGTCACTTCATCTATATAATTTCAACTTAACAAAACACAGTGCTATACTTTATAAGTTACAACGGGTTTTAGGTTTAAAAGATATTTCTTTGGAAAATAATGTGTCCTTATATATAGGTCTCATAAATCCGTTTGCATCTTCTGTGCGTTCTGGAGTGGTATCTGTATCAAAAGAATTTTATGGTCATATAGGTTTGGGATATAAATATGTTGCTCACAATGCATTAATTCAAGGTGATTTAAATTATAACGACAAAACATTTACAACTGCAATTACACCACATTTATTAAACGCTAATTTTGGATTGGTTTATAAAAGTGAAAAGCATTTGTGGCAATTAAGTATGCTTTTTAACACCAAAGAAACTCTAAAATCAACATCGCATAATTACGGTCGTTTTTCCTACGGATTTTTATTTTAGAGCCGAAAAACCTATTGATTTCACATGTTTTTTGTTTCATAAATATTTTTTGGCATACCTTTGCACTCACAAAAACTGAAAAATGGCGAAGAATTTAGTAATAGTTGAGTCACCTGCAAAAGCAAAAACCATAGAAAAATTTCTTGGTAAAGACTTTAAAGTCGAATCGAGTTTTGGTCACATTGCAGATTTACCATCTAAAGTATTAGGTGTAGATGTCGATGATACTTTTGATCCCACTTATGAAGTGTCTGCCGATAAAAAGGCATTGGTTAAAAAACTAAAATCTTTAGCTAAAAAAGCCGAAATGGTTTGGTTAGCAAGTGATGAGGATCGCGAGGGAGAAGCTATTGCTTGGCACTTGGCTGAGTCTTTAGATTTAGATAAAGAAAAGACGAAGCGTATTGTTTTTCACGAGATTACTAAAACTGCCATTAAAAAAGCCGTTGAAAATCCAAGAACTATAGATTACGATTTAGTCGATGCGCAACAAGCACGTCGTGTTTTAGACCGTATTGTAGGTTATGAGCTGTCGCCAGTTTTATGGCGAAAAGTAAAAGGTGGATTATCTGCTGGTCGTGTGCAATCTGTTTCTGTACGATTAATTGTAGAGCGCGAACGTGAAATTACAGCGTTTTCGCCAGTAGGTTCATTTAAAATTGATGCAGAGTTTACAACGGATTCTAGTTACAGCTTTAAAGCGCGTTTACCAAAAGCGTTTTCAACTAAAAAAGAAGCACAGGAGTTTTTAGATAAAAATGCTGATGCAAAATTTAATGTTGGCGACTTAATACAAAAGCCAGCTAAGAAATCTCCGGCTGCGCCGTTTACAACATCAACATTACAACAAGAAGCCTCACGTAAGTTATACTTTTCAGTAAGTAAGACAATGACTATGGCACAACGTTTATACGAAGCCGGTTTAATTACTTATATGAGAACGGATAGTGTGAATCTATCTGACGAAGCAAGAAAAGGTGCGAGTAACGAAATTATAAATGCTTACGGGAAAGAGTTCGCTCAAGAACGTAATTATAAAGGAAAGTCTAAAGGTGCGCAAGAAGCTCACGAAGCGATTCGTCCAACCGATTTCACAAGACATTCTGTAGATATTGATTATGATCAAGCACGATTATATGATTTAATTTGGAAACGTGCTATTGCCTCACAAATGAGTGATGCAAAGTTAGAACGTACCAATGTTAAAATTGAAGCAGATACACACAATCAAACCTTTACTGCAAATGGAGAGGTGATTAAGTTTGAAGGTTTTTTAAAGGTATACTTAGAAGGAACTGATGACGAAGATTTAGAACAAGAAGGAATGCTTCCAGCTATGAAAGTAGGAGAGAAGTTATTGAATAAATATATTAGCGCTACCGAGCGTTTTACACGAGCACCTTACCGTTTTACGGAAGCTTCTTTAGTTAAGAAGTTAGAAGAATTAGGTATTGGTCGTCCGTCTACGTATGCGCCAACAATTTCTACTATTCAGAATAGAAAATATGTAGAAAAAGGAACTATTGAAGGTAAGGAGCGTGAATACACGCAGTTGGTTTTAGAAGCTGGAACTGTAAAAGACACCTTATTAACTGAAAAAGTAGGTTCAGATAAAGGGAAACTAGTTCCAACAGATATTGGTAATATTGTAAACGACTTTTTAGTAGAAAATTTCTCAAATATATTAGATTTTGGTTTTACGGCAAAAGTGGAGTCTGAATTTGATGATATTGCAGAAGGAAAAGAAGATTGGAAAAAGATGATGAAGTCTTTTTACAGTAAGTTTCATCCGGTAGTAGAAGATGTTCGTGAAAATGCCGACAGAGAATCGGGAGAACGAATTTTAGGAAAAGACCCAAAATCAGGAAAGCAAGTTAGTGTACGTTTAGGTAAATTTGGACCAATGGTGCAAATGGGAACTGTAGACGATGAGGATAAACCAA
>DAISIZ010000026.1:7508-9786 GCA_036821745.1 Aurantibacter sp. | reverse complement strand
AGCAACAATTAGGTGCGATTACTTATGAGGGAGCGATGGATTTATTTAAACTTCCAAAAGCTTTAGGTGAATATAAAGGTGAAGAAGTTGAGGTGAATAACGGGCGTTTTGGACCTTATGTGAAATTTGGTAAAAAGTTTATTTCGTTAGCACCAGGACAAGATCCTTTAAATATTGAAATGGACGATGCTATCGTTTTAATTAAAGAAAAAGAAATTGCCGATGCACCAATTTATGACTATAAAGGTCACGGCGTAACTAAAGGAAAAGGACGTTTTGGACCATTTATTAAATGGAATGGTTTATTTATAAACGTAAATAAAAAATACGATTGGGATAATTTATCTAATGCTGATATTGAAGAATTAGTGGATACTAAAATTCAGAAGGAAATAGATAAAGTGGTTCATAATTGGGAAGAAGAAGGTATTCGTGTTGAGAAAGCCCGTTGGGGAAGACATAATATCTTAAAAGGTAAAGTTAAAATTGAATTACCAAAAACTGTTGATGCTAAAGCTTTAACTTTAGAAGAAGTGCAAGGTATTATCGAGAAAAACGCGCCAAAAAAGAAAGCAACTAAAAAGAAAACGGCAACGAAGAAAAAAACAACAGCCAAAAAGACGACTGCTAAGAAAGCAACGACTAAAAAGAAAACGGTTGCTAAAAAATAAATACAACTTTTAAAAGTTTAATAGTCCCTCATTTCATATTTGATTTGAGGGATTTTTTATTATTTGAGTTATAGTTAAGTCTTGTTTCTTTTGTCTCACAGCGAAATGATCTTGTCTCACTTATTCAAGAACTTCAAGTTTGAAAACTGACTTAATCTTGAATAGAAGCAAAGTCTTATCTCTTTATTCTTTCAGCGAAGTGATCTTGTTTCTTCTTTAAATAAAATATTTCTCAACATTTACCTTTAACCAATCAATCCTTTTGGTTATTTTTCAGCTTTATTCAGAATTACACTTATGAATTTTAGTTTTTTAACGCCTTTAAGCGAAGAAGTTTTAACACATATACAATTATTACCGCCATTATCAATTGGTAAAAAAGTAAGTTGTCATACTTTAGAAGATGGTATTCCAGACTTAGAAGGTGTGCAATTGGCAATTTTAGGTGTTTTAGAGAATCGTAAAAGTGAATCGGATAATTATAATCCACTTCATTTTGAAGATGTACGTAAAGCTTTTTATGGTTTGTTTCCTGGTAGCTGGAGCGTTTCTATTGCCGATTTAGGTGATATTGCACCTGGAGAAACAGTAGAGGATACTTATTTTGCTTTAAAAGAAACCTTAACTATACTTTTAGAAAATAAAATTATTCCAATCATTTTAGGAGGTTCTCAAGACTTAACATATGTGAATTATCGTGCTTACGACGATTTAATTCCTATGGTGAATTTGGTGAATGTAGACCATAATTTCGACTTAGGAGATGCCGCTCAACCTATTACAAATAAGAGTTTTGTTGCTAAAATTATAATGGAAGAGCCATATAATTTGTTTAATTACGCAACAATTGGTTATCAAACCTATTTTAATTCTCAGGAAGAGATAGATTTAATGAAAAAGTTGTACTTCGAAGCTTACCGTTTAGGAGAAGTGTCTAATGATATTACGATTACTGAACCTGTTTTAAGAGATGCAAATATTGTTTCTGTCGATTTAGGTGCTGTGAAATCATCAGAATTGAGCGATTTGCAACAAGTATCGCCAAACGGTATAGATGGAAAGGAAATTTGTGCTATTTCTCGCTATGCAGGAATTAGTAATAAGGTGTCTTCGTTTGGGATTTATAATTACCAAGCGGGCTCAAAATATAAATTAACAGAAACTTTAATTGCCCAAATGTTATGGTATTTTGTTGAAGGTTTTGATGGTCGCGTCTCAGATGATGTGTTGTCTAATGGTACTGATTTTCAGAAATATATTACGTTAGTGCAAGATTATGAGCTTATTTTTTACAAAAGTTTGCGTACTGGTCGTTGGTGGATTGATATTCCTTTTTTGTCTTCTGTTAACAATAAGTTAAAAAAACACACGTTATTACCTTGTGACAAAAAGGATTATGACCTGGCTTGCAACAACATAGTGCCAGATAGATGGTTCAAAGCGCATAAAAAAAATAATTTGTAAATTAAGAATTCTTTAACAGAATTGTCGTAAATCGATTAAATGCACAAAATTACCGCTTAAACGATTGTTTTTTTAAATAAAAGTTGTTTTTAAGCAAATAAATAAATATGTTTACGCTCTTGAAATTTAGGACGTATTAAAAT
>DAISIZ010000026.1:0-7498 GCA_036821745.1 Aurantibacter sp. | reverse complement strand
ATGAAGAAATTTGTATTATTAACAGCAGTTTTAGCACTATTAGTAAGTTGTGGTAAGTCTAACGACAAAGGACAACTAGTAGGTGTTAAAGGAAAAAAATGGCATCCAGAAAAACCTTATGGAATGACTTTAGTTCCTGGAGGTTCATTTATTATGGGTAAAGCCGATGATGATTTAGCAGGTGTACAAGATGCTCCAGCAAAAACCGTAACGGTTAGAGCGTTCTATATGGATGAAACTGAAATTACAAACAGTGAATATAATCAGTTTGTTCATTGGGTAAGAGATTCAACACTTCGTACTGCATTAGCTGAAATGGCTGACATTGAAGGAAAAACACCAGGATCTGGAGATATTGGTGAGTTTGCTTATAAAGGTGCTGAGGAAGGTGAGGAATTAACACCTTACGAGCAATATATGATTGATAACTACGGGAACGATCAGAGAAAATTAAATAATGATGTTGAATTAATTTTTGAAACAGGTGAGTATCCAGATGTATTATATGCAGAAGTTATGGATGGTATGTATATTCCTTTAGAGGAGTCTTACAATGGACAAAGAACTTGGGATGTTAAGAAATTTAAATTCCAATATTCATATATGGATATTGAAAAAGCTGCTCGTGATAAAAAATTATCTCGTAAGGATGTTATTATTCGTGAAGAGATTGAAATCTACCCAGATACTACTGCTTGGATACGTGATTTTGCATATTCTTACAATGAGCCAATGCATAATGATTATTTATGGCACGATGCTTATGGAGCATATCCTGTAGTTGGTGTTTCTTGGAAACAAGCTAAGGCTTTTTGCCAATGGAGAACAATGTATCACAACGCATATAGAAAAGAAAAGAAAACACATGCTGTAGCACGTTACCGTTTGCCAAACGAAGCGGAATGGGAATATGCTGCTCGTGGTGGTCTTCAAGCTGCAAAATTTCCTTGGGGTGGACCTTATGCTAAAAATGACAGAGGTTGTTTTATGGCTAACTTTAAGCCTTTAAGAGGTGATTATGCTGCCGATCAAGCATTATATACGGTTGAAGCAGATGCTTTTGAGCCAAACGACTTTAACTTATATAATATGGCAGGAAATGTGTCAGAATGGGTAAACTCTTCTTACGATCCTGCATCATACGAATTTGCATCAACAATTAACCCTAACGTTAATGATGCACAAAATAAGCGTAAAGTAGTTCGTGGAGGTTCTTGGAAAGATGTTGCATACTTCTTACAAGTAAGTTCTAGAGATTACGAATATTCAGATTCAGCTAGAAGTTTTATTGGTTTCAGAACTGTACAAGATTATATGGGTACTGAAATTACAGCAAACTCAGCAGGAAGACGATAAACAAGATTTTTTATATCTACTAATTATAACAATTAACTTAACAACTAAAATTTAAAATTATGGCAAAAGCAAGCGCGTACAAAAGAGCAATGGGATACTTATACGGTATCGGAGCAGCAGTGGTAATCTTAGGAGCATTATTTAAATTAATGCACTGGCCTGGAGCATCTGCAATGTTAATTATCGGATTAGGAACTGAAGCATTAATTTTCTTTGCCTCTGCTTTCGAACCTGTAGGAGCTGACTTAGATTGGTCTTTAGTTTACCCAGAATTAGCTGGTGGACAAGCAACATCTAAAAAAGGTAAAAAAGAAGAACCAAAAGATGCTGATGGATTATTATCTAAAAAATTAGACAACTTATTAAAAGAAGCTAAAATTGATGGTGAATTAATGGCTAGCTTAGGTTCAAGTATTAAAAACTTTGAAGGTGCAGCTAAAGGAATCTCTCCAACAGTAGATTCTATTGCAGCAACTAAGAAATATGGTGAAGAGATGTCAGTTGCAGCAGCACAGATGGAATCTTTAAACTCTTTATATAAGTCTCAAATGGAGTCTGCTTCTAAGCAAACTGCTATTAATGCTGAAACTGTTGAAAATGCAGCTAAATTAAAAGAGCAAATGCAATCATTAGCATCTAACTTATCTTCTTTAAACGGAGTATATGGTGGAATGTTAACTGCTATGAACAAGAAATAATTAGTTTACTAATTAATATTTTTTAACTAAAAAAACTAATTTTATGGCAGGCGGTAATGAGTCACCAAGACAAAAAATGATTAATCTAATGTACTTAGTACTAATAGCAATGTTAGCACTAAATATGTCAAAAGAAGTTCTTTCGGCTTTTGGGTTAATGGATGAAAAGTTCGAAACAGCGAACGAATTAATCGGAGATAATAATGAAAAGACTTTAGCATCGTTAAAGTCTAAGGCTGAAGAAAAGCCAAAGGAATTTGCTATTGCAGCTGGTAAAGCTGAGCAAATTACTCAGAAATCAAACGCATTCTTCTTGTATTTAGAAGGTGTAAAAAGAGATGTACTTAAAGGTGGAGGATTTGAAATCGATCCTGAAACTGGTCAATTACCTTTCGACCAAATGGATAAAGGAGACTTTATCGATGAGCAATGGTTCGCAGGTGATAAGTTAAGTAAGAAAGGTGAAGCTGTAATGGCAACTATCAACAAATATAAGACTGATGTTAAAAACATTGTTGGTAACGACGTTAAGTATACTAAAGCTTTAGCTAGTTTTGAAAAGAAATTCAATACAGCTTCTATTAAAGCTAAAGATGGTGCAAACAAAATGTGGTTAGATTACCATTTTAAAGGTTTCCCTGCAATTGCTTCTATTACTAAGTTAACTGCAATGCAGAATGACGTTAAGACTACTGAAGCTAACATGTTTAACTTATTCTTAGGGAATACACTTGATCAAGCTGTATCTTTAAAGAACTACCAAGCGATTGTAATTGCTGATAAATCTGCATTCTTTGCTGGAGAGAAATTTCAAGGTAAAGTTGTATTAGGTAAATATGCTGATGTAACACCAACTGCTTTAAAAGTAAACGGTGAAGAAGTCGATTTATCTAAAGCTATTGATTCTACAGGTGCTGCGCGTTTAGACTTTAACGTTGGAAACGTAGGAGAGCAAAAAATTGATGGTGAATTTACTTTCTTAGAAGACGGTAAGCCATTACCAATTAAAATTGTAGGTAACTATGTAGTAGTGCCAAGACCAAATTCTGCAACTATTTCTGCTGATAAGATGAATGTTGTATATAGAGGTTTAGCTAACCCTATGACTATCTCTTTTGCTGGTGTAACAGATAATAAAGTATCTGCTTCAGGAGCTGGATTAAAAAAGATTTCTGGAACTGGTAAATATGTTATGAGTCCAGGTAAAGGAAAGACAGTTAAAATTAATGTATCTGCTACTTTAGACGATGGTTCTAGAGCTTCAGATAGCCAAGTGTTTAGAATTAAAGATATTCCTAAGCCAACTGGTTCAATTAATGGTAAGCAAGACATGGCGAAAATGCCAAGAAACAACGTTGCTATTGGTAAAATTGGAGCTAAATTAAATGATTTCGTATTTGATTTAGATATTCAAGTAACTGGATTTAAATTTAAAGTTCCTGGTCAGCCAACAATTAAATGTACAGGTAACCGTTTAAGTGGTAGAGCTAAACAAGCGATTAAGAAAGCGCCAAAAAGAGCAACAGTTCAGTTTTTCGATATCACAGCTAAAATCCCTGGGAAAACGATTAGGTTAAAGAAAGTTTCTCCAGTAATTGTTGAGTTAACTAACTAATATTAACCATCTCTGATTCACAGTTATTAAAAAAATCAAAAAGATGAAATTAAAATCATTATTATTTATAGCTTTATTGTCAGTTACTGCAACTGGATTAGCACAGTCTAATTTATTAAATGCAACTAACCCTGATCAAATTGGTGTTAAAACTGAAGAGCAAAAAGCTTTAGACAACGATCATCCTTTAGAATATGGTTACGTTGGTGATAGAGATATGTTATTTTCTAGAATCATCTGGGAAAAAGTAATTCTTGACGAACGTGTTAATTTTCCATTATACTATCCAATTGACACAATGAATATTGGAAGTGAAAGAAGAAGTCTTTTTGATGTTTTAATGAAAGGAATGGCTGACGGTAAGATTGAGAACGTTTATAGTGATTCTTACTTTACAGGTAAAAGATCTTTAAAGGAAATTCAAGATGCAATGGTATCTGTTGATACAACAGATATTGGTATGGAGCAATTAAACCAAGATGGTTATGTTGATCCTGAGTATATTGAAACTAACCGTTTAGAGTCTCAAAGTATTAAAGCTTATTTAATTAAAGGTTTATGGTATTTTGACAAACGTCAAGGAGAATTAAAATATCGTTTATTAGCATTAGCTCCAGCTGGACCGGATGTTGAATTTATGACTGATGAAGAGAATACAGAAATATTACCTTATTTCTGGATTTTTTACCCAGACGTAAGAGATATTTTACACGAAGCGAAAACATACAACACTAAAAATAGTGCTATGCCTTTCTCTTTTGATCATGTCTTAAATGCGAGACGTTTTAACGGTATCGCTTATAAAGAAGAGAATATTTATGGCGATCGTAAGATTGAATCATACATTCCAGAAAACTCTTTAATGCAATTATTAGAAGCAGAGCGTGCAAAAGAGAAGATTAGAAACTTCGAATTAGATATGTGGCAGTTTTAATCGCTGTTCAAATTATAACAAAAAGGGATTCATTTATTTGAATCCCTTTTTTGTTTTGTATGATTTGTTCTTCATCTACTTTTATTGATGGGGTTTTATTTCTTGTTTAATAAGTTTTAATCCTATTATTTAATTGTTGTTATAGATCTTTGTAGTTATTCATTTTAGCAGTTTTAAACGCTTTATTTATTAATATTTATAGGAATATTGTCTAGTTGCTTAAAGTTATTAAAAGCATTGTTTAATCTGTAATTGAGATACTTCTTTAAACAACAAAAGCTTAATCAGAGAGATTAAGCTTTTGTTGTTTATGTACTACATGAACTGATATTTAACAGTTATATATTTTATCGTATAAATCGTTATAAATCTCTTTAATGATTTTACGTTTCATTTTCATAGTTGGTGTAAGGTGTCCGCCATCAATAGACCAAACATCTGGTGTTAATTCAAAACGTTTAATTTGTTCCCATTTACCAAAGTTAGCATTACATGTATTTAGTTCAATTTGAATGCGTTCTTTAATAATTTCCGATGTGCAGATTGCTTCGTAAGTCTTGTCTATTTTTTTATGTTTACGCTCAATCCATTCGTTAATAAATTCAAAGTTGGGTTGTATAAACGCAGCTGGCATTTTTTCGCCTTCACCTACCACCATAACTTGCTCTATAAAACGGGATTGTTTTAATTCATTTTCTAATAAAGTAGGAATAACATATTTTCCACCAGAGGTTTTAAACATTTCCTTTTTACGACCTGTAATTTTAAGGAAGCCTTCTGAGTCAATTTCTCCTTTATCTCCTGTATGAAAATAATCACCGGTCATCACTTCATTCGTCTTAGCTTCATCTTTATAATAACCTAACATAACGTTTCGGCCTTTAATAAGTAATTCACCATCTTCAGCAATTTTTACTTCAACACCATCAATTGGTTTACCAACTGTTCCAATCTTAAAATGTTTATCTCGCATCATTCCAACTGATACAACAGGAGAAGTTTCGGTTAAACCATAACCTTCCATAACATCCATTCCTGCGGCACAAAATATACGTGCTAATCTTTGCTGTAAAGGTGCAGATCCTGAAACCATAGTCGTTAATTCGCCTCCAAGAGCCTCTTTCCATTTACTAAAAATTAACTTTCTAGCAATACCTAATTTAAACTCATACCAAGCACCATTTTCGCCATAAGGTTTCCATTCTTCACCTAAAGCAATTGCCCAATGGAAAAGTTTAGATTTAAGTCCAGTTAAGTCAGCACCTTTAGCATAAATTTTATCGTATACTTTTTCTAAAAGTCTTGGTACAACACTCATTAAGTTAGGCTTAATTTCTTTTGCATTGTCTGCAATTTTATCAATCCCTTCAGCAAAATATATAGTAGTTCCTGAATGTTGATAAACGTAAATTAAAACACGTTCAAAAATGTGACAAATAGGTAAGAAACTTAAAACGCGTGTTTCACCACTACTTAAAGGAAGTCTTGGTACACTATTTAAAACATTACTGGTAATATTATCGTGTGACAACATCACGCCTTTTGGCTTACCTGTTGTTCCAGATGTATATATAATAGTTGCTAAGTCGGTAGGTTTAACGGCGTCTTTTCTTTCTTGAACTTCATTTTGATTGCTGTCGTCTTTTCCTAATTCGAAAAGTTCAGAATAATGTTTGCAACCTTCAATATGGTCAAAACTATAGACTTCTTTTAGCTTTGTATTATGCTTAACCTTATTCACTTTAGCCAAAACGTCTTCGTCCGAAACAAAGCAGTAAATCGCTCCACTATGATTTAAAACATATTCATAATCGTCTGCTGATATAGTAGGATATACAGGTATATTTTGTGCACCTGTTTGAAGAATACCAATATCCATGATATTCCATTCCGTTCTATTATTTGTTGATATTAAAGCAATTTTATCGTCTTTTTGAATCCCCATTCTTAATAAGGCACGACTAACAGCATTGGCTTTATTTATATAGTCTTTAGTCGATGTTTTAATCCATTCACCATTTTGTTTGGTGACTAATGCAGCATCCAAATTATGTTTTTCAAGCTGGTAATATGGAAAGTCGAATAGACGTGTAATTTCTGTCATGAAGTATGATGGTAATTTGATATGAATTTCCAAAATACAATAATATATTGATACAAAAAAAGTAGTTTTGTTAGAAATTCCTTTTGAATTGTGATAATTAGTTAGATATAATTTTTTTAATAGTTATAATGTTATCTTTCTTGTCTTCACTTTTGATAAAAGATGTTGTAATTCCTTACAAGACCTTTAATGGTTTGTGGTTTTGGTTAGTTATTCGTAAAAAACTGCATCAAAATTATGTTCTATTGTTTCCCATGGAACGTTTACACTTCCTATAGCATCAATTCTATAAACATCTACAACTAATACGGTGTTTGTAAGTCTTCTGCAGCTTATAGAAACGCCATCAGTAATGCCAGCTTCGCCTTGGTTTGGCGTTATTGCTTTCGCTGATGGTGTGTATGGTAATGCAGGAGAGAAAGTGTATCTTAAACGTATTCTTTGTGAAATGTCTGTTGCTCCATCACTTGCGCTAAATGTGCGTCTTGTTATGCTGTAATTTACACCTTTCACTGTTTTAGTAAAGGTGAAGTCAGACCCAGAACCTGTAGGTGCTAATGATAATGCTGGGATTGGTAGTTTGGGAAATGCTAAAGTGTTGTCTCCTCCAAAAGGCAACCAAGCAGAACTATTAAAAAAATAAAATCCCGTTGTATTATCTGTTTGAAATATTAATAAACCAGTTGAAGGTGTTGCGATAGCATCTCTTTGAGTTTGTGTTATTCTAGGCATTAAAAAGCCAGAATTTGTTGAAGATATTTCTAAAGCAGAACTTGAATTTGGCTTAACAG
>DAISIZ010000025.1:5009-19321 GCA_036821745.1 Aurantibacter sp. | reverse complement strand
GGAATTCTAGCTAAGTTTTCAAAAATATACTCTGCGACTAAACCTGCATGCCAAGACGTACCACAAGCGACAATGATAATTTTACTAGCATTTGTAAATTTTTCTAAATGGTCATCTATACCTGCCATTCGTATAATACCTTCTTTAGCCAATAAACGACCTCTGTAAGTATCTAAAATTGCTTTAGGTTGCTCATAGATTTCCTTTAGCATAAAATGATCATAACCACCTTTAACAATTTGCTCTAAATTGATTTTCAATTCTTGAACATAAGGATCTATAGCTTTATCATTTTTTATTTTTCTAATCTTAATAGATTTTCCTAAACGAATAATTGCCAATTCTTCATCTTCTAAATAAATGGCTTTTTTAGTATATTCTAGAAAAGGTGAAGCATCACTAGCTATAAAAAACTCGTCTTCTCCTACTCCAATAGCTAATGGACTACCCAATTTAGCGACTACAATTTCGTTAGGTTTTTTCTTATCAAAAACAGCAATTGCATATGCTCCGACCACTTGATTTAATGCAATTTGAACCGCTTTACCAAGCTTTACATTTTGACTTTTTTGAACATCTTCAATTAAATTGATTAAAACCTCAGTATCTGTATCAGAATCAAAAGTATAACCTCTTTTAATTAACTCTTGTTTTATAGCTTCATAATTTTCTATAATTCCATTATGAATAATAACAAGCTCTCCTGAATTAGAATAATGTGGATGAGAATTAACATCATTAGGCACACCATGTGTCGCCCAACGTGTGTGGCCAATTGCCAAATTACCTAAGGTATTTATTTCGTTTTTAGCCTTAGATTCTAAATCAGAAACTTTCCCTTTAGTTTTACACAATTTTATATCATCTCCATCATATATGGCAACACCAGCGCTATCATAACCTCTATATTCCAAACGTTTTAAACCTTCTAAAACAATAGGGTAAGCTTCTTTTTTACCAATATATCCTACAATTCCACACATACTAACTTAGTTTTCTTCGGTGTAATAAACTTCAAATTTAATTTTATCTTCAATAGCTACATTATTTGTTGCACCATGAATAACTGTACCTCTATCACTTAAAATTGATGATTGAGGAATTTCATCAATCTCTATTTGATTTTGAACTGCTCCAACCGTAATTGGATTTTTCATCTTAACAAAACCAACATTATTAATATTATTAGTTACATATAACCCTAATTTCACATTAGTAGAATCTCTTAATAACAAATTATTTAAGTGTTCTGTAACCCTAATTTTATATTCTTTACCATTTCCACTAGCATCTTTAGTTAAAGGGGTTGAAAATGTTGTACGTGACAATGAAGCATCCTCATTACTTCCTAAATCAAAAAAGTAATCTACAATAGGTTGCTTTGTGTTTAAATCATATAAAATAACACGATTTGGCTCATCGTTATTAACTAGACTATTCTTTACTCTAAATTTAATATTAGCTTCGTTAATTAACCATTTTCCTTTATTTTCTCTAAAAGTTTCAAAAGCATCAGAAATTCCATTACTGTTATTGTCTTCAGTACCAAATAAATCTACAACAGCAAAACCTCCTTCAAAGCCTCTTAAATAAAGTGCATCATCTTGAATGTTATTATTGCTATTAGGAATATTAATCGCTGGAGAATTAGTATGCGTATTTACAGTTATACCGTTAAATCCTAATAAATATTGGGATGGATTTCTAATATCTGGCTCAAAACCGTCTACTTCTTCTGCTGCATTTTTATAATCTATAGATACACCAGCTTGATTACTATTAATATTTAAAACAATTGTACTACCCGTTCCTGGAGAATTTACTTCAACTTTAAAAATTAAACCTTTAAAAAACTGTTTAAAACTATTTGCATTAGCTAGATAATCTCTTGGTTCTTGTGTATTATCACTACCAGAGTTTTCAATAATCCCCATTAAGTCATTCCAAAAGGCTTCATTACCAGGAAATAAATCTATTCGCATAGATGGAAGTAATCTGACAGGTTCACCAATAGGATCTCCATTATCATCCAATTCTCTTAACTTCTCTTGCTTACTACTTGGCATAAAATCATCGTCATACAACACAGTGTAAGTATTGTCTAAAGGTTCTATTGTAGATGAATAGAAATCCGTGTAATATACTTGTGGCTCAGTAAAATTTGTTGCCGGATCTAAATCACGTAACAAATAATCACTTTTTAAAATTTTCAAATTATACGTTACTGTTGGGTCTCCAGTAATAGAATTTAAACTGTACGTACTAGAACCATTGGCTGCAGTAGCAAGAAGCGTTGAAAAATAAGGAATATTAACGTGTACAGAATCTATCCTTGGATTCTCACCTAAATCAGGATTAAACTTTTCAGGTACTAACTCTGTTATAATATTAGAAACCGTAGTAGTGTTATAAGTATCATCTTTAAAAGCTCCTAAAAAAACAGTCTCTAAACCATTGGCTTGAACCGAACCACTTTCTTTAGTAAAAGCAGTTATAGGAAATTCTTGTGATTTTAAGTTAAAGTTTTTAGCACCTCTAACGTCACTATTTACATTAAGGAAATCTTTTTCACAAGATGTAAACCCAATAAACAAACTGACTAAAATCAGCTTTAATAAAATATTTTTCATGGCTATCAATATGTATTACCCTAAAACGCTTTCATTGTAAAAATTAGTATAAGCTTCAGCAAACTCATCTTTTTCTTTAAAATCTAATACTGGATTCTCTAAACCGTCTAAATACGTATTTAACTCTTCAGGAAGCTCGTAAGAACCTTTTATGATAGCATCCGAATTATCTACAGCAACTTTCATAATGTTATTATAAGTAGGCTCTTTAAGTAAATCAATACTCTCACCGTCTATTTCGTCAAACTTCACTTTATTAATTAAATCCTTATTTAAAGATCCTTCAAAACCAGTATTGTAAACCGATGTTACAATTTTACTTTCATTAAACAAAGGTTCATCTTTGTAAAACTGCTTTAAGTATAATGGTAATAATGAAGCTAACCAGCCGTGTACGTGAATAATGTCTGGAGACCAGTTTAATTTCTTAACCGTTTCTATAACACCTTTTGCAAAAAAGATAGCACGCTCATCATTATCGTCAAATAACTTCCCGTCTTCATCTGTTAAAGTCGCTTTTCTTTTAAAATAGTCGTCATTATCAATAAAATAAACCTGAATACGTTCTTTAGGTATTGAAGCGACTTTAATAATTAATGGCATATCTAAATCGTTTACAACTAAGTTAATTCCTGATAAACGAATTACTTCATGTAACTGATGTCTTCTTTCATTAATATTCCCAAAACGAGGCATAAAAATTCGTATTTGTCCACCTTGTTGGTTAATCATTCTTGGTGTCTCAAATGACATTGACGAAATTTCTGTTTCTGGCAAATAAGGCACTACCTCAGATGACACATATAATATCCTCTTATCTTTCATAAATATAGTTTTCTAATTACTATTTTGTTTAACTTTTAACCTTAAAACAAACCTTGCTTTAATTATAGTAGAACAAAAAACACGCAAAATTACGAAAATTTATGCAGATATTTGCTTAAATACTTAGTTTTACACACGTTAAACTTATCCTAATTATGTTAACATATCATAACAAAAAAGAATTACAAATAAAACTAGACCAGCTTAAAAGCGAACATAAAACCATTGGTTTTGTCCCAACCATGGGTGCTTTACACCAAGGCCACTTAACTCTAGTTAAACACGGTCTAACTAGAACTGACACTGTTGTGGTTAGTATTTTTGTAAATCCAACTCAATTTGATAATCAGGATGATTTAAAAAAATACCCGCGTACTCTAGACAGAGATGTAGCGTTGTTAAAAACTGTATCTAAAAATATTATAGTTTACGCACCAAGTCCAGAAGACATCTACGATAACGCTGTTAACTCAGAAACTTTTGATTTTGATGGCTTAGAAAATGAAATGGAAGGCGCTTTTAGAACGGGGCATTTTGATGGCGTTGGTACCATAGTAAAAAAACTATTCGAAGCAGTAAAACCTCACGAAGCTTACTTTGGCGAAAAAGACTTTCAACAGCTTCAAATTATAAAAAAACTAGTAGATAAATACCATATTGATGTAAAAGTGGTTGGCTGTAAAATTCATCGTGAAGCCAATGGGTTAGCTATGAGTTCAAGAAATGAACGCTTATCTGATAACTTAAAAAAAGAAGCTTCATTTATTTTCAAATCTTTAAATACTGCTAAAGAAATTTATAAAACCAAAAGCGCAAATGAAGTCACTAAGTTAATCACAAAACACTTTAAAAACCACGCGCTTTTAGAGTTGGAATACTTTATTATTGCCGATGAAGCCACACTTAAAACTGTAAAAAGAAAATCAAAACAAAAAACATATAGAGCTTTTATTGCCGTTTATGCCGAAGGTATTAGACTAATTGATAATATCGCTTTAAATTAATTATATTTGTAATTATGTTAATACAAGTTGTAAAATCTAAAATTCACCGCGTAAAAGTTACCGGTGCCGAATTAAACTATATAGGAAGCATCACTATTGATGAAGACTTAATGGATGCCGCAAATATTATTCGCGGAGAACGTGTTCAAATTGTAAATAATAACAATGGAGAACGTCTTGAAACTTATGCTATTCCTGGACCAAGAAAAAGTGGAGAAATTACACTTAATGGCGCTGCAGCAAGAAAAGTAGCAAAAGGTGATGTGCTTATTCTTATTACTTACGGAACTATGGATATTGAAATTGCTAAAACATTTCAGCCAAGCCTAGTCTTTCCAGACGAAGCCACAAACCTTCTTAAATAGTGAACTCGAAGCTTAAAAATATACTTAAAATAGGAATCCCACTTTTGTTGGGATTTTTTTTAGTGTGGTACTCACTTTCTAAAGTATCCTTTAGCGAATTAGTCAGTTATTTTAAAAACGCCAATTATTTATATGTGTTTTTAGGTGTTGGATTTGGACTATTAAGTCATTTTTCAAGATCTTATCGCTGGCTTTTCATGTTAGAACCTATGGGCTACAAAGTCAAATTTAGCAATAGTGTTATGGCTGTTTTTTCAGCATATCTTATAAATTTAACCATTCCTAGAGCTGGCGAAATTGCTAGAGCAACCATACTAACTAACTACGAAAAAGTACCTTTCGAAAAAGGTTTTGGAACTATTGTTGCAGAGCGAATTGCCGATCTAATTGTAATGCTATCCATTATCGGGATTACTTTGTTTCTTCAGTTTGATTTCATATTTGGTTTCATAAAAAGTAAATTTAACATCACCTCTATTGCACTTGGTCTTTTAGGCTTAATTATTTGTGGTGTTATTTTCATCTTTCTAATTAAAAAAAGTAAATCACCTGTTGCTATTAAAATTAAAGACTTTGTTAATGGACTAATTAGTGGTGCATTAAGCATTTTTAAAATGAAGAAAAAATGGGCATTTATCGCTCATACTTTATTTATATGGATTATGTACGTCTTAATGTTTTACGTGACTAGTTTCGCTGTTCCAGAACTAAACAATGTGCCTTTAGGCGCTATATTAATTGGGTTTATATTAGCTAGTTTTAGTATCGCTGCAACCAATGGCGGTATTGGCTCATTTCCCATTGCAGTAGTAACAGGATTTACATTATTTAATTTACCTTACAATCCAAGTCTTGCTTTTGGTTGGATTATGTGGACATCACAAACTATAATGATTATAATTTCTGGCGGATTATCACTAATACTACTTCCTATATTTAACAAAAAAAATAATTTGTAAATTGCCTTTATAAATATCTTAATTATGAAAAACCTACTACTTGCTTTCGTTTTAATCGCTTCAACAGCTTTTGTTAATGCACAAACGATGTATAAAAACATAGAATCATCGTTTTTAGATGGAACTAGAGAATTAAAGATTCAAGTTCCTAGAGGACACGATAGTTTTGAAAATGATGGAAAAAGATATCCTTTAGTTGTCGTTCTAGATGGCGATTATTTATTTGAACCTGTTGCAGGAATTGTGGACTATTATTCTTTTTGGGACGATATGCCAAATGCTATAGTTGTTGGTATTAATCAAACCGAAAGTAGAAACGACGATTTACTATATGATGAAGTTAATTCTTTACCTGTAGAAAGCGGGCATAAATTCTTTAACTTTATTATGCAAGAGGTTTTACCATATATGGAGAAAAACTTCAATTTAGAAGAGTTTAAAATGATTGTTGGTCACGGAAAATCAGCCAACTACGTTAACTACTTTATGCTAAAAGCAGAAAAAGAGCCAACATTTCGTTCGTTTGCTGTTATTAGCCCGGATTTAGCTCCAGAAATGAACACTTGGATTCCTAAAGTTCTTAAAGAAACTGAGACGAAGTTATTTTACTATTTAGCAACGTCTACAAACGACATTCCAAGAATTAAAGAAAACACAGAAGCTTTAATGGAAACCCTTAAAGGAACAGAAAACAAAAGCTTATTCTATAACGGTAAGACTTTTGATGGTCCTTCGCATTATGCATTACCTGCTCACGCTTTTGCAAGTGCATTAGAAAACACTTTTCTTGTATACCAACCAATTAGCAAAAAAGAATACAAAGACGTAATTTTAAAATTAAGCAGTTCTCCTGTAGAGTATTTAGTTGAAAAATATGAAACTATTGAAAAACTTTTCGGTATTAAAAAACAAATTTTAGTAAACGACTTTAGAGCAATTTATGCAGCCATAAGAAAATCTGAAAAATGGGAACCATTAGAAGAATTAGCAAAAATGGCATCTAAACAATATCCTGAAACCAACTTAGGCGCCTATTACAAAGCACGTTTTTACGAAGAAATATTAGAGCCAAAAAAAGCCTTAAAAGCCTACAAAAACGCTTATGTTTTTGAAGATAGCCCAGTAATAAACAAAGATCAAATTTTAGAAAAAATTGATGAAATTAAAGCTGAATATGGTTTATAATGGCTAAAATAAAAACAGCATTTTATTGTCAAAATTGCGGAACCCAATTCGCTAAATGGCAAGGTCAATGTACCTCTTGTAAAAATTGGAATACCATTGCTGAAGAGCTTATTACTAAACCAGAAAAAAGCGACTGGAAAGCAGGCACTCAAGTAAAAACTAAAAACAATAAACCGCTTTTAGTTCACGAAATAGACTCGGCTAAAGAAGCGAGATTAAACACGAATAACACAGAATTTAATCGTGTGCTTGGTGGCGGATTAGTTCCTGGTTCTTTAACCTTACTTGGTGGTGAACCTGGTATTGGAAAAAGTACTCTACTGCTTCAAATTGCCTTAAACTTACCTTATAAAACATTATATGTTTCTGGAGAAGAAAGCCAAAAACAAATTAAAATGCGTGCAGAAAGGGTAAACCCTGTAAACGATACGTGTTTTATTTTAACCGAAACAAAAACGCAACACATCTTCAAACAAGTTGAAGCTGTAGAGCCAGATATTTTGGTAATTGATTCCATACAAACACTGCAAAGTGACTATATAGAATCTTCGGCAGGATCTATTTCTCAGGTTAAAGAATGCACAACAGAACTTATAAAGTTTGCTAAAGAAACAAACACACCAGTAATTTTAATTGGTCACATTACTAAAGACGGAAATATTGCAGGTCCAAAAATACTAGAACATATGGTAGATACTGTACTTCATTTTGAAGGTGACAGAAACCACGTTTTTAGAATTTTACGCGCCAACAAAAACCGTTTTGGATCTACCAACGAATTAGGAATTTACGAAATGCAAGGCACAGGTTTACGTGAAGTTTCTAACCCTAGTGAACTTTTAATTTCTGAAAAAGATGATGAACTTTCTGGTAATGCTATTGCAGCAACTTTAGAAGGTATGCGTCCTTTAATGATAGAAGTTCAAGCTTTAGTAAGCACGGCTGTTTATGGAACACCACAACGAAGTGCCACAGGTTTTAATGTAAAACGTCTAAATATGCTACTTGCAGTTTTAGAAAAACGTGCAGGATTTAGACTAGGTGCAAAAGATGTATTTTTAAATATTACTGGCGGTATCACTGTCGATGATCCAGCGATAGATTTAGCCGTTATCGCAGCTATATTATCAAGTAATGAAGACGAAGCGTTACCATCACTTTTTTGTTTTGCCGCCGAAGTAGGATTATCAGGAGAAATTAGGCCAGTACAACGTGTAGAGCAACGTATTCTGGAAGCCGAAAAACTAGGATTTACTGCTATTTTTGTTTCAAAATATAATAAGATAACCATAAAACCAAAAGGCATTAAAATTCAATTAATTTCTAAAATTGAAGATTTAGTTAACTTCTTTACTTAAAACAAAGACCTATTTTTGCACTAAACTATTCTATTAAAAAATGCAAAAAAACGATCCATACCAAGCATTGCGCTTTAAGGAATTTAATATTTTTCTAATCGTAAGATTTGCTTTAGTATTAGCTTGGTCTATGCAATTTATTGTCATAGAATGGCAAGTATATAGTTTAACTAAAAATCCGTGGTCTTTAGGACTAATAGGACTTATGGAAGTTATTCCAGCTGTTAGCTTGGCTTTATTTGCGGGTCATATTGTAGACCAAAAGGAAAAACGAAGCTTATTAGTTAAATGTATTTTAGCGTTTTTAGTCATTAGCACCGGTTTATTCTTCATCACTTTACCAGAATACGCTAACAAGAGTAACCTATACATTATTTATGCTTTGGTATTTTGTGGCGGATTAGTTCGCGCCTTCATAAGCCCAACTATATTTAGTTTGTTAGCACTTGTTATCCCAAGGAAAGCGTATAGTAATGGAGCAACTTGGAGTAGTTCTACTTGGCAAATGGCTTCCGTTTTAGGTCCAGCTTTGGCAGGATTTACCATCTATCAAATTGGCGTGCATTGGTCTATGAGTTTAATTGTTGGTTTTGCCTTAATTGCACTTTTAGCCTTATTAAACATTAAAAAGAAACCGATTCACAACCCTAAAATTGGCGAGCCTATTTTAAAGAGTTTAAAGGAAGGAATTTCGTTCGTTAAGAATGAAAAAATCATTTTAGGCGCCATTACTTTAGATATGATTGCGGTTCTTTTTGGTGGCGCAGTTGCTTTACTACCTGTTTTTGCACAAGATATTTTACAAGTCGGTTCTAAAGGTTTTGGTGTTTTACGTGCAATGCCAGCAGTTGGCGCTTTTATTACTATGATTATTTCGGCATATATACCTTTAAATAAAAATGCAGGTTATAAGCTATTAGTTGCCATTTTTGGATTTGGTATTTGTATCATTACGTTTGGATTATCGGACATTTACTGGGTTTCACTTTTAGCCTTATTTTTTAGTGGTGTAACGGATGGTGTTTCTATGGTAATTAGACAAACTATTATGCAATTAAAAACTCCTGATGCGATGCGTGGACGCGTGTCTTCCGTAGAAAGTATTTTCACGGGTTCATCTAACGAACTTGGTGCTTTTGAAAGTGGTTTAACCGCCAAACTTATGGGAACTGTTACTGCGGTAGTTTTTGGTGGTTGTATGACTTTAATAACGGTAGTTACTACAGGAATTGCTTTTCCAAGCTTACGCAAGTTAGATTTAACCGAGGAAACAGAATAAAAACACTATTTTAGTACGAAATTACACCAATTCGTGAGCGCTAAATTTTTAGGATATCAAACCACTATAGACTTTTACAACTGTAAAAACGACGCTATAAACTCTTGTAAACATATTGAAAACACACTTTTAGAAGTGGCAAAAATTATTGGCTTAACCGTGGTTAATACGACCATTCACGAATTTTCGCCTATTGGCGTAAGTGGTGTTGTGGTTATTGAAGAAAGTCACATTGCAATTCATACCTGGCCAGAACATAATTACGTCGCTATAGATTTTTTCACTTGCAATAATAGTTTCAGCTTAACCGAAGGTATTGAATGGTTACAACAACAATTTGATGCCAGTCATTTTACAACTGATAATTTAACCAGAGGTAGCTTAGATAAAATTTCAAGCTTAAAAAACGCCTAACTATGAGTTTAAAACGGAACATATTTTTACTTTTAGACGAAGAAAAAGGCAATAAAAAAGGTGATGTTTTTATAGAGTATTTCATTTCTGGATTAATTATACTGAATGTTGTTTGCATCTTTTTAGAATCTTATAAAAGCATAAACGCACAGTTTAAAGAGACCTTTTATTTTATTGAAGTATTTTCAATTATTGTATTCTCTTTAGAGTATTTAATTCGCATTTGGGTTGCCGATTTACAATACCCAAAATTAAGCGCCACCAAAGCACGGTTTAAGTATATATTTTCATTTTTAGGGTTAATTGATTTAGCATCAATACTACCATTTTACTTGCCGTATTTCTTCAAAATAGATTTAAGAGTGATTCGTGTGCTACGCTTATTCAGACTCTTAAGATTATTAAAATTAAATCGTCATTCTAAAGCGGTAAAGCTGATAGGAAAAGTACTAAAAAACACCAAAAACGATATTTTAGTGACTGTTTTCATGGTGTTTATTTTACTTATTCTGTCTTCAACTTTAATGTATAGCATTGAAAATGATGCACAACCCGAAGCGTTTGAAAACATTGGACAAGCACTTTGGTGGGCAGTTGCAACACTAACAACCGTAGGTTATGGTGACATTTATCCAGTCACAGGATTAGGAAAACTTTTAAGCGGAATCATAGCACTTTTAGGTATTGGAATTGTAGCTTTACCTACAGGTATTATAAGTTCTGCGTATATTGAAGAAGTTCAGAAAAGAAAAACCACCTGCGAATGTCCAAAATGCGGACACGACATAAACCAATAAAAGAATGTTTGGCAAAAAAGAAACCATAAAATTAAATCAGCTTAAAGAAGGCTATAGTTTTAAATTAAAAGGCACCATTTGGGATGTTTTAGAACTTGGCGAGTACGACTGGCGTGGCGATGGACGTAGTATTGAATATAAAATTGAAGACAAAAACAGAAACATTGCTTACTTAGAAGTCGAATTCATTAAAGGTGAATTTGAAGTTTATTTTAGTGAGGAAGTTTTCATTGAAAATCCGCTATTACAAGATGCCGTTATAAGTAAAAGTATTTTTTATTTAGACGATAATTTTAAGCAAGACGAACATTACAAAGGCTCATATAAAAACCTAACCAATCACGGCAGTTGGGAGAATTTAGAAAGTCACATCTTTTATAATTCTGACGATGCTATGCTTACCATTGAAAAATGGGACGATGGCAGTTTTGAAAGCTTTTATGGCGAAGGAATTTCAGCTAAAAAAATTAAAAACATAACACCAAACTAATTATGAAAAAAGTCATTTTAAACCTTAGTTTTTTAGTACTTATTCTAAGTGCAATATCTTGCGGAAGCAGTGATAAAGAAAGCGTTATTGTTACTGAAGAACCAACAGAAAAACTAATTAGAAAATATAAATACTCTGACTATTCTATTGTGTTAAACGATATGAATGTGAAGGAAAAAGGCGCTAAACGTGAGTTTCAGCACAAATACCATATTCTAAAAGTCGAAAAAGACGCTTTAGTAGTTGATTCATTAGATTGGCAAACGGTAAACCAATCATTTTTTGAAAAGCACGAAAACGATTTAGGAATGGAAATCGTTTCTAATCACAATAAAAAATTATCTCGTGTGGCGCAACCTGTAGGATTTGGTTGGGCAATTGGTAATAAAAAGTACGGAAAATGGGAAAACGAAAATGCCCAAGATAGCACCGCTACCGGCACAACCAACACCAAAACGGCACAAACAAATACGAACACACATTCTAACCGTCGTGTATGGCGTTCTCACGGACCAAGTTTATTATTTTGGTACTGGATGCTAAGACGACCAGCATACCAACGTGATTATAGAGGTTACACTTCAAGTAGAACTTCAGGAAGACCTTATTATGGTTCTTCAACGAATGGCGGAAGTACGTATGGAACAAAGAGTGCTTATCAAAAAGCAAAACGACCATCGTTTTTTAGCCGAAAAAGTGCCAGTAAATCTTGGAGTTCTTTTACAAAAAGTAAAACCTCAAGAAGCTCGTCGCGTTACAAAAGTTCTAACAGCACACGTTCGCGTTCTGGCGGATTTGGAAAATAATCACGTTTGAAAACAACCAACAAACAAAAATCGTTTGCCCTAAAAGTGGCGCTATTTGCCACTGGATTTAGCGGTATTGTCGCCGAATACGTGCTATCTACCTTAGCATCGTACTTTATTGGTAACGCTATTTTACAGTTTACACTTATTGTATCCATTATGCTTTTCGCAATGGGTTTAGGTAGTAGATTAAGTAAATCGTTTAACAAAAACATTATTTTCTGGTTTGTAATTACCGAATTGGTATTATCGGTTTTGGTGTCATTTTCTGCCATTGCCTCTTACATTATTTTTGGTGTCACCAACACCTCTTGGTTAGTTATTTATTTACTTTCTATAACCATTGGATTGTTGATTGGTTTAGAAATACCGTTTGCAACACGTATTAATAATGACTACGAAGAGTTACGTTTAAACATCTCTAATATTTTAGAGAAAGATTACTTTGGTAGTCTTATTGGAGGATTATTTTTTGCCTTTGTAGGCTTACCGTATTTAGGATTAACCTACACGCCTTTTGTGTTAGGTTTTATTAATTTAATCATTTCATTTTGGCTGTTTTATGTCTTAAAAGATGGGATTACTAAGCGTTTACAAAAAGGCTTATTTATGGCTTATATTGTGGTGTTTTCGGGCATACTTTTAGGTTGTTTATATGCAAAACCTTTGGTGATGTTTGGCGAGCAAGCCAAATACAAAGACAAAATTGTGTTTAGCCAACAAACCAAGCACCAAAAAATAGTGGTTACCAAATGGAATAATTGGCATTCATTGTACATAAACGGAAATCAGCAACTTTCTACGTTTGACGAGTATTTGTATCACGAACCTATGGTGCATTCTGCTTTAGGATTAACCAAAAACAAACAGCGTATTTTGGTTCTTGGTGGTGGCGATGGTTGTATTGTGCGTGAGCTTTTAAAATACGATACCGTCGAAAAAATAGACTTGGTAGATTTAGATCCTAAAATGATAGATTTAGGCAAAGCGCATCCTATTTTTAAAACCTTAAATAGTAACGCACTTAACCACCAAAAAGTAACCACTTACACTCAAGATGCTTTTAATTATTTAGAAGACAACAAAAGTAAATACGATGTTATTTTAGTGGATTTACCAGATCCAAATAATGTTGACTTAAACAAACTATACACCAAAGAATTCTACCAATTGTGTCATTTTAATTTAACTGAAAACGGCACGTTTATCACACAATCTGGAAGTCCGTATTATGCTACAAAAGCGTTTTACTGTATTGACAAAACTTTGAAATCTGCTGGCTTTGAAACTTTACCACTTCACAACCAAATTTTAACTTTAGGCGAATGGAGCTGGGTTATTGGAAAAAAAGCAACTGTCACCAAACAACAGTTAGAACAAATTGACTTAAAACCGCTTAAATTAAAATGGTTAAATAACGATGCCTTTAGCTCATTAGCTTCTTTCGGTAAACCTTTAGCCGATACCACTGGCGTAGAAGTAAACACCATTTTTAACCCTAAACTATACGTGTATTACCAACAAGGTAATTGGGATTTGTATTAGGGTGAGAAGGGTTTTATATTTAAATAAAATAGATGACTTAATACTATTTTAGCTAATAAGCACTTCGACTGCGCTCAGTGCAACATTGTAACTTCTTTTTTTAGTAGTGTTGGTGCTAGTTACAAACTAGCGCTAGCGGTTTCAAAAAAGACTATATTTATCCTCTTATACAGTTTTAACTAAATGAAAAATATTAATAATATCAATTCTACTAATTAATTGTTCAAACAACAAAAACAAGACTACAGATCTTGAAAAAATTGGACTACGTAGAAAAGTGAAACATATAAGATTTAATCATATTGAAAATAATAAAGAAAAAGAAAATAACTTTTCTGTTGACAATGAATTTTATTTTAATCCAAGTGGAATGATTGTTAAAAAGAAACAATACTCTTCGGATAAAACAATAAGGATTAACACTTTTGCCTATAATAAAAACAGTTTATTAATATGGAAAAACAGTTACAGTGGCTCGAATGATTTTTTGAGTAAATCTAAGTTTGAAAGTGTACTAAACGATAAAAGAAAATTAATAAAACTTTCTGAATATAAAGCTTTGGAACATTCACTTACAGATTCAAAAAATAATTTGATTCAATACAGTTCAAGCAAGAGAATGTCTCCTAATATGAAAAATATTACTATTTTAAAT
>DAISIZ010000025.1:0-4999 GCA_036821745.1 Aurantibacter sp. | reverse complement strand
TAGCAGAATTATCAAAAACTCAACTCAATATGAAGACAATGGAAGTTTGTTTGATGAAACTATTTATAAATGTATTAAATATGATACAAGAAAAAACTGTATTAAATATAAGTTAACAGGAAGAGATTCTACGATTTCTTATATAAATTCAAAAATTGAATACTATAACTAACACCACACACGCTAGCGCTAGTTTGCAACTAGTGCCCGAACTACAAGCAAAACTATAAAATGAACAACGAACTGATAAAACAAAAAAGCTGGTGGAAAAGGAATTGGAAATGGTTCGTTCCGTTAAGCGTTATATTAGTGCTAATTGTATCATTTTTTATGTCTTTAGAAATAAGTGGTGCAAGAACAGATTTGGCTCAAGCTTATTCCGATACAGAACTTTATAATAATGCGTTAGAAAAAGTAAAATCAAAACAAAAAGTTATTGATTTACTAGGCAAAATTGAAACCATTGACAAACTTGCAATTTTAGAAGGCGAAGTTCATTACTCAAATAATAACCAAACGGTTAATTCTTCAATCCGAATAAAAGGAAAAGCCAAAATGGACATTACTGCTAATAAGATTAACAACAAATGGAGTTATAAAACAATTAATGTCCGCATAAAAAATCCACCTAAAAAAAGACAAACGATTAAAATCATTAAGGCGGAATAAAAACCAAGACACAATCAACCTAAGCCATTAAATATCATCCAATAACACGTAATTTGAAACTGACACAAATGTCCGTTTAATGAAACAGTTTATCAATAAAATAGTATTATTCTCACTCATACCATTAGGTTTACTCTTTGTAATGGAGCTTTCCATTACAATATTAAATAAATCGATTTTTAAAGAAAACGCTCTTGAAAAATACTATAAAGAAGATGCAAAAAGCTATGCTTGGGTTGACAAATTAAGTAATGATTCCTTAAATATCATATCAGGAAGTTCTAGTGTTAGGTATGGATTATCTTGTAATAAACTTAGTAAATTAAACCCAGACAATTCGCTATATATAAATTTAGCGACAGATGCTAGAGACCCTATTCAAACCTATTTTATTTTAAAAAACAGCAACTTAAATAACGTAAAGTCTATTTACTTTGGACTTGATCCTTGGATATACACCAAGAGTTACTATAAATTTCGTAATGTGTATTTATATTTAGATTTCACATTTACTGAATGCTTAAAATATTATAAAGAACACGACAAAAGTGTTTTTACAAAACGCTATAATTCATTCTGTAAATATCTTTTTAATCGTCCGCAACTACCACTTACAACAAATAAAAAAACACCAACGGATTACGGCTCTATTGCTCTTAACAATTTAACTTTTAATGAAATTAGTTTAAGTGATTGGTTTCAAACTAAAAAATATGGCTGGTCGAGTTTACAGTTTAAATATTTAAAAAAAATTGAAGCTTTATGCCAAGAAGAAAATATAAAATTCAGTCTTTTTATTCCGCCAAAACATTCTAGTTACACGGAATATTACAAAACGAATCATATTCTAGACCATAAAGTTTACACTCAAAAAATAGAAGAAGCTGGTCTAAAAGCTTCCATTTTTAGTTCGTTCGATATTTTAGAACAAAACGATGAATCTGGGCTTTTTTCAGAAGCTGTTCATCTTAACAAAACAGGTCAAAACATATTTTCTGAGATATTCTACGACTTATCACAAAAGAAACACAAAGAATACTCTAGAGACTATAAATGGTTTTAAGAAGATTAAAGTATTCTAATAACACTAGTTACAAACTAGCGCTAGCAGAGGTTTTATGTTGATTAGATAGAAAACTAAGAAATAGTAATTACTGCAAACTGAAGACTAAAATACTGCCTACTAAATTTACAATAGCTTAAATCCAACTTCAAAAACTATCTTATAATAACGAAACTCGTGTTAGTGATAGTAGTGGCATCCTTTTTGCGAATATAAAAGACAACCTTTATAAAGGTTCTGAAACCTTTAGGTAAATATAGATCCCAAACTAAATTTGAGACTGCTTCGCAAAAAAAATATAACGGTTAGGACGACCTTTAGGTAACGCCATAAAAAAAGCCTCTAAATAACTAAAATTAGCCTCTAAATAGGAAGAAATCGTCTTTCATATCTTCTATTTGAGAATCTTCGTTAGTGATAATATAATCTATTGCTTTACTGGTAAACGTGTCACCTTTTTCGGTTAGGGATACGATATTTTTTTCGATAGAAATCATATTATTTTTAAGTGCCAATTCCAATACAGATTTTGCACGTACTTTTTGCCAATTAATATGTTCACGCAAATGATTTACGTGACGTTCGCGCTTTTCGTCGTGGTTTTTTAAGTGCAATAAAAAGGTTAACAAACTTACTTCCGTACGTTGTTGTTTTTCCCTATACATAACGGCAATTATACCTTTACTTGGCGCAAATAAATACACCAATAAAAACACAACACCAAGCATTGTGGTAATACTTCCTGCAATAGACGCATCTAAAAAATGTGCTAACCAATAGCCAGAAATCGCACTAAAAACACCAAAAGAAACGGCTAAAATTAGCATTTTCTTTAAGTTAGTAGTCAATAAATAAGCACTTGCTGCGGGCGCAATCATAAGTGCAACGACTAAAATAGCACCAACGGCTTCAAAAGAACCAACGATAGTTACCGAAGACACACTCATTAATCCGTAGTGAATTACTATGGGCGAAAAACCTAATGATGCCGACAAACCTTCATCGAAGGTGCTAACTTTTAATTCTTTAAAAAAGGCGAATAATAACGCCACTGTTATTAATAAAATACCACCAATAAGCCATAAGGATTTTGGGCCAACATCGGTTCCAAACCAAACCAAACGATCAAACGGTGCAAAAGCCAATTCACCTAATAAAACCGCATCGACATCTAAATGGACATCGTTGGCATTTTTAGCAATTAAAATCACCCCAATACTAAACAAAATAGGAAACACTAAACCAATGGCTGTGTCTTCTTTTACTAAGCCTGTTTTTTGAATATACTCCACCAAAACCACAGTAATAATTCCTGTAAAAGCGGCTAAAGCAATTAATAAAGGTGAATTTAAATCTTGTGTAATAAAGAAACCAATTACTATTCCTGGTAGGATAGAATGACTAATGGCATCACTAATCATAGCCATTTTACGCAAGACCAAAAATGTTCCTGGAATAGCACAAGCCATAGCCACCAAACTCGCAATTAACTGAATTTCTATTTGTGCGTTATTCATTGTTATCGGTTTGTTGGTTATACAAATTACTAGCTGTTGTAAAACCTTCTTGGGTTAAACTCCAATTGGCTCCAGATAATTTAACGTAGTTACGTTCTTCTAATTTCTGTAGTGTTTTACGGGTAAATCCTTGAAAATTATTTAACAGTTTTACACTATGCGGATGCGAAATATCTTCGTGAGTTTCGGCAATTTGATGCATAAACGCTAAGGTTTTATGTAACTGTAAATCGCGTCTGTTTTTCATAAAACGAATTTGCTTAAATAACAGTCCGCGACTTGGCGATAACACAAAAGATAAGACTACAAAAACACCTGCTACAATTACAATGACTGGTCCAGTAGATAAGTTATTTTGACTGGCACTAATTACCGTTCCAAACACACCAGAAAAAGCGCCAAATATCGCCGCTAAAACCACCATAGTTGCTAAACTATTGGTCCATTGTCGCGCTGCAGCTGCAGGCGCTAAAAGCATAGCACTCATTAAAACTACACCAACGGTTTGTAGACCTAAAACAATAGCCAATACAATAAAACTGGTAATTAAAATATCTATAAACTTAGTGTTGAATCCTAAGGTTTTTGTGTAATCGGCATCAAACAATAAGATTTTAAATTCTTTCCAGAATAGTAGTAAAATCAATAAACAAATACCGGTTACAATGGCCATTAACCAAACATCTTCTATTAATAAAGTAGCAGCTTGACCAAACAAATACTTATCTAAACCTGCTTGATTAGCGTTAGGTTGCTTTTGGATAAAGGTTAATAATAACATTCCAAATCCAAAAAACAGAGATAAGATTAATCCCAAAGCGGTATCAGATTTTAAATGCGTTTTAGTAATAATACCACGAATCCAAAACGTTCCTACCAACCCGCTAACTAATGCGCCTAATAATAACACGTTACTATCTTTGGCACCAGTGATTAAAAAAGCGATAGCAATTCCTGGCAAAGCGGCGTGCGAAATAGCATCGCCTAACAAACTTTGCTTACGCAATACTGCAAAACTTCCTAACATACCACAAACGGCACCTAAAATGGCGGTTCCTATGGCAATAACCTGAAAGGTGTAATCGTTAAAATCCATTTATTATTAGAGGTTAGAGGTTAGTCTTTAGATGTTGGTTTTGATTTTAGATAAGATTTAAGACTGGTAATCATTTTTGATAATTCAATCAATAATTGTCTTAACTCTTGTTCCTTTAATTCTGAAACATATTCCTGTTGCCTCGCAATAGTTACACAAACCACACATTCGTTAATAGAGCCTAATGCTATTTGTAAAAAACGATGAAATTGTTTGTCTGTATCGGCAGAACCTTCTGCAATATTTAATGCTATTGAAGTTGATGCTCTTTGAAATTGCGAGGTTAAGGCAAAACGTTCTGATTGAGGAAAAGTAGAAGTTACTTTATACATTTCATCTATAAAAACTATTGCTTTTTGATAAATTTTTAAATCTTCAAATGTAAACTTACTTGTCTTCATAATTTCTGATTAATCTTTTAATCTCAATTTCTAACCACTAACGTCTAACCTCTATTAGCTAATTACTCCTGCACACTTACCTGATAATTAATTCCGTAAGTCTTTGTTAAATTATCATCGTTAAAAATATCTTTTACTGGTCCGGTTGCAATTTTCTTTACGTTTAAGAACGTTACCCAATCAAAATATTCTGGTACGGTTTGTAAATCGTGATGAACTACAATTACTGTTTTTCCTGCTTTTCGTAATTCTT
>DAISIZ010000024.1:13471-19531 GCA_036821745.1 Aurantibacter sp. | reverse complement strand
CCAATTAATTTAGAATCTTTAAAAAGCGGTGTATATTTACTACAAATAAATAACAATGGTAATACCATTACCAAGAAGTTAGTGAAACAGTAAATACATGAAAAAACATATTAACGAAACTGCCGACTATTTAAAGGCTAAAGGTTTCGATACACCTGAGATTGGTATCATATTAGGTACCGGATTAGGACAGCTTACTTCCGAAATAGACATTATTTCGGAAGTGAGTTATAATCACATTCCAAACTTTCCAACAGCAACTGTAGAATTCCATAAAGGAAAATTAATTTACGGAACATTAGAAGGTAAGAAAGTGATTGTTATGCAAGGTCGTTTTCATTTATATGAAGGTTATACGTTGCAAGACGTGACGTATCCTGTTCGCATTATGGAGCAATTAGGAATTAAAACCTTATTGGTTAGTAATGCTTCTGGCGCTATTAATTTAGACTTTAAAAAAGGTGAATTAATGATAATTGATGATCACATTAATTTACAAGGAAACTCACCATTAGCATTTAAAGGTGTCGAGGAATTTGGCGAACGTTTTGTAGATATGAGTCAACCTTATAACTTAGATATTAATGCTAAGTTTAAAGCCATTGCAAAAGAAAACAACATAAAGTTACACGAAGGTGTTTACGCCAGTGTTTTTGGTCCGCAATTAGAAACGCGTGCCGAATACAGAATGCTTAAAATTATTGGAGCGGATGCTGTTGGAATGAGTACGGTTCCAGAAATTATTGTGGCAAATCAGCTGAAACTGAACGTCGCTGCCATTTCGGTATTAACCGACGAATGTGATCCAGACAACCTGCATCCTGTAGACATTAGCGATATTATTGCTATGGCTACCAAAGCAGAACCTGAAATGATTACGCTTTTTAAAGCACTAATAAAAACATTATAAATAGTTACAGTTTTTTAGTCTATAGTTAGCAGTAAATAGTACTGAAACTTTATATTTAGACTGAAAACTGATTTACTGAATACTAAAATTAAAAACAATGAGCTACTTAGACGCAACCGAAGATTTATATAAGGAAGCAGCCTTAACACCAGACGTTGGATTATGTTGTACAACCAATCCTATTTGGGAACTACCTGGATTAAAAATTCCAAAAATTATGCAAGAAATGAACTACGGTTGTGGTAGTACAGTTCATGCACGCGATTTAAGTAACAACCCAAAAATGCTATATGTTGGTGTTGGTGGCGGAATGGAATTATTACAATTCGCATACTTTAACCGTGAAAAAGGTGGTGTTATTGGTGTTGATGTGGTAGACGAAATGTTAGAAGCGTCTCGTAAAAATTTTAAAGTTGCCGAAGAGCAAAACGATTGGTTTAAAAGCGAATTTGTAGACTTAGTAAAAGGTGATGCTTTAAACTTAAATGTACCTGATAATTCTATTGATGTTGCAGCACAAAACTGTTTATTTAACATTTTTAAAGCTGAAGATTTAAAGAAAGCCATTGAAGAAATGTACCGCGTATTAAAACCACACGGTAAATTAGTAATGAGTGATCCTACTTGTGAGCAAGAAATGAACGACACTTTACGTAACGATGACCGTTTACGTGCTTTATGTTTAAGTGGTAGTTTACCAATAGCAGATTACGTTAAAGCTTTAACCGATGCTGGATTTGGAACTATTGAAATTAGAGCTAGAAAACCTTATCGTATTTTAGATCCTAAAAATTACCCAACAGACGAGTTAATTTATATAGAATCTATTGAAGTTGCTGCCATTAAAGATCCAATGCCAGAAGATGGCCCTTGTATTTTTACAGGTAAAGCCGCTATTTACTACGGTGACGGTGATTATTTTGATGATAAGAAAGGACATATTTTATTAAAAAATCAGCCATTAGCGATTTGTGATAAAACAGCACAAGCACTTAAAGACCTTAACAGAGACGATATTTACTTTAGCGAAAGCACTTACCATTACGATGGTGGCGGATGTTGCTAAGAAGTCGTTAGACTGTAGTTTTTAGACGTTAGAAAAACAACATCTAAAACTTGATAACAACAAAGGTGTTGAAAACTATTAATTTTAGTTTTCAACACCTTTTTATTATCCCTATTCTATGCTCTTATTTTGATTAAATTAAAAATCACTTAGATTTGTAGTTCACATAATGGAAATAAACACAATGGTGTGTTTATTCTTTCGTTAGTAGCAATTTGAAATCACCGAATGAAAACTAAAATAATAGAACAAGCAAATCACTGGATTAATAACGAAACAGGATTTGAAGACGAGATGCTTGTCTTAGAAAACGGAATGGAAGAACACGACCATTGCTATTCTTTACTTTGGTTTAAAAAATCGGAAAGAGACTTAAATTGGGAACAAAGGACAACTTATCTTGGAGCTGGGCGACTATTAATCAGTAAAGACGGAAAAGTATCTGAATTTGAAGGCTCAGCGCCAGGAATAGATTGGATTTATCATTTTGAGAATAAATTACAAGACTTAGAAAGTTATTGGTGTTTGGAAATTCCTTACTCACGAAAAAATATCACAAAACTCAAATCAGTTCTAAAATGCTCAACTACAGCACTATTAAAAAAAGTAAACGAGAATAACAAAATAACCTTGACAGAATTAAAAGAATGGAATGACCATTATACTGAATTAGATGAAATCACTAATGACTTGAATAATGTCGGTATTGATTGTCTATTAAAAGTAAAACGAGAAAAAAAATCTACTAACAATAGGTGTATTGCATAGCTTCCTTACGTCAACTACGAAATCATACACAATCACGTTGGAACGATAAACTAACTAAACCTCTAAAACCCCAACTCCAATCTCATCTTTTTGGTTAAGCCTTTTACCACTAAATCGTAGGAATGTGTAATGAGTTCACTTAACAGTTTTGGTGGAATATCGTTATCTTTTAGATATAAACTGTTCCAATGTTTTTTACTGGAATGATAACCAGGTTGAATATTATCGTATTCATCACGAAGTTGAATGGCATAATCTGGATCGCACTTTAAATTAATAAACGGATTACCACTTTCCCATTTGCTTAATGAAATTAAAGCAAACATTTTACCTGCAACTTTATACACCAAAGTATCTTGATCAAATGGAAATGTGGCTTCTACGTGGGCTTTCATTTCGCAAAACTCTTGAATTTGCTGTAAGTTCATCAATTAGGTTTTAAGTTCTTTTTTCGCTTCCGCAGAAATTTTTAATGCTGAATAATCTAAAGACCAACCAATAGTTTCTACAACGTTTTCTACCAACAAAATGGCTTCTAAAGCTTCACGTTTAGCAACAGAATACAATCCGCTTTCGGGCACTTTATTAACAATGTGTTGCTTAGCTTCTTTTTGTAATTCGGTTAAATCTTGAGCTTCAAACTTATTAAAAAAGCCTTCTTTCTTGTCGTAGTAATTAATATCATTTTCAATAGAAAGAATTTCAGGTTGTGGAAAATGACTCAATTTTATACGTTTAGATTTTATATCTGTATCTATTTCAATTTTACTTAAATCGAAACCAATATGTGCTTTAGCATTTATAACTATTAAGGCTTTTTTACGACTACTAATTAATTTCAAGTAACGCTCTTTTACGTTTTCGTAATGGTAAATCTCGGCAAAATCGCCTTCTACAGTTACGAACTTACACACCTTTTTAATCTGATTGACTAAAACGGTGGCTTGTGCTTCGGTTTTCTTTTTCTCTTTGAAAAATTTAAACAAGGTATTAGCGACTAAGACTAATAAACCGCCAATAAGTAAGCTAAAAAAAACATCCATATTATATGGTTTTGTATAAAATTGGTTTGCTTGGTGAGGCATCATTTTTAAACGATGCTATTTGTAAATTCAATACATATTCGCCGTCTTTTACTTTGTTTGGCACATAAATAAATTCGGTTATCGTTGCATTGTGTCTTATGTTTTCTGGGTAATTCCAAAACGCTTTGTGTGCTAATAATTTACCATCGTCTTTTTCTTTATCTACACTTGGCAAATCAATTAACAAATGATTTATTCCTAACTCACGAATGTACAACGACGCTTCCTTACTTAAATATGCCCAATTGGTATTTGAGTATTGGGTTTGCTTCTTCTGCTTTTTATTTGGCAAGGTTCTAATCACTAAAGCTTCAGGTGTTTTACCGTTTAAAAGTTGTTCAATTTCAGATTTCGTAATCACCAAATCGTCACCAACTACTTGTGGTGTTACGCTAATCACTTCAGCTATAAAGAAAAAAGTTTTTAAGGCTTTATTTATACTGTGAAATTCTTTTGAAATATGCCCAACACATTCAGTATGTGTTCCGTGTGAATGTGGATTAAACTTGATGTTCTTAAAATTAACATCAGCACCTTTTTTAACGCTACCAACCCAATCCCCCAATTGTACAGGTTTAATTTTCGGTTCTTTTATGTACCAAGCATTTACGTTCTTTTTAGACGATTTTATGACCATAGAAATATCTATAGGCTTTGAAAAATCGACAGTAATGGTCTTTTGGTTATGTTGTATTTGCGCTAACACTTAATTAATTTTAAATAATTCTGAAGCAATTCCATCGCATAAAAACTGACCTTTTTTGGTAGTTTTAAGCGTTTCGTTTTCAATATACAATAATTGTTCCTTTATATAGGTTTTGGCTTGTTTCAAAAGGTAATTATGGGAATTTTCACCGAAATCGGTAGTTATTCGCGCCAAAGAAACGCCCCAAATGGTACGTAAACCTGTCATTACATATTCGTTATAACGGTCGTTTTCAGTTAGCGTTTCTACTTCGCTTGGCAAGCTGTTTTCGGCTAAAGCTTTTATGTACTTTATATTATTTGCGACATTCCAACTGCGTTGCTTCCCATTAAAAGAATGTGCCGATGGACCTATACCAATATAGGATTTACCCAACCAATATGCCGAATTATTCTGACTGTAATAATTAGGTTTCGAGAAATTAGACAGCTCATAATGGTCAAAACCATTTTCGGCTAAAAGGTCTTTTAAAATGTAGAATTGTTCTTGAGCCAATTCATCATTAACATTATCTATTTTACCTTGTTGTATTAAACTTTGCAACGCGGTTTTAGGTTCTACAGTTAAAGCATAACTGCTAATATGTGGGATTCCAAAACTTAATGCGGTTTTAATATTTTCTTCCCATTGGGCATTCGTTGCATTTGGAATACCGTAAATTAAATCGATTGAAATATTATCGAAATACGTTACCGCTTCTGCAATGCAAGCTTTAGCTTCTTTGGCATTATGTGCGCGATTCATTAGGGTTAAATCGGCTTCAAAGAACGATTGCACACCAATGCTTAATCGGTTTATGCCAATGTTTTTATAGGCTTGAAAAATATTTTGACTTTCGTTAGTTATAGAATTTTCGTTAGAATTGTCTTCGACTCTAGCCGGTCTTGAGCTTGACGAAAGGCTCAGACTGACATTCGTGTTGTTTTGATTACTATAAACTTTAGCTTCTGCCTCAATGAGATTTTTTGTCTGTTTATTAGCTTCAATTAAATCATCTGGATTAGCCTCTAAAGTAATTTCCGGATTTATATTGACTTGATAATGTTTGTAAACGGCATCAATAATACGTTTCAATTCACTTACAGCTAAAACGCTTGGTGTTCCGCCACCAAAATAAATAGTATTTACAGTGGTGTTTTTAAATTCATCTTTACGTAATTCTATCTCTTTTATTAATGCAGAAACTAACTCGTCTTTATATTTAAAAGACGTCGAAAAATGAAAGTCACAATAATGACAAGCTTGTTTGCAAAAAGGAACGTGAATATAGATACCTGCCATTTTTCAATTCTTCTTTAATCTTTGTTGTAAACTAACTACTGAATCGTGTAATTCAATATTATTTTTTGAGTCATATAAATACTGAATAAAGCTTGATAATGGATTTGAAATTAATAGTCCATTTTTTTCTGTAAAGTAATATTCTTGTTCTTCATCAATAGAATTTTCTTTATCGTACAAGTATCTAAAAACAATTACTTTTCTATTTTTAATCATTAAGTTATACCTACCTACAAGTCTGCAT
>DAISIZ010000024.1:0-13461 GCA_036821745.1 Aurantibacter sp. | reverse complement strand
TTAAAACATTATGATATATTTTTTCAGATTTCGAAGAATATTTATAGATAAGTGTGTCTTTGCTTTTAAATGAATTATATGATAATGTATCGAAAGTTTTAGTTCTTTTAACAAGCTTAACCTTTAATAAAACAGCTTCACTTTTTGTAGTTCGGCAACTAAATATCAGAAAGCTAATCAGAATAAAAAAAACTACTTTCATTATACTATTTTATTTTTTTGGGCTTAGATTTCGTGTTAACACGATCTTCATTTTTACTAACAAAGCTTGCCCAACCAGAATAACTTTTACCAATTTCAATGCGACCATGATTATAAAAATGACAAACGGCTGCGCCTAATCCGTCCATAGCATCTAAGTTTTTTGGTAAAGTTTTTATACCTAATAAACTTTGTAGCATTTTAGCGACTTGCTCTTTACTGGCATTTCCGTTACCAGTAATGGCCATTTTTATTTTTTTTGGAGCGTATTCAGTCACAGGAACTTCGCGACTTAAACCTGCTGCCATTGCAACTCCTTGCGCGCGACCAAGCTTTAACATACTCTGAACGTTTTTACCAAAAAAAGGCGCTTCAATAGCGATTTCGTCTGGATGATGCGTTTCTATTAACTCTATAGTACGTTCAAAAATGAGTTTTAATTTTAGATAATGGTCGTCGTATTTTTTTAAGTCTAACTCGTTTAATTGCAGAAAAGTCATTTTTTTATTCACGACTTTAATCAACCCAAAACCCATAATGGTTGTTCCTGGGTCAATCCCTAATATAATTTGTTCTTTTGCCATTAATTACAAGTTCTACAACCACTTAAAGATAAGGATAAACCTACGGTAAAGGTTAAAAGGTTTCCATTAAAAGAACCATAACCTTCTTTAATTGGGTCAAATTCGCCACCAAGTGCGGCAATGTAAGACGTATCAAAATAGACCGCTGTTGTACGAGATAGTAGGTAATGAAATTCAAAACCTGCCATAGCATTTAAAAACGAAGTTTTATTTGCGCCATATTCACCTAAAGGTTTAATCATAGAAAAACCTGGTCCACCGTGTAAAACTAGACCTGTACCAACTGGTAAAAATGCAGCTCTTGGTGTTAAATCGTAAACAAATTGTGCGTTAAGACGTGTATAATTTAATTTGAAATTTGGCGAACCATTACCATTAGACATACGGTTATAACCAAAGTCTAATTTCGCACCAAATTGCGCTTTAAACATATATTGCACACCAAGATTTACAGTAGGAAAATTAGTGCTTTTAGCAGCAAAAGGCTGTACAAAACCACTTTGAGAAGGCGCATTTAAACCTAATGCAAATTGCCCTTTCCAAACGCTATAATCTTCTTGTGCTTGTAACTGTACGATACTGACTAAAAACAGCACTAAACTGTATTTAAATATTTTTGATATAACCATTATGATAGATTTAGTTTATTTTGCGATGAATTAATGAATAAACACCTTGGTTTACAAATCTAAGCAAATCTTTTTTGTCCTTGTAAAACTAATCCTTGTGATTGGTGCTTTTTATATGATTTATGCTAAGGTTTTTAAAAATGATACTTTATCATTTAACGTTTTTAAAACCGAAGTATTGCAATCTAACTTACTACAAATTAAAATGCTATCTCTAGTATTAGGATTAAGTTTTTTAAATTGGATTTTAGAAATTAAAAAATGGCAACTGTTAGTTAATTCTTTTAAAACTATTACGTTTCAAGAAGCGACAAAACAGAGTTTAAGTAGTCTAACCACTTCTTTAATTACGCCGAATCGTATTGGCGAATATGGCGCAAAAGCTTTTTACTTTAATAAAACTGAAAGCAAACGTATTTTATTTTTAAACTTTATTGGCAATAGCGCACAGCTTTTAGTGACCTGTATTTTTGGTAGTGTTGGACTATTATTTTTATGGCGAGAATTTAAATTTACTATTGAAGGTTTTAACAACAGCTATTTAATACTTATTCTCGGGATAATCTTTGGATTATTTGTTTTAGGTTTTTCGCTATTAAAACGATTTAAAAGCCATCAATCATTTCATTTAAAAAGTTTGATCATGTTAAAAACGATTGCAATTGCGGTATTACGTTACGTGGTATTCTCGTTTCAGTTTTATGTTTTAATACGTATTTTTCATATTGATTTAAGCCTAACTACTATTTACGCTTGTATAACAAGCATGTATTTATTAGCATCCATTATACCAAGTATTAGCTTGTTTGATGTGGTGATTAAAAGTAGTATTTCGGTATTAGTATTTGGATTTGTTGGTGTAAAAAGCCTACCGATTTTAGTTATTGTACTAATTATGTGGCTTTGCAACTTTGCTTTACCATCATTAATTGGTTCTTATTTTGTGTGGACATTTCAACCTAAAACAGCTTTAAAATGATTGGAATATTCTTCATTTTAGTCATTTATAGTGTAGTTATACTATGCTTGTATATTGGGTTTAATCAAGTTCAAACGCTTCAATTTGAAAACGCATCGCCTAAAACACGATTTTCGGTCATTATCCCATTTAAAGATGAAGCAAAACATTTACCTTTTTTACTTAAAAGCTTTTCCGCTTTAAACTACCCTAAAGAACTATTTGAAGTATTATTAATTAATGATGCTTCGGAAGATACTTCGGTAAAACTTGTAACTCGTTTTATTGAAGATTCACCGCTAAATATTAGATTACTTCATTCAACTAAAGAAAGTGCTTCACCTAAAAAAGAAGCCATACAAAAAGCGATACAAAAAGCAAATTTTGAATGGATTGTAACCACAGATGCCGACTGTACGTTTGGTGAAAACTGGTTGGATAGCTATAATCAATTCATCTTAAAAAATGAGGTGAAATTTGTGGCTTCGCCAGTCACCTACTCTATTAAAAATCGTTTTTTTGAAGCGTTTCAGTTATTAGATTTCAGTAGTTTAATTGGTGTAACTATGGGTAGTTTTGGATTGAAACAACCTTTAATGTGTAATGGTGCTAATCTGGCTTACAAAAAATCCTTATTTACAACTTTAAACGGATTTGATGGCAACACAAACATTGCGAGTGGTGATGATGTTTTTCTGTTAGAAAAAGCAGTAAAACACAACAAAAACAAGGTGGCTTTTTTAAAATTGAAAGAAGCCATCGTTTATACCAAACCCGTAAAAACTTGGAAACAGTTGGTGTCGCAACGCATACGTTGGGCTTCAAAAACAGGACAATCTAATCAAATAGCCACCAAACTCTTGGGCCTTTTGGTTTTAAGTATTAATGGTTTATTTGTTATCGCACTACTAAATATATTTATTCAGCTTACGCATTTTAAATATAGTCTGGCTTTCATCATCTTAAAAATGACTATTGATGTCTTATTAATTGGTAAAACCTTATCCTTTTTTAAACAGTTGAATGTTTTAAAGTATTACCTATTAGTCGCTTTTGTTTATCCATTTTTTAATGTTTATGTTGCTATTGTATCCTTATTTGGTGGCTATAAATGGAAAAATAGAGTCTATAAACGCTAAATATTTCAGCATAAACTTTTACATTTACCATAAATACAATCCAAATTCGATTATGAAAAAATTATTAATCACACTTAGCTTAGCATTAATTTGTCAGTTAGGAATAAGTCAGGAAACATACAATTACAACAATGAATCTTTAAGCTTAAAAACGGAAATTGAAGGTACATTAGATTTTTTATGGACTTCAGGAAACGATGGACGTTTTAGATACTTTGTTAAAGATAGTAATGAAAAAATTACAGAATTAGAAAACACTAAAACGGGAAAGACTTACAATAGCGAGTACACCTCAACTTTAGAGAAGCTTACTGGACAAGATGCGTCTAAAACACGATTTACAATGTATGGAATTAGAAGTTTTGTAAGCGACTACAACAAAACTCAAGATGAAAACTTTGTTACAGACGAACCGAGTGAATTAGTTGCCAAATTAGGCTTGTTTGGAGGTTTAAGCAACAATCCTTTTATTGAAAACCCTGATAATAAATTTTTAAATTATGCTGCGGCAGAATTTGAAGTTAGTGATAAAGCGAATAAAAGTAGACACGCAGGTTTTGCGAACTTAAGATATACATTTTCTAGTGGTTCCGTAGATTACACAGCATTACAATTAGCTCTAGGTTATCGTTTTAAATTTGTGAATACTGATAAAATTAAAGTCTTTGTACAAAACAAATTTGCGACTATAACTTATAGTAAAACTAAAGAATTTGACGCAAATACAAACAGCATAAAAGATAGTTCTGGAACTACTTTTGACGCACCTTTAATTTTTGGATTAGGAGCAGACTTTAAAGTATCTGACCACGGAAACATTACTTTGGTTTATGACTCTTTGTTTTCGGCGATTTTTAAAGATAATTCTAATTTCCCTTTAGACTTTGCTATTGGATATAAGTTTAACTTATAAACTATTCATCTCTAAATTTATAGGTAACACAAACTGTGTTTGTACCTGTTGCCCACGTTTTAAAGCAGGGTAAATTTTAGGAAGGGATTTTATACTATTTATAATTAACGTGTCAATATTAGGAATAATTTGACGCGTTTTTTCGTTTATATCTTTACGTTTTAAAGTAACTTTCCCTTGCTGATTAATTAAAAGATGTAATCTAATAGTTTCGTTTATCTCTTCATTAACCATTATAGATTCTTCATTTAGTGCTGTAAAAAAATGATTTGCTATTCCGGTTTCAAAACACGCTTTTTTATCTTCTTTTTCCGTTAAACTATCGCAAACTATAAAACTTGGATACGTATCTACATCAGTCCAATTAAACGTTTTTAATTGCTCCTCTACAATAGTCTCTTTAGATATTTTTTTCGCATCGAAATAATTGCAAGATTGCAACACAACACACAGCAAGATTAAAAGACTATTTTTCATAAACGCTTATAGACTTGAAAAATACGACTTTTTTACCACTCTTTTTTATGAAAGTCTTCGCTTATTAATTCCTTTAATTTATGGTCCAAAATTTTATTAAACGGGTTATCTGGAAAACGTTTCTGAAACTTTTTAATTTCATCAATTTTTGATTGGTGGTCTTCGTAATATTCTAACTTAGAATTAACCATATAAAAATAAATTCTTGCATTATTAGGACTAAATCGTAATGCATTTTTAAACGCTTTTATAGCTTCAGGATATTTCTTTTGCCTATTTAAAACAATACCTAAGTCCATATATTCGCTTTTAAGAGATCGATCTCGTAATTCTAAGGCAGTCACATAGTAAGATTCTGCTGCTTTAAATTCATCTAATTTTTGATGTAACCTCCCTAAACTGAATAAATAATTAATATTGCCTTTATCAAAATCTAAAGCCTTTTTTAAATAGTTAATCGCTTGTTTGTGTTGATATAACATACGATAACAATCACTTATTTTCTCATTTACAAACTGTGTATTTTCATTTAGTTGCACTAATTTTTCAAATTGAATTAAAGCTTGTTTGTAATCCTTTTTCAAAAATAAATACTGCGCTTTTAAACTAATTAACCCCTTGTAATTGGCGTCCGCTTTTAAACCTGTTTCTACATAGGTGTTAAAGGTTTTATTATGTCCTTTTTTTAAGGCATATTTCGCTAATTCATAAATGGGTTTTAAGTGCGTTTTATCTAAATCGTAAGCGCTTTTAAATCGGCTTTGCGCCGAAAACTCATCGTTTAAAGCTTTGTGTACCTTTCCTAATTGATAGTGGTAATTAGGATTCTTATAATCGGCATCTATTAAACTTAAAAACAAATCTTTTGCTTTTTTATAAAATTTATTAGTACTATACAACTTCGCTAACTGATATTGGTTTAACTGATTATCAGGCTCAATTTCTAATGCTTTTTCATAAAAACTAATGGCTTTAGAAGTGTTTCCTAAAGCCAGATAGTTTGCTGCAATTTTTGGGTATGATTCGCCTTTATTTGTATGTAATTCTAATCTATCTATCGCCTTAGTATAATTCCCATAATAGTATAGGCTATCAGCAATCGCTATAGATGTTTTTTGAGCAAATAAATTAAAGCTCACTAGAACTAGCAGTAAAAAAACACGCATTAATTCACTTTAAATTTAATTGGTAAACTATAATTAACAGTAACGTTTTTACCATTGTACTGTGCAGGTTTAAGCTTTGGGATAAGGTTTATAACTCTAACAGCTTCCTCTTCTAATTTAGGGTGTTTTGCTCTTGCAATTGTTTCAACAACTGCACCAGTTTTATCAACTTTAAATGAAATAATAATTTTATACATTCCTTTTAAACCTAATTCTTCAGCTAAATTGGTATTAAAGTTTAACGCCACCAATTTACTTATAGATTGACTAAAGCAGTCTTTAGTGTCCTTTGAAGTACAATCTGGAAATATAGGTGCCGTATCTACTAGTTTAATAGGCAAACTTTCGGCTTCAAAATCATTAGTTATTTTATTGGTTTCATAATTTATAAAATCTTCACCTTCTATCTTTTCTTGTGTTTGAGAGCAAGAATTATACGTTATCATAATTAACAACACAGGTATTAACACTAAATACTTGGCAATTTTACTTTGTTTTGATTTTGATTTACTTAACATAATTAATCGTTTTTGAGTTAATGACTTTTTATAAAATGTATTTATAAAACTTAAATGTTTAGTTTGAAATAGTTGATTGATTAGCACATTAGCATACGCTTTTTTGGTGGTGGTTGCTGATTTAGAATCGGCTATATACTCATGAACTTCCTTTAATCTTTTTTGAAATAAATATAACATAGGATTAAACCACAACACTACCTTTAAAAGCTCGAAAGCGATTAAATCATAACTATGCTTGTCCAATACGTGTGCTTTTTCATGAGCAAGTATCATTTCTTTATCTTCTGAAGGAATTAAGTTTCCTAGAAAAATATAATTCAAAAATGAAAATGCATTTGTAGATTTTCTTAATTCGATAACCGTAAAACACTCCTGTTCCTCACTCTTATTTTGCTTAATTAATTGATTAAGTTGATATAATTTGACTAAAAACAGACTTAAAATCAATCCACCAACGATTAAGCTTATCCCTAGCCATAAATTATTGTTTGTAAAAAAAGAAATTAAAATATCTTTAAAACCAGAATTAACAACTCTTAAGTTATTGTCTAAGTTCAATTCTTTTAATTGTAATGAGGCTTCAAAAAATCGTACGGTTTTTAACGAACTAATCGTAATAAACGGAAGCCCTAAAGAAACTGGAATACTTAATAATAAGTACCAACGGTTCAACTTAAAAAAAGTTTCTTTTCGTAGCAGTAGTTCATACAGTGCAAAAAACACCATTTGAAACACAAGCGTTTGTAATATATAGGTCCACATATTAGTCTTGTTTTTTATCGATATCGTTTAAAATAGATTCAAAATCTTCTAAATTGATGTCATTTTTTTTCACGAAAAAAGACACCATACTTTTAAAAGACCCTTGAAAATAATTGTCAACTAACTTATTTAAAGATTGATTACTGTAGGCTTCTTTTTTTAACACTGGGAAATAAATATGCCCTTTCCCTTTTTTCTCGTAATCCACAAAACCTTTAGATTCTAAAATTCTTACAATGGTAGAGACTGTATTATAAGCAGGTTTAGGTGCATCTAACTCTTCTATAATTTGCTTCACATTAGCTTTTTCTAATTGCCAAAGGACTTGCATAATATCTTCTTCTGCTTTTGTAAGTTGCTTCATTTTTTAAACTAATTTTTTAGTTGAACAATACAAATATAACTAAATATTTAGTTTGAACTAATTTTATAGTTATAAAATTGTAACAATACGATTAATTTAGCGTCATATAAATAAAAAGGAGTATGGATATTTTTTTAGTGGTTTTAGGCTTATTCTGTATGGGATTGGGTTTAATTGGTAGTTTTATACCAGTATTGCCTGGCCCACCAATAAGTTGGGTTGGTATATTACTGTTACACTTAACCAATGTTGTACCCATAAATAAAACACTACTTATAATTACAGGTGTAATTGCTTTAGTAGTTTTTCTTTTAGATTATGTAATTCCTGCACTTGGCACCAAACGCTTTGGTGGTAGTAAAGCAGGAATTTACGGAACTAGTATTGGTTTAATTATTGGATTAATTGCACCAATACCATTTGGAATAATTATTGGCCCTTTTGTTGGTGCTTTTATAGGAGAATTTATAAGTCAGAAAGACGGAAACAAAGCCTTAAAAGCGGCATTTGGTTCTTTTTTAGGTTTTATAACAAGTACGTTTCTAAAGTTTATAGTTTGTGTTATTTATTTTGGTTTATTTATTAGTCTAGTTTGGGAATATCGCACGGTGCTATTTTAGAAGCTTATTACCTTTTATTTAAAATAAGCTAATAATTGTGCCTTTTTAGACGTAGAAACACTTAATTCTTTTCCATTAGATAAAACCACACTACCGCCTTTTCCCTTAACATATTTAGTGATTTCGTTTACATTAACTAAATAACTTTTATGAATGCGTGCAAAACTAGAAGCGTTTAAAGCTTCTTCAAAATACTTTAGTGTTTTGCTTACCAACTTCTTTTTATTGGTATTAAGAAAAATTTCGGTGTAGTTATCATCGGCTTTACAGTATAGAATATCTTTAGTTTCTATAACCTCAAAACCATCTTGCTGTGGTATGGTAATTTTACCTGTAATCGTATTTGTTTTAGGGACTAATACCTCATCTTGTAAATCATTCTCTTTGGTTTTAACCTCTACCACGTAATCTACAGCTTTAATAAGCTCGTCAATTTCTATAGGCTTCATTAAATAATACGCTGCATGTGCATTTAAAGCATCTTTAGCATAATTATTATACGCGGTAACAAAAACAGTCTCAAAAGTTCTATTTTCAACTTTATCTAATAAGTCAAATGCATTTCCATAAGGCATTTCAACATCTAAAAAAACCAAATCTAAATCGTGCTTATAAATTAATTCTAAGCCTTGTTCTATGTTTTCGGCTTGACCTATTAAATTAACATTAGGGCAATATTTTGCTAAGTACTTACTTAAAATATCGCGACTTAATTGTTCGTCTTCTACTAAAATTGCGTTAAGTTTCATAGCTTTTATTTTTTGATACTTACTAATACTTGTGTACCAGTTTCGTTAGGGTTATCGTTTATTTGAACTGTAATTTTATCTTTATACATAGCATTTAGAATCTCAACGCGCTTAGCAATGTTTCCTAAACCTTTACTATTATGCTTTTTTTGATGATTGGTTTTAAGCGCTTTAGATTCTGCTCGACCAATACCATTATCGGTTATGGTAATTGTAATGACTCCTTTTTGTTTCTCCGAAATATCAATAAGTAATTCACCTTTAGCTTTTCGGTAACGTAAACCGTGCCAAACCCCATTTTCTATATAAGGTTGCAATAGCATTGGCGGAATTTCAAATTCTGACACAACAATAGATTCATCAACAGTGATGTTATAATCAAATTTATCTTGAAATCTAAAATGCTCAAGCTTGGTGTATAATTCTATAAGACTTAATTCTTTTTCTAAAGGAATAAAATCCTCTTCACTATTTTCTAAAACAGCACGCATTAGTTTTGAAAAATCAGATAAATACTTATTTGCCGTTCGCTCATCATTCACCGCTATAAAGCTATTTACTGAATTTAAGGCATTAAAAATAAAATGAGGATTCATTTGACTACGAAGTGATTTTAAAGCTAATAAGTTGTTTGCTAATCGCTGCTGCTTAATGTATTTATACATTAAAAATGCAATAAGCATCGCCGACAACAATCCACCAATTAAAGCATAAATATAAAGTTGCTGGCGTTTATTTTTTTCCTGCGAAAATGTAATTTGATTAAGATTTATTAAACGATCATTTTCTAAACTTAAAATACGATTTTGCTTCTCGGTAATACGTTTTCTAAATCGTGCTGCCTGAGATATTTCTTGCTCTTTTTTAATGTATAAAGCTTCAACAACTTCTATATAGTCCTTATACGTTTCTAATGCTTTCGTATTGTTTTTTGCAGCACTAAATACTTCACTTAACTTTTTGGTGGCATCTTTTTTAACCACTAAATCTTCAGTTTCATTGGCTTGCTTAATACTCTTTTCCAGATAAGGAACTGCATCTTTAAAATTCTGTTGCAAGTAATAGGCATTACCAATTTTATAATTTTGTTTTTGAGGCGTTAAGTTGCTTTCTATATCATAACTTAAAACATCAGTTTTGCGTTCAACAGTTTTAACCGCTTTTTTACGCAACTTAATTTCAGCATCATACTCTTGAATACTATTTTTAAAATCGGCTGTATTTACGGTTTCTTCTACTTCACGTTCAGTACTTTCAATAGCAGCTAATGTTAGTGCTTTACTATAATACTTATCGGCTACATCAGTCACGCCCATTTTTGCATAAACAGCACCTAGTTTAGAATTAATGTCACTAACTTTAGATGGAAACTTAAAAGTCTCAGCTTTATCTAAAGCGTCTTTATAAAGTTGTAATGCTTTTTTTAAATCGTTAATTTCAACATACACATCGGCTAAACTTTCCTTGTAAATCACTTGATTCCAATTAGACAATTTAGATACTTCTATTTGTTTATAGGTTTCTATACTTTTAGACGTGTTTCCGTATAATAAATACGCTTTGGCTAACTTTAATTCTACGGTATTTAACGGTTTGTTATTTGCGCTAATTCTATAGTTTGTAATCGCCAAATCATACTGTTTCCAATGCATATAAACATCGGCTAGAGTTTCAAAAGCTTCAGCATTATCTTCTTTAGAAGTACTTTTACTAATGCTTTCGGTTATAAAATAAATACTTTTATCTAAGGATTTAGATTGATAGTGTTTTGCAGAATCTATATCAACTTCAAAAGGCGACATAGTTGCTGCTTCGGTTAATAAGAACGATCTATTTTGATTAGATTCTACTTTAATCGTTATTCTATCTTGATTACCTACCTTATAGTAAACGGTTTCAAAATTTGCGTTATCAATAACAATTTCGTCACCTTTTTTTACTTGGACTCTAAATTCACCTTGCAAATTAGTGGTTGTATGAATACTTCCATTTACTTGAATATTAACATTCTTAATAGGCGAATTACTCTCTTCTTTCACCAACCCTTTTAGAGTAAAAATGCTTTCGTTTTTAGACAAGTCACTATTTCCCATAGAATCATATTCCTGAGCAGAAAGCACTGTAGAACCCAATAAAAAAACAAACAGAAAGACTTTTCTTAACATAATAACTTGTTATGATATAAACATACGTACTTTATTACAACTATTAAAATAACTTAGATCCCATAATGACCAATTTAAATCTAAAAACGACTACTTTACACAGTAAAAAGTAGCGTTCACTCATTTTGAAGAATGGATGCCTCATTTCAATTTTTTCCATAAAAAAAGCCTTGTAAAAATTACAAGGCTTAAATTTTATAATGTGGTCTAATACACTAGTTAACTGCTGGACAGTTACACTTGTATTTAGCACGACGACAACTAAAGTTATATCCTAAAGTAAATTGGTGAAATCCTCCTTTATTAAATACCACATCATTTAACTGGTAGCTATATGTGTAAGCAAACATAAAGTTGTTATAGTTAGTCCCTAAAATAGGTGTTATATACTGTAATTTTTGTGATTGAACTTCAGTACCATTTGTATTAAGGTATTCCGCACCATCTAAACTTCTTCTGTAAGATAATCCTGCCCAAACTTTACCAAAGTCCATTGACTTGTATGCTTTAGCATTAATATCAAACGTTGTTTCTTTAGTCGCATCTCTATGAAAAATCATAAAAGAAGGCTCTATCGCAAAGTCATTTTTTAAAGCAAATGTATTACCAAAAGATGCAATGTACGTTCTTAAGTTGTTGTAACTTAAACCTTGCTCATTAAAGTTAATCCCATCATTATTTAATAAGTTCTTTATTGTAATGTGTGAATAGAAATTATATAAGTTATAAGAGAAACCTACGTCTACATTAAAGTTTGTTGCCGATTGCTCAATACCTCCAATAATTGGATCGAAGTCTATAAATTGAGTTTCATCTAATTTATATTGTAATGCTCCTGCACTAATACCAAAAGATAACTGATTTAAATCTACTTCGCTTCTTGAAAATAATAAGTGGTAAGCATACGTAAAATAAACACCTGTTTGCGAGTGAAATCCATTTTTATCAGAATAAACAATACCTCCAATACCAGATTTTGTATCTCCAATTCTACCATTTACACTGGCAGACAGTAATCTTGGTGCGTTTTCATCGCCAAACCATTGTTGTCTTCCTGTCAATCTAACTTTAGCACAATTTGCTGCACCAGCCATAGATGGATGGATTAAATACAAGTTATCTGAAAGGTAGTCTGAATAAATTGGTAATCCCTCTTGTGCTTTAGTCGTTTGACTGAAAAACATAAAGATAATTCCAAGGATAAGTAAGTTGTTGATCTTCATAGGGAGCTTTATTTTAAATCACAAATATAATTTCAATATAAATGTAAATTGTCTGATAACAAATCACACAATAGCCAAATATATAAATTTAGTTCAATTAACGAAATGGTTTAGTTAATTCATTTCGTTAAAACTAAGTTATAACTCTAAAAAGTATACTTTTAGGATTAATGTTTTATTATTTTTGCATAAAAAACAAAAATATGACGCCTTTTAAAGTATCTATACTGCCAACGTCAAATGAAACTATAGTTAAGTTTGAAACCAACCAATTCATAACACAGCACCAAAGTTTTGAATTTAATAATATAGATGAAGCAAAATCATCGCCTTTAGCACAACAATTATTCTATTTACCATTTGTAAAGAAAGTATACATAAGCAGTAATTTTGTTGCTGTAGAACGTTATAACATTGTCTCTTGGGACAAGGTACAAAACGAAGTTTCAGAGCAAATTGAAGCTTACCTTAACAAAGGTGAAAAAGCTATTACAGAAGAAGCACAAGCGCAAAAGAAAGTTGCTGTAACTGTATATGCAGAAAGTACACCAAATCCAGGTGTTTTAAAATTTGTAGCTAATAAAAAATTAGTTACAACCACTTACGAATTCACCTCTTTAGACGAAGCTAAATCGTCTGAAATGGCAACCCAATTATTTCACTTTCCGTTTGTAAAATCTGTTTTTATTGACGAAAACTATGTATCTATCGCTAAGTTTGATGTTGCAGAATGGAACGATATTACTTTCGAACTTAGAGAGTTTATTAGAACATACATAGAAAGTGGTAAAGAAATTGTAAACCCTAATGCTAAAATTGTAAAAGAAAAAACAGCTGAAGCTTTAGATACTAAATATGAAAATTTAGACGACACCTCTAAAGAAATCATAAACATCCTAGAGGAATACGTAAAACCTGCTGTAGCTAGCGATGGTGGTAATATTCAATTTGAATCTTACGATAGCGAAACACAAGTCGTAAAAGTTATTT
>DAISIZ010000023.1:14364-20189 GCA_036821745.1 Aurantibacter sp. | reverse complement strand
GCTTTTTATTGCTGGTATGTTAGGAAGTTATTTTGTAGCCGATTTAGTTAAAATGGCACTCGCTAAAAGCTTAAAAAGTAAACTAACACCTAAGCGTATTTTTAAAACTAAAAAAATTATCGCTTTAGTTATTTTAGGCTTCGGAATATTGCTTTTAGTTCAAGGTTTCTTCCCAAAAGAAAAAGCGATTTTAAAAGAAAAGATTGAAAAAATAAATCCTTTAGGTTAGTCCGTTTATTGTGCGATATCTCCAATAGATTCTGCTATTCAGCAGAATAACAAGATCACTTATCAATTGATGATAAATAAAAACAAGATCTGAGTAAAATGTGAGGATTATTTGAGACATCAAACTTATTCAACTCCAATAACACGAACAAGGTTTTGCGCTTCTTTAATTAATTTTTATAAAAATTAAAGCATAAAAAAAACCTCCAAGTAAAACTTGAAGGTTCTTTGAGGCGTCGAGCGGATTCGAACCGCTGTACAAGGTTTTGCAGACCTCTGCCTAGCCACTCGGCCACGACGCCATTCATACTACTTGAATAGACGGCAAATATAAAAAAAAAGAACTTTTATAACCTAAGTTTTTTATGCTTTTCTTTTTTCCGAAATTTCTATCGTTACCATTTCCACATCTCCACCTATTGGCGGATTCACTTTACTTACGCTAACCGTTGCAACTGTAACTAAAGCTTCTTCTTTAAAAATGCGATCAATAATACGTTTTGCTACTTTTTCTAAAAGCGCATTTGGTATCGCCATTTCTTCAACAACAATTTTGTTAAGTGTTACATAATCAACGGTATCACTTAATTTATCGCTCGATGCACTTTTTTGTAAATCGGCTTTTACTTTTAAATCTACGCGGTAATCGCTACCAATAGCAGTTTCTTCTTTTAAACAACCGTGGTGTGCGAACACACGTATATTTTCAACTTTAATTATTCCCATAGCGCAAATGTAGTGCGAGTTTATTCACTTTAAGCACCATTTTAAATAAAATTGATTAAAATTTTAGTTGGTTAAAAAATCAAATAAATTACTTAATCCACTTGTTTTAGTCTTATAAAACTCTGTGTATGTACATTTTGTGCACGTCACACTACTAAATTTCTTGTTTTGTACATCAAAAATTTTAGAAAACGTTCCGCCAGTTGCTCGCATTTCGCCAGCTTCATAGGTTGTGTTATTGCATTTTGGACATTGGTAAGACATAATTATTTTAGTTTTTGTTTATGATAAATACACGTCGGTTCGAGTAATTTTTGCTTAAAACAAGCTATTCTCGCTACAAATTTTATTCATTTCAATCTTAAAATTCACTCGAATTGACGCTTTTTGATTAGTTCCTTTAAAGGTTTACAATCTATTAGTACTTAAAAACCCATTTTTGTTACGATTTTCATTAATTTTACGGCTTATAATTCACTGTTTTGTATGTCAGATAATGAAAAATCGCTCAACTTTTTAGAGCATATTATTGAAGAAGATTTAGCTAACGGAATGCCAAAAGAGAACTTACGTTTTCGTTTTCCGCCAGAACCTAATGGCTATTTACATATTGGTCACACCAAAGCTATTGGAATTAGTTTTGGCTTAGGCGAGCGTTACAATGCGCCTGTAAATCTTCGTTTTGACGATACAAATCCTGCCAAAGAAGAGCAGGAATATGTAGACGCGATTAAAAAAGATGTCTCTTGGTTAGGTTACCAATGGGATAAAGAATGCTATTCGTCAGACTATTTTCAGGAATTATACGACTGGGCAATTTTGTTAATAAAAGACAACAAGGCCTATGTGGATTCTCAGTCAAGTGAAGCTATGGCAGAGCAAAAAGGAACGCCAACGCAACCTGGTGTAGACGGACCTTTTAGAAATCGTACTGTTGAAGAAAATTTAGATTTATTCAACCGTATGAAAAACGGCGAATTTAAAGATGGCGAACATATTTTACGTGCAAAAATTGATATGCAACACGTAAATATGCTAATGCGCGATCCAATTATGTACCGTGTTTTACACAAAGATCATCACCGTACTGGTGGCGATTGGTGTATTTACCCAATGTACGACTGGACGCACGGCGAGAGTGATTATATCGAACAAATTTCGCACAGTTTATGTAGTTTAGAATTTAAACCACATCGCGAATTATACGACTGGTTTAAGGAGCAAATTTTCCCTTACACCAAAGAAAAATATAAGCAATTACCAAAGCAACGTGAGTTTGCCCGTTTAAACTTAAGTTACACTATTATGAGTAAGAGAAAGCTACTTAAATTGGTAGAGGAAAACATTGTAAACGGTTGGGACGATCCAAGAATGCCTACTATTTCTGGCTTACGCCGAAGAGGTTATACGCCAAACGCCATTAGAAATTTTGTTGAAAAAGCTGGTGTTGCCAAACGTGATAACATTATTGATGTGGCGCTATTAGAATTTTGCATTCGCGAAGATTTAAACAAAGTTGCACCACGAGTTATGGCAGTTTTAAATCCGTTAAAAGTGGTAATTACTAACTATCCTGAAGATAAAACAGAATGGTTAGAAGCAGAAAACAATCAAGAAGATGATAATGCTGGCTTTAGAAAAGTACCATTTTCTAAAGAATTATATATTGAGCAAGAAGATTTTAAAGAAGAAGCTGGTAATAAGTTTTTCCGCTTAAAATTAGGTGGCGAAGTCAGATTAAAAAACGCCTATATAATTAAAGCAGAAAGCGTTGTAAAAGACGCTAAAGGAAACGTTACTGAAGTACATTGTACTTATTCCGAAGACACCGAAAGACGCGTAAAAGGAACGCTTCATTGGGTTTCTATAAACCACGCTATTAAAGCCGAAGTTAGAGAATATGACCGTTTATTTATGGACGAAGCACCAAATTCTCACGAAGACAAAAGCTATATGGATTTTATAAATCCAAGTTCTTTAAAAACTATTGAAGCCTTTGTAGAACCAAGTTTAGCCGAAGCCAAAGTAGGCGAGCAGTTCCAATTTCAACGTTTAGGGTATTTTAATGTGGATAACGATTCAAATAAAACCAATTTAGTATTTAATAAAACCGTTGGTTTACGTGATTCTTGGGCAAAACAAAAGCCGAAACCTCAGCAACAAAACAACGCACCAAAGCAAAATAATAACAACCCACAGCAAGGTGCAAAAGCAATTAACACGATTAATAAATTAGGTAAAAAATACACTAATTTACCTGAAGAAAAGCAACAAAAAGTACGTGCTGAAATTTTAGAATTAGCCAAACAAGTGACTTATGAGGAGTTAGAACCTTTATTTGGAACGGCAACTAAAAAAGTAGGAACTCGTATTGCAACCACACTTATTTTAAGCGTAAAGCTTAACGATGGTTTAGAACGTAACGAAGCTATTAATACATTTATAGAAAAAGCTTTAGACGATAAAAATGAGTTATTAGTTAAAGAAGCTGGTTTGTTAAACTAAACGCTTTAAAAATTTCAATTATATTTAACCTTTCAGAGCTATTTCTGAAAGGTTTTTTATTGCTATTAATTTTAGAAAATGGAGTTCGAAATAAAAAGAACATTGACAATCGAATTTAAGGAAGATAACCTTAAAGTAAATTTGAATGATTTAGAAGATTATATTTCTGATAAATTACAAGAAAAAAATTATGGTACGTCTGTTATAAAATTCTTTTGGGGTTTTGAGTTATTCAAGTTTGATGGTGATTTTGCTCAATTTTTTAAAAATGAAATTGAAAGCTGGAAACATTCTGTGAAATGGCTTGTCACCAACTCTAATTTCGATTGGAATATCATTAAAGATTTATCAGAAATTGAAACGTTAAATCTTATGAAAAAAGAATTATTTAATTCTATTAACAGAATTGAAAAGATGAAACGTAAGCCTAAAGATTTTGATTTTATTAGTTTCAGAAATGATATAGATTCTATATTTAATGAATATCTTTAAGAAGACCGTAAACTATGATTATACGTAAAGAAATAAAAGATGACAATGAACTTTACCTGTATTTCAATGGTGAATTGATTTATAAGCGATAGCTGAATTTAGGCTATGGTAAAGTTTTTGATACGCACGCTTTTGGAAAATATACAGATTACAGTATTACTGATTTCGACCTTGAAGAAACTCCAGAGTTAATTCACGTAAAAACTAATTTTAAATTACTAACAACTGAAGAAGGAGGAAGAGAAACAGGATTTAAAAGCGGTTACAGACCAAATCACGTTTTCGAATATGAAACAAACAACCAATTAAAATATACTTATGTTGGTGATATACAATTAGGGAAAGAAGACATAATGCTTCCAGGGGAAACTAAAGAAGTTATTGTTCGATTTTTATCTATTCAACCAATTGATGAGTATTTAGATATTGGAAGAAAGTGGTGGATACACGAAGGTCCAAGATTAATTGGTGAAGCTGAAATTATTGATGTTGAGTTTCCATCTGATAAATTATAACACTTTAACTTCAACTATTAATTTGAAAAAAATCAAACTTCTTTTCTTATTTCTTTTCATTGGTTTAACACAAACCAATGCACAAGACAACATTCCTGTTTTAAGTGAGATTGTTACAGATCAGGCACAATTATTTAGTGAATCGGAGTTAATTCAACTTAAAGAAAAATTAACACGTTAGCAAGACAGCACATCACATCAAGTGGTGGTTCTAACCGTTTTAAGTTTAAGAGGAAACACCATTGAAGATTATGCGTTTAAGGTTTTTAACAGCAATAAATTAGGGCAAGAAAAAGCAGATAATTGGATATTAATTGTGGCTTCAAAATTAGACCGAAAAGTACGAATAGAAGTCGGCGATGGTTTAACACCAATTATTACCGATGCATTTTCGAAACGCATTATAGAACAACAAATTGTTCCTAATTTTAAAGAAAACAACTTTTTTAAAGGTATTGATACAGCAACCTCAACAATTAAAAGTCTAATTGATAACCCAGAATATAGAGATGAATTTAATGGCTTAATTGAAGACGATAAAATGCCTCTTTGGGGTAAAGTTCTTTTGGGTTTAATTGCGGTTTTGTTTTTTGGTTCGTTTATAGCAGTTGGTAGTTTCTTTTTTTACAAAGCCTACAAACACCTTATAGAGTTATTTAGAGCATTATTGTCTGCTAAAATTAGTGTGGTACTTTTTCCGTTTGTTTTAATTTTAAATCTTTTAGGTGTTGGACTTAGTTTACCTTTTATACTATTACCATTAGTTTTTGTCTTTGCTTTTTTAAGTGAAGTTGGCCAAATGAAAGGCATAAAAAACACCTTTAATCAAGTTGTAGATTCTCCATATTTTAATGTCTTAACTTTAGTGGTTTTGGTGTTATTTTTTGGGGTTGTTCTTCCTGGAATCATAGCTTACATCACAAAAAGCAAAGTTAAAAAGCAACCTATAAAATTCTCGTTATTTAAAAACAGTAAAGAGTACTCATTTAAAAGCTTTTCGTCTGGCAAATCGAGTTCTGGAGGATATTCTTCATCATCAAGTAGCTACTCATCATCTTCATCAAGTTTTTCTGGTGGAGGCGGAAGTTCCAGTGGTGGAGGCGCAAGCGGAAGCTGGTAATTTCACAGCGTTTTGTTTAACTCTAACCTTGTAATTAATATCTTTTTCTTGATTATAGTTAAACAAAGCTTTAAATTTATAGAAACTAAAACAACAACTATTATGATAGAATTTAATTTTTTAGCCATTATAGTATCTGCAATTGTGCCTATTTTAATTGGCTTTGTATGGTACAATCCAAAAACATTTGGAACCGCTTGGATGCGTGAAGCCGAAGTAAGCGAAGAAAAACTTAAAGG
>DAISIZ010000023.1:3159-14264 GCA_036821745.1 Aurantibacter sp. | reverse complement strand
AGAAGCTGGAAATACATTTTTATAAATGCTGGTTACTGGATTGTTTCTTTAGGAGCAATGGGTGCTATTGTTTGTGGTTGGGTCTAATAGTCCTAACTTTTTAATAACTTTAAAGACTGAATTAACTTAAATTCAGTCTTTTTTTAGTCTCTATTTGATACATTTTAAACTTTATACCTCTGTAAGTCAATTACCTGAATCTTGGAACGATTTGGCGCAACACGACGTGTTTTTAAGTAAAGCTTTGTTAGAAGGTTTGGAACAAGCTTACCCTGAAAATATTAGTGTTTATTACTTAGCTGTTTTTAAAGATGGAACTATTGTAGGAATTGCCATTTTACAACGTATTAAAATGTATTTGAATTCTGTTTTTAGAGACAATAGCTCTTGGATTAAACAACAAACTACGGCTGTAATTTCTAAAATAGCTAAGGGAAACCTGTTGGTTTTGGGAAATTTAATGCACACAGGACAGCACGGTTTTTATTTTGATGTGTCTCAGATTAAGCAAAAAGACTTTTTAGAAACCACATACAATGCTATTGAAGAATTAAGCAAAATCATTAAAAAAAGCTACGGAAAAACTATTCGACTTATTGCGTTTAAAGATTATTTTTTAGACGATACTATACATAATGAAGTCTCCTTTTTTAAAGAGAAGCAATTATATCAAGTACAAGTGCAACCCAATATGTTGTTTCCTATTCAGAAGGAATGGCAATCTATTGAAGACTACACCTTGGCTTTAAAGAAAAAGTACAAACGCCGATTTAAAACGGCTTTAAAAAAGAAAGCGCCTATTGTTTCGCAACCATTAAGTTTAGAAGACTTAAAAACACACGAAGACGTAATTTACAAGCTTTATAAAACAGTTTCTGACAATGCAGGTGTAAATTCCTTTGTATTGCCTAAACATCACTTTTACGAGCTTAAAAAAGCTTTAAAAGAACAGTTCATCGTAACGGGTTATTTTATAGAAAATGAAATGGTTGGGTTTTTCACCTTAATTAAAAACCTTCACACCTTAGAAACTTATTTTTTAGGATATAACCATTCGTTAAATCACCAACACCAACTGTATTTAAATATGTTGTATGATATGGTAAATTATGGCGTTTCACATCAATTTAAAAACATTGTTTTTGCAAGAACCGCAATGGAAATAAAAAGTAGTGTAGGAGCGAAGCCTCAACCTATGGTGTTGTATGTTAAACATACCAATCACGCTATTGCAAACTTAATTTTAAAAGGCATTGTGAAATATTTAAATCCGTTAAAACCGTGGCAAGAACGCCAGCCTTTTAAATAGTAAGTATTGATAGTTTACTTCGACTTAACAAAAAAACAACCTACCTAATGAAATATTTTTTACTAATTGCTTTATGCGTTTCAACGTTTGGATTCTCACAAAACACAATGACTAACGTCAAATTAGACGCTATTTACACCACGATTTCAGATTCTATAAGCGGAGAAAAAGGCCGTTGGCAAATTCATATTGACAACACCACATTTTTATCTCTAACTGATGAAAACAATAATAGAATGCGTATTATTTCACCAGTGGCTTATGTGGATAAACTAAACGAAAATGTTTTAAAAGAAGCTTTAATTGCAAACTTTCACACGGCTTTAGATGTAAAAAATGCTATTTCGGACGATATTTTGTGGGCCGTTTTTATTCATCCTTTAAAAGAATTAACTATTGATCAAGTTAAAGATGCGGTAAGCCAAGTCTTTTATGCTAATGCTAATTTTGGAACGACGTACGCAAGTACATCATTAGTGTTTCCTGGAAAAGAACCCAAAGAAGAAAAGGAAGAACCTAAGCCTGAAAACAAAAAAATATAACAGCATAAAAAAAGCCGAAACATTCAGTTTCGGCTTTTCTGTATTTAAACTAAAAAGTGTTTATTCTTCTTTAGCTTGGTTAAGCTTTTTATTGCGTTTAGCTTCTTTCATAGCTTCACCTATTTCATTACTTGCTGCAAAACTTGCAACCATATCATTTAACATATTACTTCCCGCTTGTGGCGAGTTTGGCAATAAAATTAAGTTACTATTAGTTTCGCCACCAATAGACTGTAACGTATCATAATGTTGTGTTACAACAATTAATGCCGACGCTTCCTGAGAATTAATCCCTACTTTATTTAAAACCTCAACACTTTCTTCAAGTCCACGAGCAATTTCACGACGTTGGTCTGCAATACCTTGACCTTGTAAACGCTTACTTTCAGCTTCTGCTTTTGCTTTTTCAACAATTAAAATACGTTGCGCATCTCCTTCATATTGTGCTGCTGTTTTTTCTCTATCGGCAGCATTAATACGGTTCATCGCTTCTTTTACTTGCGCATCCGGATCAATATCTGTTACTAAAGTTTTAATAATGTCGTAACCGTAATCTTGCATTGCTTCATTAAGTTCAGACTTTACAGCAATTGCCACATCATCTTTCTTTAAGAATACATCATCTAAAATCATTTTTGGAACTTCAGCACGAACCACATCAAAAACATAAGACGTAATTTGATCGTGTGGATAATCTAATTTATAAAATGCATCGTGCACTTTATTCTTGATTACTTTATACTGTACAGAAACTTTTAAACGTACAAAAACATCATCTTTTGTTTTAGTTTCTACAATAACATCTAATTGTTGAATTTTAAGACTTAAACGTCCTGCAATTTTATCGACTAAAGGAATTTTAAACTGTAATCCTGACTGACGTATACTTTGGAAGCGTCCAAAGCGTTCTATAACTGCAGCTGTTTGTTGTTTAACGGTAAAAATACCTGTAATTAAAATGATTAGTCCTATGACTAAAAATGGAATTAAAAATAATGGCATGATGTTATTGGTTTAAAAGTTAATGACTAATTTAAGCTATATTTGTCCAATCTCTTTAAAAATTGACATGAAAAATAAAAGCCTTTTACTATTAGTAGTCATTACCCTATGTTTTGTTACACTTTCTTCTGCACAAAGAAGAAAAGCAAAGGGAACAGTTAACATTGTTAATGGTATTGCTGTTGGCGGTGGTATTACGCAATACGACATTTTAACCGACGATTTTAACTTTGTAAATACAAGTGGTTGGATTGTTGGAATGTCTGCAACGGTAGATATACCTCACAAAATATTTAATTTAAGTTATGGTATGCAGATATCGCAAAACGAATTATCGCTTGCTGCAAAACCATCGGCATTATCTGCAACTAAACTAAATGTAGACTATAAGTTACTTACTGCACAATTGGCTTTTTTATGGCATTTTAAATTAGGAACTGACCATGTCACATTAGATATTGGGCCAATGTTACAATACAATAGTGAATTAGAAATTAAGGATAAAGAATTAAAACCTTTGCTATTAGAAGGATTTACCAATGCTACTGCAGGAGATATCTCTAACATAAATAACTTTAATTTTAATGGTGCTGTTGGATTAACAGCTGGAATAAGTCATTTTAAATTAAGAGCACAATACATGTACGGAATTACCAATATTCTTGGAAGCTTAAATAAAACAGATTTTGCTAAAGCTGAAGCTAAACAATTTAAAGGAAACCAAAGTATGTTAGCATTAACCGCTATGATTTCCTTTTAAGAAAAACGTAGTTTTTTATAAAAAAAGCGAACTAATATTAATATTAGTTCGCTTTTTTTATGGTTTTTTAAGATATTATCAAAAATCACTATCTTTTAGGCATAACAAAAACCCTAATTATTATGAAACAGAAACTACTTACTGTATTTAGTCTATCTATAGGTTTAATGCTTACTGCACAATCGCAACTATCTAATAGAGAAGTTGCAGACCAATGGTTAGAAAAAGAATCAGCGGTATTATTAGTCCAACCTAATCATACTTTAGATATGCAATTTAGCAGGTCTGGACTATCTGGAGACACCTTTAGATATTATCAAATGTTAGAAAATGTTCCTGTTTTTCAATCTGAAATAACAGTTCACGTATCAAATTCTGGACGAGTAACTTACAGTGCAAATACTTATAAAAAAGATATTGAAAGCATTAATACGGTTCCAGCCATCTCAGAAAATGAAGCACTTCAAGTTGCATTAACAAATTTAAATGTTCTTGAATCTGACATTATAGATAGTACAAACAAAGTATTTGTTTTACAAGACAATAACAATGAAACGACGTTAGTTCGTCGTGTTTATGTAAACTCTTATGCAAAAACTGGAGGTTGGGAAGTTATGGTAAATGCGCAAACAGGTGCTGTTGTATCTTCTAAAGATATCGCTATATATCATAAAGATAATCACGAAAAAGATAAACCAAAAACTAAAAAGAAAACGCAACAATCTGCGCTATCTACACCTACAACAGGAACAGGTTTTGTGTTTAATACAGACCCTTTAACAGCTACTACAAGTGCTTATGGTGGACAATATGTAGATGGAAATGATGCAACTAACGCCACTTTAGACGCAGCAAGAACCATGGTAAATTTACCTGAAATTGACGTAACAGGCGGACAATACAGATTAAAAAGTTCGAAAGTTGAAATTGCTGAATTAGATGCACCAAACAAAGGTTTATTTATTCAAAACAGTTCTGACTTTAGTTTTAACAGACAACAAGATGGTTTTGAAGCAGTAAATATCTTTTATCATGTTGATAAAAGTATGCGCTATATTAATAATGATTTAGGAATTACTTTAGCTCCAACACAAAATGGTGGTGTCATTCGTTTTGATCCTCACGGTGCTAATGGAAATGATAATTCATTTTATACAGGAGGAACCTTGGTTTTTGGTGAAGGTTGTGTTGATGATGGAGAAGATGCCGATGTAATTTTACACGAATTAGGACATGGATTACATGACTGGATTACTAATGGTGGTTTATCGCAAGTTAATGGATTAAGTGAAGGTTGTGGTGACTATTGGGCTAATTCTTACAAAAGAAGTTTAGGACAATGGAACACTTCAGATGCAGCATATAACTATGTATTTGGTTGGGATGGACATAACGCTTGTTGGAATGGAAGAACTACTATTTATGGAGCGCAATATCCTGGAGGATTAGTAGGTGGAGGACCACATACAGATGGTCAAATTTGGGCTTCTGTAATGATGGAAATCTGGGAAATTGTTGGTCGTGAAAAAACAGATAAAGCTTTTTTAGAAGGTTTGGGAATGACTAATAGTGGAACAAACCAACAAAATGCAGCAATTGCCGTAAGACAAGCTGCTATAGACATAGGAACAGCAGGAGGCTTTACTTGTGCAGATATCCAAGCTTTTACAGATCGTTTCACAGCTAGAGGTTATGTTTTACCTGCATATACGTGTAACTTAAGTGTTGCCGAATTTAATGTAAATAACATTTCAATTTATCCTAATCCAGCAACGTCGTCTATTGCTTTTAATAATATAAAAGACAGTCACGATGTTACTATTTTAAACTTATTAGGACAAACCGTGTTAAACACAAAAGTTTCTGCAAATGCTAACGAAGTTAATGTGTCAAGCTTAGTACCTGGCGCTTATTTTGTAAAACTTAACAACAGTGATAAAGTTTTAAAATTCATTAAAGAATAATTCTTTTTAATAAAAGTAAAAAGCGCGTTAGATTAAGTTCTAACGCGCTTTTTTTATAAAAAAATAACTCTAATTAAATAGAAGCTATTAAATGGTTTAATCGTTTAATTGTTTCTTGTTTTCCTATCATATAACTAATATCAAAAACATCTGGTCCGCTTAAAGCGCCTACTAAAGCAACTCTAAAAGGCATCATAATTTTCCCAAAGCCAATTTCTTTAGACGTTATCCAGCTTTTAACCGTGTTTTGTACTGTTTCTTTATCAAAGTCGCTAATACCTTCTACAACTGGTAATAATTCTTCTAGCAAGCTCTTAGTATCGTCTTTAATTGCCTTTTTAAAAGCTTTTGTATCAAACTCTGTTGGCGCTGTAAAGAAAAAGTGACTTAAGTCCCAAAAATCATTTACAAACGTGGCGCGTTCTTTAATTAAATGCACTACTAACTCTATGTAATTAACATCAATAGCACTTAATTCGCTTTGTTGCGCTTTAAACGTTTCGGCCAATTCATAATTACTTTGCTCTTGCATATATTGGTGATTAAACCATTTGGTTTTATCCGGATCAAAACGTGCACCAGCTTTGTTTACTTTATTTAGGTCGAAAGCAGCAATTAATTCTTCCAAAGAAAACAACTCTTGCTCAGTACCAGGGTTCCATCCTAGGAAAGCTAAAAAGTTAGTTACAGCTTCACTAAAATAACCGTCTTCTTTATAACCTCTAGATACATCGCCTTGAGGAGACGTATATTCTAAAGGAAATACTGGAAAGCCTAATTTATCGCCATCACGCTTACTTAATTTTCCTTTACCGGTTGGTTTTAAAATTAATGGTAAATGCGCAAATTTTGGTTTTTCCCAACCAAAAGCAGTGTATAATTGAAAGTGTAATGCTAAACTTGGTAACCATTCTTCACCACGAATCACGTGCGAAATTTCCATTAAATGGTCATCTACAATATTCGCTAGGTGATAGGTTGGCATACCATCGCTTTTAAATAATACTTTATCGTCTAAAACGTTGGTGTCAATTTTAATATCACCACGAATAATATCTTTTAAATGAAGTGTTTCATCTTGTGGCGATTTAAATCGAATTACAAAATCATCGCCTGAATCCAACTTGGCTGTAACTTCAGCTTCAGTTAAGCTTAAACTATTGGTTAATTTCTCTCGATTATGCCAGTTATAGATAAAAGTTTTACCATTAGCTTCATGATCTTTTCTATGCGCATCTAAATCTTCGGCAGTATCAAAAGCGTAATATGCATCACCAGAAGCAATTAATTCATCGGCATATTGCTTGTATAAATTTTTACGTTCGCTTTGCTTGTAAGGGCCAAATTTTCCAGGATTTTTTGGACCTTCATCAATAGTCATGTTACACCAATTAAGTGCATCAATAATATAATCTTCAGCGCCTTCTACAAAACGTTTTTGGTCGGTATCTTCTATTCTTAAAATAAAAGCTCCGTTATGTTTTTTAGCAAATAAGTAATTAAAAAGAGCTGTACGAACACCTCCAATATGTAATGGTCCTGTTGGACTTGGTGCAAAACGCACACGAACATTCTTTGTCATTTTCCTTAAAATTTAAGACTGCAAAGATAGACCGAACTATGCTAAGATAAAAACAGAAGCGCTAAGATTTTAATAGATTAAAACCTTAGCGCTTTCAAGTTAAAAACAACCTTTTTTTTATTTAAAACTTATGATATAATCCAAAATTATATGCTGCTTTTTTAGCCACATTATTTCCAAAAAATGCACCACCAAAACTTGCAGTAGCACCAAATTTATTAGTAAATTCTCCTACAGATTTTAGTCCAAAACCACCATATTCTTGATCGTTTAAATATAATCCTGTCAACACATTTTCTAAAGGTAATTGACGGTTTTCATTATTAAAAGAACTTACAACATCTACATAAGCAATTAACCACAATCTATTAATGGGTTTAACACCTATTTCACCACCAACTTTTAGTGCAGAGCTATAATTATTAGTTCTTAAATGTGCGCCAACAAAAGCTTGATAGTATAATTTATTATAACCTCTACCAGCTGTAATTAATGGCGTTACAGTAAAAGCATCAATTCCAGAACGCAATCCTGTTGGCTTGTCGTAACTACTGGTATTGGCTTCAATATTTAATTGTCCAGTAACTAGCCATTTTTTATTGTAAAAATTATGTTTAACACCTAACTCCATATTACCAAAAGCAGTTAAATTATCCGATTTCGTTAATGCTAATACATTAGGATTAATAGCACTTCCAGATTTAAGAAGTTTTATTGGTAAGTTTAAAACTAAAGATGTTTTATCACTTAAACCGTACTCACCATAAATTTGAATGGTATTATCTGTAATAACACGTTCTGTAGCATAATCTGGACTACCAAAAAGTGCTTTATATTCTGAAATAGTACTGTAACTAATTTGTGTAAAAGCCTTACCTTTTTTTTGAGTCCAAGGACTTTGAGCAAAACTTAATGTGCTTGATAATAACAGTAAACTTAGTAAGATTCTCATAGGTCTTATTTTTTGCTTTAGTGGTAAAGCTGTTAAAATCCTTACATAGAAAAAAATAAAAGCGTATTTTAGAAGTTATCTTTTACTTAATTATTTTTATAATTTGAAGAATTTCAGCAACATACAATTAAAACTTCACGGTTTTATAAAAAAATATTACACCAACGAACTTATAAAAGGCACAATCTTGTTTTTTGCCATTGGTGTGTTGTACTTTTTATTTACGCTTTTAATTGAGCATTTTTTATGGTTATCCTCAGGATTTAGAACCTTATTATTTTGGGTTTTTATAGCAGTTGAATTAGGCTTATTGACCAAGTTTATTTTGTTTCCTTTAGCGCAACTATTCAATTTAAAAAAAGGAATAAATTTTAAGCAAGCCTCTCAATTAATTGGTGAACATTTCCGAGAAGTGAACGATAAGTTAACAAACGTACTTCAACTTAAAGAAAGCTCACAAGAATCGGAATTATTATTAGCAAGTATAGACCAAAAAGCAGCTGAGTTAAACCCAGTACCGTTTAAAAAGGCGGTAAATTATAAAACCAATATTAAGTATTTAAAGTATGCTTTAATTCCATTAGCATTAATATTAATTATTGTGGTTAGTGGTAAAATGAATTGGTTTAGTTCAAGTTACGAACGCGTCGTTAATTACAATTTAGCTTACGAACCACCAGCGCCGTTTCAGTTTTTTGTGATTAATGAGAACTTAGAAACTGTTGAAAATAAATCGTTTACGCTATTTATAGAAACTACAGGCGAAAGTATCCCAGAAAATGCAAGCATAAAATTTGATGGTGAAACTTATTTTTTAGAATCTAAGGAGCAAGGTGCTTTTCAATATACTTTTAATCAAGTTACCAAACCCACAACATTCACTTTAGAAGCTAATAATGTGCAATCTAAACCTTACACTTTAAGCTTAGTTAATGCACCACAAATAGTAAGTTTCGATATGGTTTTAGATTATCCAGCGTATACGGGTAATCGCGATGAAACCTTAAAAAGTATTGGTAATGCTGTTATTCCTCAAGGTACTAAAGTGACTTGGTTAGTAAATACAAAATCGACTGAAGCGATATCTATTTATGCGACTGACACCTTACATTTTACTCATAAAAACGAATGTGTTTTTGAAAGCTCTAAACGTATTTTTAATACGTATAATTATAATATTTCATCAAGTAATAAGAATTTAAAAGACTACGAAAACTTAGCTTTTAGCTTAAAAGTTATTAAAGATCAATACCCGAGTTTAGATGTTGCCGCAAAAACAGATTCTTTAGATTTACAAACGCTTTATTTCTTCGGAAAAGCGAGCGACGATTATGGATTAACTAATTTAAAATTAGTGTATTACCCATTAAATAAAGTCGAAAAAAAATCAACTAAAACCATAGCAATTCCTAAAGGAAATTTTTCTGAATTTGTAAGTAGTTTCCCTCATAATTTAGAAATTGAAGACGGCAAAACTTACGAGTTATACTTCCAAGTATTTGATAATGATTTAAATTCTAAAAGTACAAAAAGCTCGGTATTTACTTACAGAAAACGAACTGCTACCGAAGAAACCGATAAGCTTTTAGAAGACCAAAACAAGAATATTAAAGATTTAGGAAAGTCGCTAAATCAAATTGAACAGCAAGAAAAAGATTTAGAAGAATTAGCGAAAACACAACGTGAAAAGAAAGAATTAAATTTTAACGATAAGAAAAAGATTGACGAATTTTTAAAGCGTCAAAAGGAACAAGAAAAACTAATGCAGGATTTCAATAAAAAATTGAAAGACAATTTAGAAGAATTTAAAAAACAGCAAGATCCTGAAGCTAAGAAAGAAGAAAGCGAATTTGAAAAGGATTTAAAAAAGCGTTTAGAAGAAAATAAAAAGGCTTTAAAGCAAAACGAAAAATTGCTAAAAGAAATTGAGGAGCTTAAAAAGAAATTCAACAAGGAAAAGTTTACAGAAAAAGTTGAAGAATTAGCGGCAAAATCTAAAAGCAAGAAAAAAAGCTTAAAACAGGTTTTAGAATTAATGAAACGTTTTTTCGTAAAAAAGAAGTTCGAAAAATTAATTTCAGAATTTGATAAGTTAGGTAAGGAGCAAGAAGAATTAGCTAAAAAAGACAAAGAGAACACAAAAGAAGCTCAGGAAAAAATAAATAAAAAGCTGGACGATTTAATAAAACAATTAAATGATGTTGAAAAAGACAATAAACAGCTTAGAAAACCACTTAAATTAAAGCGAAACAAAAACGAAGAGAAAAACATTAAGGACGATGTAAAAGATGCCTCAGAATCGCTTAAAAAGAAAGAAGAAACTACTTCAAGTGAAGAAGAGAAAGCTTCAGCAAAAAAGAAAGCGGTTAAAAAGCAAAAAGATGCCGCTAAGAAAATGAAAAAAATGAGCCTGCAAATGCAAGCTGCTGCTCAAGGTTCTGGCGAAGAACAGCAAGAAGAAGATGCAGCAATGTTACGTCAGATTTTAGATAACTTGGTCGCGTTTTCTTTTAGAGAAGAAGATAACATGAATGCGTTCTCTAAAATTACAGCAAACAATAACGCTTACAGTAGCAACTTAAAAGATCAATATACTTTAAAAACAAATTTTGAACATATAGACGATAGTTTATTTGCTTTAGCGTCTCGTAATCCTAAAATCGGTCAAAAAGTAAACGATGAAATTGCGGCAGTTTATTTTAATATAGAAAAAGCCATTACTGCTTTTGCAGATGCTAGAATAGGAAAAGGTGTTGGTTCACAACAATATGCGATTACTTCGGCAAATAATTTAGCTGAACTATTAAGTAAGATATTAGACAAAATGAATAGTGAAATGGGAATGCCTTCTCCTGGACAAGGAAGTGGCGGAACACCATTACCAGATATTATTATAAGTCAAGAAGAGCTTAATAAAAAAATGGAAGAAGAGCTTAAAAAATCTGACAAAGGTAAAGACGGTAAAGAAGGCGAAAAAGGAAAGAAAGGCGAAGA